>CALSBO010000030.1:0-32356 GCA_943373195.1 Brevundimonas vancanneytii
GCCACCTCCCCATTCGCTGCGCGAACAGGGAGGAGACAGCCCTCAACCCGCCGCGAACTCGCTCAGCGCGTCGATCACCGCCCGGTTCTGATCCTCGGTGCCGACCGTGATGCGCAGGCAGTCGGGCAGGCCGTAGCCGCCGACGGGACGGACGATGATCCCCTTCGAATTCAGATAGTCGCTGGCCGCCGCGGCGCCGCGCTTCTCGTCGGGGAAGCGGACCAGGACGAAGTTTCCGGCCGAGGGGAAGACGTCGAAGCCGAAGCCCTTGAGGGCTTGGGTCAGGCGCGGCCGCCAGGCGTGGACCAGATCGCGCGAGGCCTTCTGGTGCGCCTCGTCGCCGAGGGCGGCGACGGCGGCCTCGAGACCCGGCACCGAGACGTTGAAGGGCAGGCGGATGCGGTCGACCGCCTCGGCCACCTTCAGCGGCGCATAGCCGAAGCCGATGCGCAGGCCGCCCAGGCCGTGGATCTTGGAGAAGGTGCGGGTGACCACGATGTTGTCGTGCGTCCGGGCCAGCGGGAAGCTGGTCTCCCAGTCGGGCTCCGAGACGAACTCGGCATAGGCCTCGTCGATGACCAGCAGGACGTGCGGCGGCAGGGCCTCGTGCAGGCGGCGCGTCTCCTCGGCGGTGTTGTAGCTGCCGGTCGGGTTCGACGGGCTGGAGATGTAAACCAGCTTCGTCCGCTCATCGACCTGGGCCAGCAGGGCGTCGACCTCGGCCTTGAAGCCCGGCTCGGGGGCTAGTTTGACCGTCGCCTGATTGGCGAGGGCCGAGATGCGATAGGCGAGGAAGCCGTACTGGCCGGTGACGATGTTGTCGCCCGGCGTCAGATAGGTCTGGTTCAGCAGGGCGAAGACCTCGTCCGAGCCGTTGCCGAAGATCAGCCGCTCGGGCTCCAGCCCGTGATGTTCGGCCACCGCATCGCGCAGTTTCATGGCCCGGCCGTCGGGATACATGTGGATACTGCCGACCGCGCTCTGGAACGCCTCGCGGGCCTTCTCCCCGGCGCCCAGGGCGTTCTCGTTGGAGGACAGCTTCATCGGCTCGGCCACGCCCTCGATGCGCGACTTGCCGCCGACATAGGGGGCGATGTCGAGAATGCCGGGCTTGGCCCAGGGGGCGTTTTGGCGTGCGTCGGTCATGGGCGCTTTCAGAACTGGGGGGCGGCGCCGATGACGCCGGACAGGCTGCCGGGCGCGGATGCAAGCCGCCCGTCCTCGGCCTGCACATAGCCCGCGAGCATGAACAGCTTCAAGCCGCCCGCCGCGATCAGCGGACTGGCGGCGAGACCGGCGGCGCCGAGGGTCTCGACGATACGGGCGTCCGGGGCGGTGCTGTCGGTGGCCCAGAAGGTGCGGTCGTCGCCGGTGGGGCCAGGCCGGGCCTGCTGCACCATCACGGCGCGGGGCAGGCCGTGGCGATCGTCGGGCAGGGCGGCGACGATGCGCAAGCCCGGCTCGGCCAGCAACCGGCCCCACCAGGCCAGCTTGGGCGTCAGGTCCATGAGCGCGCGAAAGCCGTCGCGCGCGCAGGCCAGGGCCTTTTCCGGCTCGGCGACGGTGCGGGCGGTCAGGCCGAAACGGTCGGCGGCGAGGGCCTGGCCGGCGCCGCCCCAGACGACCATCGGGGCGCCGGTCGCGGCGTCGATCCGGCCCAGCACGGCGCGGACCGCGGCGGCCTCGGCGGGCGGCAGGCCGGTCAGGAGCTCCCTCAGGGCGATGGCGTCGGCGTCCGGCGTCGGGCGGGGTCCGGCGGCGAGCCGCAGCCGCACGGCCTCGGCCAACGCCCGGTCCAGCCCAAGCCGCTCGGCGTCGGTTTCCGGCTCGATGAGGGGCTCTGGGAGCATCAGAACAGCCGCGGCGCCGGGGCCAGGGCGAAGGGACCCAGCCAGGTGCGGCCGTCGCGGAACTGGACGACCAGATCGACGCCCCGGTCGCCCGAGGCCGCCGTGGCCGCCGCCGCGCCCGCCGCGCCCAGCCGGTTCACGGCGCCCGATTGCGACCGCGCCAGCCCGGCGATGGCCGCCATCGGCTTTTCGGCGGTCAGGGCCAGCGAACCCCGCAGCCGTCCGTCGCGCCCGGCCGACAGGGCCTCGCTGGAGATGACGGCGGTGCTGTCGCCCGCCTTCAGCCGTCCGCGTACATCGGCGAACCGGCCGCCCGCCGCGGTCCAGGCGGAAAACACGCCGGCGGCGTCCACGCCCTGCAGCCGGCTGGCGCCGACGACGGTCGCCTCGATGTCGGCGCTGAGCCGCCCCTGGCGCGTCACGCCTTCCACCGGCCCGCCGGGACGGCCACGCGCCTCGACCAGGCGGAACAGCACGTCCATCTCGTCGGTGGCGGCCCGGCCGTCGGTCAGATGCGGCCGGACCTCCAGCTGGATGTGTTCGGCCGAGGCGATGGGGAAGGGTTCGGCCCCGGCGAGGGCGGTGAAGGTCGGGCGGATCATTTCGGCCCTCAGATCGGGGAAGCGGTCGCGCAGATGGCTGACGCTCATCCGCAGGCCGTCGCCGCCGACGGCGATCCGGCCCTTGTCCGCCCGGGTCAGGGTCAGGCCGTCGGGGGCGATGATGACCCAGCGGTCGGGGTTCCAGGCATTGGCCTCGGCCACCAGCTCCGGCGCCGCGACGCCGTGGCCGGACGGGGCCAGGATGGCCGCCTGCGGGATCGAGACCCGCGTGCGGAACGGCCAGCCGGAGGTGGTCACGGGCGCATGGGCGATGGTCCAGCCGTCCTGCCGCAGGACCTCGACCTGGGCCGTCAGCCGGGTCTCGACCTGATCGGTCAGCCAGAACCACCAGCCGGTCCAGACGGCCAGCACCAGGCCGACGATCACAAAGGGAACGGCGAGGCCGCGGCGGGAATGGCGGGGGGCGGTGTCGGTCATCAAGGCTCCGTCTAGTCCGCCTTGAGGAATGCGCCAACCTGTTCGACCGCCTCGGCCAGACCCATGCGCTGGACCTCGGTGCCGGGCGGCAGGCTGGCGAACAGGCGGCTGGGGGCGGCGGCGTCCAGCATGACGAAGACGCCCTTGTCATCGGCGCGGCGGATCAGCCGGCCGAAGGCCTGGGCCATCTTCGCCCGCGCCAGGGCGTCGTCGAAATTGCGTCCGCCCGCGCCCTCGCCGCCGAAACGCAGGCGGCGGGCCTTGTGCAGCAGGTCGGGGCGCGGCCAGGGCACGCGGTCGAAGGCGAGGATGCGCAACGACCGGCCCGGCACGTCGACGCCGTCCCGGACCGCATCGGTCCCCAGCAGGCAGCTGTCCTGTTCGGCCCGGAACACGTCGACCAAGGCCCCGACCTCCAGCGGATCGACGTGCTGGGCGTAGAGCGGGATGCCCGCCTTGGCCAGGTCGGGACCCAGCCGCTCATAGACGGCCTTCAGCCGGCGGATGGCGGTGAACAGGCCGAGGCCGCCGCCGCCCGCCGCCAGGAACAGTTCACGCATGGCCGCCGCGGTCTGGCGCGCATCATCCTTGATCAGATCGTTGACGACGATGACCCGGCTGTTGGCGGCATAGTCGAACGGGCTCTCGACCTTCAGCGTCCGCGCGGGCTCGATCAGCCGCGCCGCGCCGGTGCGCAGCCGGGCCATGTCGAAGGGATCGTCCGCGTTCGGATCGGACAGGGTGGCGCTGGTGACCAGCACGCCGTGGGCGGGCATGATCACGGCGGCTTCCAGCGGCACCGTCGGGTCGATCCAGTGGCGGCGCAGGGCCACGTCCATGATCCGGCCGAAAGCCGCCTCGGCCGACAGCCAGTCGAGGAAGTCCGGGTCCGGTTCGTCGGACGAAACCTCCAGCGCCGCCAGCATCGAACGCCAGCCGGGCAGGGTCATCCGGGCGCGGCGGTCGAGGCCGCGCAGGGCGCCTTCGATACGGGCGCGGGAAGCGCCGTCCAGCTCCGACGCCTCGTCGTCGAGGATGTCCTCCAGATGCCGCGAAAGGGCCAGCAGCGGCGCCTCGACGGCGGCCAGCGCCTGGGCCGCCTCGCGCGCGGCTTCCGCGACCTGATCGGTGACGGGGCGCAGCGAACATTCCATGCCGAACTCCGTCCCGCCGCCGGACGCATTCTCCGATGTCCGTGCACGAAGCTGTTCCAGCGCCGCCAGCAGGAACCGTTCGATCGGCCCGACCGGATTGACCTCGCCGGACGCAGGCGCGATGCGGCCTGACACCCCCTCGCCGGGCAGCTGGGCGGCGGCGCGGACCGCGTCCTGCAGCGCCTTGGTCGCCGCCTCATTGTCGGCGCACAGGTCGCCCAGCCGTTGCTCCAGACCCCGCCCCCGTCGGCCCCGGCCCTCGGGTCCGCGCAGCCAGCGGCGCAGTTCGGCGGCCTCCTGACCCGACAAACAGGCCGAGAAGGCGCTGTCGGCGGCGTCGAACAGATGGTGGCCCTCGTCGAAGACGATCCGCTTCAGCGCCGCCGTCTCACCGTCCTGCTTCAGCCCCCGCGCCGATCGGGCTCCGTCGAAGGCGGCCTGGGTCATGACCAAGGCGTGGTTGGCGACGACGAGGTCGGCGCGGCGGCTGGCGCGGATGGTCTTTTCGACGAAACAGGTCCGGTAGTGGGGACAGGCGGCGTGGACGCACTCGCCGCGCCGGTCGACCAGATTGGCGGCGCCGGCCTGATGGCTCGGGGCGACCGCGAACAGGCCGGGCAGCCAGCCGGGATAATCGCCGCCGGTCATGTCGCCGTCGCGGCTGTGCATCGCCCAGCGGCTGGCCAGCGCCATGCCGATCAGGTCGCCGTTCCCCAGCTGGGCCGCCTGCACCATCTCCTGCAGGTTCAGCAGGCAGAGGTAGTTTTCGCGCCCCTTGCGGACGACGGTCTTCTTCCTGCGTTCGGCGGGGTCGGGCCACAGGGCGGCGCTCTCGCGGTCGATCTGGCGTTGCAGGGCGCGGGTATAGGTCGAGACCCAGGCCGCCCCCTGATTGCGCTCGGCCCACAGGCTGGCGGGGGCGAGGTAGCCGAGGGTCTTGCCCGTGCCCGTGCCGGCCTCGGCCAGCAGGAAACGGGGGCGGCCCTCCTCGTTGCGCGGCGAGAAGGCGAAGGCGGCCTCGGCGGCGTAGTCGGACTGGGTGGGGCGGGTCTCGTCGAGGCCCGAGGCCTGAAGCAGTTTCTCCAGACGGATGCGGGCGGACTCGCTGTCGACCGGGGCCGAGCCGGCCTCGCCGCGCGGGGCCTCGTCTTCCCATTCCGGCAGGCGCGACCAGACGTCGAGTCCGCTGCCGCGATGGTTGCGGTCGCGCACCGGCTGATGCTGCAGCGCGCCCGTGACCCGCCACGCCCACGACCAGCCCGCCCGACCGAGCGCCTCGGCCAGGGTGAAGGCCGCCTCGCGGTCGGGATAGGCCGGATCGGCCAGTTCGCGCAGCAGGCCGTCGGCGGCGTGGCGCAGGGCCTCGGCCTGGGCCTCGGCCCCCTTCGGCTCGCTCATGCCCATGGCCAGGGCCAGGCCGCTGGGCGAGGGGGCGCAGAAGCGGGCCGGGCGGACGAAGGCGAACAGCTCCAGCACGTCCAGCATCTCGGCCGAGCGCGGCGGCGGCGCGATCCCCAGCCGCCGCGCGGTCAGGCTGGCGTGGGCGACCATGACGGGGGCGGTGGTGAAGGCCCCCTCGGCCGCGCCGCGCCCGATCTTCCGCGCGCCCTCGCCATCGCAGATCGCGCCCGCGCCCGGCGGCACGGCCAGCGCCGGCGGCAGGTCGAGCCATGGCTCGGCGCCGGTCAGGCTTGTGGACGCGGTCAGGGAGTCGGTGGACACGCCGGATAGATAGCCGCTCCCGACCGGAAACGGAACGGGAACATTAGTCCACAGCCCCTGCCCGGATATTGGCCCTCAACGCCGGCTCCAGCAGTTTCGGCGGCGGCAGGGTCGCATCGCGGGCGGTGCGCAGGGCGACGAAACCGGCCTCGCTCGCCCCGCCGCCCACATGGATGTTGCCGTCGCGCTCGGCGCCGACGGTGGTCTCCCAGCGGAAGTCGGCGCGGCCGTCCTTGGGCAGATAGTCGTGGCCGACGAACACCCGGGTTTCGGGCGGCAGGGCCAGGATGCGCTGGATCGAGCGGTACAGGGTCGCCGCGTCCCCGCCGGGGAAGTCGGCCCGCGCCGTGCCGAAGTCGGGCATGAACAGGGTGTCGCCGACGAAGACCGCGTCGCCGATCCGGTAGCTGACGCAGGCCGGGGTGTGGCCGGGCGTGTGAATGACCTCGACCTCGAGCGTCCCCAGCGCGACCCGGTCGCCGTCGGCGAACAGCCGGTCGAACACCTCGCGTCCGGGCGTCTGCATGCCGAGCTTCGGCGCGAAAGTCGCCTGCACCGCAATGATGCCGTCGCCTACCCCGATCGGGGTATCCGTCCGCCTGCGCAGCCAGTCGCCGGCCGACAGATGGTCGGCATGGGCGTGAGTCTCCAGCAGCCAGACCAGATCGAGCCCCCGGGCCCGGACGGCGTCGAGCACCGTTTCGGCCGAACCGGTGGAGGTCGCGCCGGTCGCGGCGTCATAGTCCAGCACCGGATCGAGGATCGCCGCCGCCCCGCTCGCCGGGTCGCTGACCAGATAGGTCACGGTGTTGGTGGCGTCGTGGAAGAAGGGCTGGACCGACGGAGCCATCGCGCGTCCTTTCGCTGGCCGGAGATTAGGCGGCGGCGACCGAGAGCTGCAAACCGGGAGAAAACAGAACGAGAACATTCCGTTGACGTGGCTAGTTCTTCAGTATATAGCCATAGTGTATAGCCAGAACAGGAGATGCCGTGAACTGGAGCGTCGCCAAGGCCAAGGACAACCTGTCGGAGGTCATCCGGCGATCGCGCAGCGAGGGGCCGCAGGAAATCTCACTGCATGGAGAAGCCGCGGCCGTCGTGCTTTCCGCCGAGGATTTCCGCCGTCTCAAGGATCCGCGCGCGTCTCGCGACTTCAAGGACTGGCTTCTCAATGGTCCTTCGCTCGAGGGCGTCGATCTGGAGCGTGACCGCCGCCCGGCCCGGGAAATCGACCCCTTCTGATGTTCCTCCTCGACACCAATGCGATCAGCGAACCGAAGCGCGCACGTCCGGACGAAGGCGTGATCAAGTGGCTCGGCGACCAACTGCTCTCCGACCTGCACATCAGCGTCATCACGGTGGGTGAGCTTCGTCGCGGCGTCGTACGGCTCGAACCCAGCCGCAGGCGCGATGACCTCGACTTCTGGCTGGCCGACCTGATCCTGCGATACGGCGAGCGCATCCTGCCGGTCGATCTGGATGTAACCGAGCGCTGGGCCTCCCTGGCGGAAATCAATCGCACGGCCGGCTGGGCGTCGGAGATGACGGACGAGTTGATCGCGGCCACCGCGCACGTTCACGGTCTGACCGTGGTGACTCGAAATGTCCGCCATTTCGAGCACAGCGGATGCCGGGTCCTGTCGCCGTGGGGCATGTGACGCCCCCCCTGCCCCCTCTCTTCGCCGACTGGTTCGCGTCGCGCGGCTGGGCGCCGCGTCGGCATCAACTGGAGATGATCGCGGCGGCTCAGGCCGGGTCGCACGCCCTGCTGGTCGCGCCGACCGGGGGCGGCAAGACGCTGGCGGGCTTTCTGCCCTCGCTGGTCGAACTGGCCGACCGCGGGCCGAGGCCGGCGTTCGGGCCGGGCAGCGGGGTGCACACCCTCTACCTCTCGCCGCTCAAGGCCCTGACCACCGACGTCGAGCGCAATCTGATGACACCGATCCGCGAGATCGGGCTGAACATCCATGTCGAGAGCCGCACCGGGGATACCAAGCAATCCAAGAAGCAGCGGCAGCGCGACTTCCCGCCCGACATCCTGCTGACCACCCCCGAACAGTTGGCCCTGTTCTGCGCCTGGGACGGGGCGCGGGCCTATTTCGCCGACCTGAAATGCGTGGTGCTGGACGAGGTGCACGCGATCTGGAGCGGCAAGCGGGGGGACCTGCTGAACCTGGGGCTGGGGCGGCTGCAACAGTTCGCGCCGGCGATGCGGCGGGTGGCGTTGTCGGCGACGGTGGATGATCCAGAGATGATCGCTGACTGGCTGAGGCCCCGCGTGGACGCCCCGGTCACCCTCGTCCGCGGCGACCCCGGCGCGCCGCCGGTGGTGGATGTCCTGGTCTCCGAGGGCCATGTCCCCTGGGCGGGCCACACCGGCCGGCACGCCATTCCCGAGGTCTATGAGGCGCTCAAACGCTCCGGCATGACGCTGATCTTCGTCAACACCCGCTGGCAGGCCGAGTTCGTCTTCCAGTCGCTGTGGGCCATCAATGACGACGACCTGCCCATCGCCCTGCATCACGGCTCGCTGGCGGCGGAACAGCGGCGCAAGGTCGAGGCGGCGATGGCGCGGGGGGACCTCAGGGCCGTGGTCTGCACCTCGACGCTGGACCTCGGCATCGACTGGGGCGACGTCGATCTGGTCATCCAGCTGGCCGCGCCCAAGGGCGCCTCGCGGCTGGTGCAGCGCATCGGTCGGGCCAACCACCGGCTTGACGAGCCGTCCCGCGCTCTGATGGTGCCGGCCAGCCGGTTCGAGATGCTGGAATGCCAGGCCGCGCGCGAGGCGGTGGCCGAGAACGCCTTCGACTGGGAGCCGGTGCACACCGGCACGCTCGACACCCTGGCCCAGCACGTCATGGGTTGCGCCTGTTCGGAGCCGTTCGCGCTGGATGATCTGTATACGGAGATTACCGGCTGCGGCCCCTATCGCGGCCTGACGTATGAGCAGTTCGAGGAGGTGGTCGATCTGGTCGCCACCGGCGGCTACGCCCTGCGCACCTATGAGCGGTTCGCCCGGATCGTGCGGACGCAGGACGGCAAATGGAAGGTCCGCAACGCCCAGACGGCGCAGCGCCACCGGATGAATGTCGGGACCATCGTGGCGGCGGCGACGTTGAACGTGCGCATCGCCTCCCGCCGCGGCGGGTCGGCGAAACAGCTGGTCGGCGGACGCAAGATCGGCGAGGCCGAGGAGCACTATTTCGAGGCCATGACGCCCGGCGACACCTTCGTCTTCGCCGGTCAGGTCTGGGCCTTCCAGGGCATTGTCGGCACGGACGCGCTGGTCACCCAGGCGGCTGACAAGGACCCGAAAATCCCGTCCTGGGGCGGCGCCAAATTTCCCATGTCGCGGTCGCTGGCCGATCGGGTCCGGGCCATGATCCAGGACCGCGACCACTGGCGCGTCCTGCCGCCCGACGTGCAGGAGTGGCTGGAGCTGCAGGCGGCGCGTTCGGCCGTCCCCGACGCCGGGACCCTGCTGGTCGAGACCTTCCCGCGCGGCTCGCGGCATTTCCTGATCGCCTATCCGTTCGAGGGCGGGTTGGCGCACGGGACGCTGTGCATGCTGCTGACGCGGCGGCTGGACCGGCTGGGCGTCGGACCGCTGGGGTTCGTGGTGACGGACTATTCCCTGGCCATCTGGTCGATCAGGCCGATGGATCATCTCGATCTCGACGCCCTGTTCGAGCCCGACATGCTGGGCGACGATCTCGAAAGCTGGCTGGCCGAGAGCTTCATGATGAAGCGGACGTTCCGAAACTGCGCCCTGATCTCCGGCCTGATCGAGAAACGCCAGCCGGGCAATGAGAAGACCGGTCGGCAGGTGACCTTCTCGACCGACCTGATCTACGACGTGTTGCGCCGCCACCAGCCCGATCATCTGCTGCTCAAGACCGCCCGCGCGGACGCGGCCGCGGGCCTGCTCGACGTGGCGCGGCTGGGACAGTTGCTGGGGCGGATACGGGGCCGTATCCGCCATGTGCAGCTGGAGCGGCCCTCGCCGTTCTGCGTGCCTGTGCTGGTTCAGATCGGGCGCGAGCGCGTCGGCGGCGGTCAGGCGGCGGAGATGATCCTGGACGCCTCGGCCTATGGCTTCGACGAAGAGGCGCTGATCGCCGAGGTGATGGGCGAGGCGCCGCTGGCCGTGGTGGAGGCCGCGCCATGAACGCCGCCCTCCGCCAGACCCTCTCCCCCGCGCGCTGCCCCAGCGGCGGCCTGCGGGTGCACATCGAGGGCGAGCCCTGCGTGCTGCGCTGTTCGGGGGCCCTGTGGGTGGTCGAGCACCGCACCCTGATCGCCGCCGACCTGCATCTGGAGAAGGGCTCGGCCTTCGCCGCCCGCGGCCAGATGCTGCCGCCCTATGACAGTCGCACCACCCTCGACCGGCTGGAGGCGGAGACCGACACCCTGCAGCCCGCCGCCGTGGTCCTGCTCGGCGACAGCTTCCACGACGCGAAGTCGGTGGGCCGGATGGCGGCGGACGACCGCGCGCGGCTGGACCGGCTGGCGACGGGCCGCGACTGGATCTGGCTGGAGGGCAACCACGACATCGCCGCGCTGGCGGGGGCCATGGACGACCTCGTCGGCGAGGTGGTCGAGACGATGGCGCTGGGCTCGCTGCGCCTGATCCACGAGCCTCAGCCCGGAGCCCAGCCGGGCGAGATCGCCGGCCACCTGCACCCGGCGGCGCGGGTCGCCGCCCATGGACGGGGGGTGCGGCGGCCCTGTTTCGTGACGGACGGCCGGCGGGCGATCCTGCCGGCCTTCGGGGCGTTCACGGGCGGGCTGGATGTGCGCGATCCGGCCATCGCCGGGCTGTTCGAAGATCCGCCTATGGCTGCGGCATTGGGTCGGGATCGGGTGCACGCACTGGCGTGGGAGAGGCTGCGGTAGTTGGCGGCGTATTCATTATTGCGTATATTGAAGACGGCACAGGAGGCGATCATGTCCCGCACCACCACGATGACCGTCCGCCTCAGCGGCGCGCTGAGCGATTTCGTGGCCTCGAACGTCGATGAAAACGGGGCCTATGAGAACATCAGCGAATACGTCCGCGATCTGATCCGGCGCGACAAGGAACGGCGGGAGCAGGAGGTCTTCGACCGTCTGAAGGCCGAATTGACCCAAGCCTTCGCCGCCCCGGAAGAGTCCTATGTCGCCCTGACCGCGGCCGAGGTCATCGCGCGCAACCGGACCTGACCCCGTGGCCGTCCGCATCCAGCAGGCGGCCTCACACCGTCTCGACGACATCTATCGCTACACGCGCGATCGCTGGGGCGAGACGCAGGCGGATCGCTATGTCACCGGCCTGTTCGACGCCTTCGCGCGCATCGAGTCGCACGCCGTGACCTCTCGACCCATCCCCGCTGCGTTCGGCGTGGACGGGTATGTGTTTCGTTACGAAAGACACCTGGTCTATTGGCGTCGCCTGTCGAACGGCGACATCGGCATCGTGACGGTCCTGCACGAACGGATGCACCAGATCGAGCGGTTCCGGGATGATTTCGGGGGTTAGGGTGCCGGGTCGCGTCCGGGTGCGGCGGTCAGCCCGTCAATAGTCGTTGATGCGCGACCGGATACGTTCCTCGGCCACGGCCAAGGACTGGCCCTGACCCGCAAGGTCAATCGGCTGACAGGCAATCGCGTGAAGCATCTGCAGCACCGGCCAGGCGTTGGCATCGACGACCTCCCACTCTTGCGGGCCAACGGCAGGCTCCTGTTCCGGCAAGGGGCCGCTGCGGCCGTAGGCGCGTCCGCCTGACATCCGGGCGCGGTTCTGGGCGCAGTCGATTTCCACCCCGAGGTCCCGGCGGATCACGGTGAAATCCTCAGAGAGAGACTGGATCGCGATCAGTTCGCCGCGCCAGAGATCACCCGTCTTCCGGGCTGTATCGAGCGGGTGCACATAGCCTGTGTCGTTCGTGAGGACCAGGATCACCGCGGGCCGGTCGCCGTCCGATTGGACCGGGACGCTGAGGAGAATGAGGACGGCCAAGAGTCCGGTCATCGGAGCGTCTTGACCGGCGCGGCCGGCGCCAACAGCGCGTTCGACGCCCCCTCCAGCCGCGCCTCCAGCTCCCCCATGAATTCCGCCCGCTTCATCCCAGCCGGAATGGCCGGCAGGAACTCATAGACCACCGTCCCCGCATACCGCCGGAAGCCGTGCGCGGGCCAATGGACCCCCGAGTTGGTCGCCATCGGCGTGCAGGGGCAGTCGAGGTCGCGGTAGAGGGCGGCGATGCCGGGCTTGTAGTCGGCGGGGGCGCCGACAGGGGCGCGGGTGCCTTCGGGGAAGATCAGCATCTGACGGCCCTCGGCGAACCGCAGGCGCGCCTGTCGGACCATGTCCTTCAGCGCCTTTGAATGCGCCGAGCGGTCGACGGCGATCATCTTTGTCTTGACCGCGAACCAGCCGAAGAAGGGCAGGGGGGCCAGCTCCTGCTTCATGATGAAGCAGTTGTCGGGCAAGATGGCGAACGGCGCGATCACGTCCAGCATCGACTGGTGCTTGCCGGCAATCAGGGCGGCGCCGGTCGGGCGATGTTCCAGCCCCCGGAACTCGACCCTGACCCCCGCGATCCAGCGCAGACCGAACAGGCAGAATCTCGACCAGTTCCGGATCACCCACATCGACGGGCGGTAGCCCATCAGCAGGGCCGGCGAGAGGCCGACCGAGAACAGCATCATCGACAGATAGAGCCAGGCGACGAAGGCCAGCGACCGCAGGGTGGTCACGTCATGCGGCCTTTTCAGCCGCGGCGTCTGCGGGGGCGTCGGCGGTCTCGGCGCGGTCGCCGCCGACCGTGGCGCGGGCCAGGGCGGCGAGGTATTTCATATATTCCAGCGTCATCCGCCGCGCGGTGACGGCGGCCTTCCACCAGCGCGAATTGTCCAGCGACGGCGTTTCGACGGCATAGGGGGTCAGTTCGAGGCCCGGCGACGCGGCGCGGATCTCGGTCAGGGCGCGCGGCATGTGATAGTCCGAGGTCACCACGATCAGACTGTCATAGCCCTTGGCCTCGGCCCAGGCGGCGATCTCCTGGGCGTTGCCGGTGGTGTCCTCGGCCTCGAAACCCAGGTCGACGCAGCAGTTGAACAGGCGGTTGGAGCCGGGCGTCAGTGCGCGCAACTCCTGACGGCGGACGTCGCGGTTGACGCCCGAGATCAGCACCCGCTGGCCCTTGTCCTGTTCCAGCAGGCGGATGGCGGCGTTGACCCGTTCGGCCGAGGGCCCGGTCAGGGCCACGATGGCGTCGGCGCGGGCCGGCTCTTCGGCCGGCGTGAAGCCGCGCACGCGATCGGCGAAGGCGAACAGGCCGATCGCCCAGATCAGCACCACAATGGCGATGAAGGTCAGAAACTTCATGCCCTTAACCTAGTGTCCCCGCCTCAGCCGCGCCAGCGCCGCGACTCTCGCCGCGACAAGCGCCACCGTAGCGGCCAGCAGCGGACATGGCGAGAGGATCAGCACATCGCTCCAGGCCAGCGGCAGGGCGGGCGTCACCCCCTCGGCCCCGCCGAGGAAACGCAGGCCCGCCACCAGCGCCATGGCGACCAGGGCGCCGACGGCCCCGGCGCCGGCCGCCAGCAGGCCGTAGCGGCGCTGGTACAGGCCCGCCACCGCGCCGTCCGAGGCGCCGTTCAGGCTCAGGGTCTCGATCACGCCCGTCTGGGCCGCCATCCCCGCCCGGGTAGCCCAGGCGACGGCCGCCGCAGCGGCTCCGGCGGTCAGCAGGAAGGCGGTTGCGGCCAGCAGGGTGATCAGTCCGGCCGATCGCTCGACCTCGCCGCGCCACAGGCTGTGGTCGTCGACGGTGGCGTCCAGCCCGGCCTCGGCCAGGGCGCGGCCCAGGGTCACGGCGCTGGCCGGGGCGGACGGGTCCAGTCGCACAGTGACCAGATAGGGGATGGGCAGGTCGGGCAGGACGGCGTCGCCGACCCAGGGCCGCAACAGGGCCTCGGCGGTCTCGCGGTCCATCGCCTCGGCCTCGTCGACGCCCTCGACTCCGGCCAGGGTCTGGGCGGCGCGGGCGGCGGCCTCGGCTCCGGTCTCGCCGACGCGCGGCCGCACCTGCACCGTCGCCTCGGCCCGCAACTGCCGCGCCCAGCCGTGCGCCGCCCGGTCTGCCGCGACGGCGCCGACGGCGGACAGACAGGCCAGGAAACAGAGCACGGCGATGAGGCCCGCCAGCCACGACTCGCCGACCGCATCGCGCGGCAGCAGGGGCGCGCGGGTCTGGAACAGGGCGCGGATCACGCCGCGCCTCCGCTCAGCCGCCCGCCGTCCAGCCGCAGGATGACCGCGCCCGACCGCTCGGCCAGGGCCTCATCGTGGCTGGCGATCAGCACGGTCGTCCCCAGCCTGTTCAGCGCCTGGAACAGTTTCAGCAGCCGCTCGCCCATGGCCTTGTCGACGCTGCCGGTCGGTTCGTCGGCCAGGATCAGTTCCGGCTTGGTGACGACCGCGCGGGCGATGGCCAGCCGTTGTTTCTCGCCGCCCGACAGCGACGGCGGCCGGTCGTCCACGCGGTCGCCCAGCCCGACCCAGTCCAGCATCTCCTCGACGTCGGCGGCGTAGTCGGCCTGCTTTCGTCCGGTCAGCCGCAGCGGCAGGGCGACGTTGTCGAAGGCCGACAGGTGGTCCAGCAGGCGGAAATCCTGGAACACCACCCCCATCCGGCGCCGAAAGGCGGGCAGGGCCCGGCGCGGCGCATCAGTGGCGTCCTCGCCGAACAGGTGCAGGGTCCCGATGGTCGGCCGTTCCGCCAGGGTCAGCAGTTTCAGCAGGGTCGATTTTCCCGCTCCGGACGCGCCGGTAAGGAAGTGGAAAGAGCCGGCTGGCAAGGTGAGGTTAACGTCCCGCAGCGCCCGGTGCGTCGCCGCATAGCCGAAACCCACGCCGGACAGGCGAACGGTGTCGGTCGCGGCGTCGGATTCATAAGCGCGGCGGGGCTGGACGGGCATGAATTTCGGGTCAGGACGCGGCAGGACCGCGACGGGAGGGGGCGAAGAGCCTCGCAGTCAGCACACATGATACTGACCTGCCCGTCCTGCGCCACCAGCTATTTCACCCCTGATGAGGCGATCGGGGCGGGCGGTCGGACCGTGCGCTGCAAGTCGTGCCGCCATACCTGGCGCGCCACCCTCGACGAGCCCCTGGAGTTGTCCCAGTCCTCCACGCCCAGCGAGGCCGTCAGCTTCGGCCATCGCGACGAACCCGAAGCCGAATCACTGGCCGAGACGCCCGCGCCCGAACTGCCCAAGGCCTTCCGCGCCCGCGCCGAACAGCAGCGCCGTCTGCGCCGCGCCGCGACCCATGGCGTGGTCTGGGCCGGCATCGCCTCCGGTTTCGCCGCCCTGCTGGCCTCGGCCTGGTTGTTCCGGGTCGAGGTGGTCGAAATGGCCCCCCGCGCCGCCGCCGCCTATGCCGCCGTCGGCCTGACCGTGAACCCGACCGGGCTGGATTTCGAGGCGGTCAGCGCCAAACCCCTGCCCAATGATCCGGGCAAGGTGCTGGTCTCGGGCGCTCTCAGGAACGTCCGCGACGACGAACGCATCGCCCCGCCGGTTCGGGTCGCCCTGCTGGACGCCCACGGCGCCGAGATCGGCCACGCCGTGGTCCGCATCGACGCCGCCCCGGTCCTGCCGGGCAAGGTCCAGGGGTTCGCCGTCGTCATTCCCGATCCCGGCGCGCGCGGCCAGGGCATCGGCGTCGACTTCGTGCTGGAGGAGGCAGACCCCGCGGCCGCGGCCCCGCACGCCCCCGCCGTCCACGCGGCCGCCTCGCGCCGCCCGCCGCCCGCCGATCCCGCCCCGGCCGGCCATGGAGACCCCGCGCCGCATGCGCCCGCCGCCGGCGCCGCCGCGTCGGGTCTGCGCCCGGCCCTGTCGCCCGGCGCCACGGCCCCGCTGGACATGCAGCCGATCGACGCCGTGCCGGTGGTGGACACGCATGCGGAAGAGGCGGTATCCGCCTCGCATGGCTGACACCGCTCCCCAGGCTTCCGGCAAGCCCACAGTCTTGCTCCCCGAATCCGAGGTCCAGCGCATCGTCGCCGACCTGGCCGCGCGGATCGCCCCGGTGATCGACGACGAGACCGTGGCAGCGGTGCTGCTGACCGGCGGCCTGTGGTTCGCCGCCGACCTGACCCGCGCCCTGTCGCGGATCGGCCGCAACGTCCGTTTCGACGCCCTGTGGCTGGCCTCCTACGGCGACGACACGCAGAGCCGGGGCCGGATCGACGTCCATGCGCCGTTCCAGCGCTCGATCACCAACCGCCGCGTCCTGATCATCGACGACGTCTTCGACACCGGCCTGTCGCTGGCCGAGGCGGTGCGGATCGCCCGCGAGGGTGGCGCGTCTGAGATCCTGACCGTCGTCTTCGCCAAAAAGCCCTGGCCCCTGCCCCGCGCGCCCGAGCCCGACTTCGTCGGCTGGGAGGCCCCGAACCGGTTCCTGGTGGGATACGGGCTGGATCACGCGGGGGCGCTGCGGGGGCTGCCGGACGTGTGTGCGCTGGATTGATGCGCGTCTTCCCCCGCTTGCGGGGGAAGTGTCACGTCGATCGGCGCAGCCGATCCAGTGACGATGGGGGTGGTGTCCGACAGGGCGAGGAAGAATCCCCTCATCGACCCTATTCGAGCTTCGCTCGAAGACGGGCCACTTCTCCCGCAAGCGGGAGAAGGAAGGCTAAAGCCACTCCGCTGTCGGCTCCCGCCCCAGCATCTCATCGTACGACGGCCGCTGCCGCACCACCGCCCACCGGTCGCCGTCGACCAGCACCTCCGGGACCAGCGGCCGCGAATTGTATTCGCTGGCCAGCACGGCCCCATAGGCGCCCGCCCCCATGAAGGCGACCAGATCGCCCGCTTGCATCGGCGGCAACAGCCGATCCCTCGCGAAGACGTCGGTGGATTCGCAGATCGGGCCGACGAGGTCGTACAGGCGCGGCTCGCCGTCGCGGGGCCGCACCGGGACCAGGTCGTGGAAGGCGTCGTACAGGGCCGGGCGCATCAGGTCGTTCATGCCCGCGTCCAGCACGAGGAAGCGACGGCCGTCGAACCGTTCGTTCACGTGGATCACCCGGCTCAGCAGCACCCCGGCGTTGGCGGCCAGAAGCCGGCCCGGCTCGAACGCCGCCTCGACCTCGAGACCGTCCAGCACCCGCGCGGCCATGGCGACATAGGCCTTGATCGACGGCAGGTCCGACTGGCCGTGATAGGGCACGCCCAGACCGCCGCCGAGGTCCAGCCGCGACACGGACAGGCCCGCGCCGCGCAGCTCCAGCGTCATGGCCCGCAGCGCCCGGAAGGCGGCCTCCAGCGGCTCCAGCGTGGTGATCTGGCTGCCGATGTGACAGGCCAGACCCACCGGCGTCACATGCGGCGACAGACTGGCGCGGGCATACAGGGCGCGGGCCTCGTCCGCCGGCACGCCGAATTTGTCGGTCGCCCCGCCGGTGGTGATCTTGGCATGGCCGCCCGCGCCGACGGCCGGATTGACCCGGATGGCGATTTCAGGAGTCGCTATCGCTCGCGACGCGGTCGCTCGCTGCTTGAGCGACGCCGAGACTTCGATCAGCCGATCCAGCTCGACCGCGCTCTCGACATTGATCTGGCGCACCCCGACCTCGATGGCGAAGGCCAGTTCCGCGTCGGTCTTGCCCACGCCCGAGAAGACGATCCGGTCCGCCGGAACCCCGGCCTTCAGCGCCCGCCGGATCTCGCCTTCGGACACCGTGTCGGCCCCGCAGCCCAGCCGGGCCAGGGTGGCCAGAACCGACAGATTGGAATTGGCCTTCACCGCGAACGCGATCAGGGCCTCGCCGAGCGCCGCCGGGTGCGCCGCCACGGCCTCGGCCAGCAGCCGGTAGTGCCGCGTCAGGGTGGCGGTCGAATAGACATAGGCGGGCGTGCCCACCTGCGCCGCAATGGCTTCGAGCGACACGCCCTCGGCCTGGAGCGCGCCGTCGATCAGGTCGAAATGGTTCAAATCCGCCTCGGGGAGGGGAGGGACGATCAGCCCGGGCTGTTGCCGGGGCCGTCGTAGGGGTTGGACGAGGGGCCGCCGTCGATCGGCGCCTGCCGGTTCGGGCTGTTCTGGGCGGCGGGTTCGGGCAGGCTGCGAGCCCGTTCGTCGCGCATGCCGCGCTCGGTCTGTTTGACCGGCGGGGCGTCGAGGTCGGCCATGCGGCCGCAACCGGCGGCGGAGACGGCGATCAGGGCGGCGACGCCCACGAGAACGATCTTTTTCATCCCAATATCCTTACGCGAGACGCGTCTTCCACTCGGCGATGCGCGCGCGGACCTGTTCCGGCGCCGTGCCCCCGAAGCTCTGGCGGCTGGCGCAGGAAGCCTCGGGAGTGAGCACCTTGTAAACCGCTTCCGTCACGCCCGCCTCCAGCGATTGCAGTTCAGCCAGCGGCAGTTGCGACAAATCCACGCCCAGGGCCTCAGCCCGCTTCACCGCCGCGCCCGTGACGTGGTGCGCCTTGCGGAACGGCAGGTTCAGTTCGCGGACCAGCCAGTCGGCCAGGTCGGTGGCGGTCGAAAAGCCCGACCCGGCCGCCGCGCGCATCCGTTCGACATTGGGCTGCAGCGCGGAAACCATCGCCGTCATCGCCCCCAGCGCCAGGGTCAGGGCGTCGAACGCCTCGAACACCGGCGGCTTGTCCTCCTGCATGTCCTTGGAATAGGCCAGCGGCAGACCCTTCATCGCCGTCGACAGGGCCACCAGCGACCCCATGATCCGCCCGGTCTTGGCCCGCACCAGTTCGGCGGCGTCGGGGTTGCGCTTCTGCGGCATGATCGAACTGCCGGTGGTCAGGTCGTCGGGAAGCGCTGCGAAACCGAACTGGGGCGTCATCCAGATGACGATCTCCTCGGCGAGCCGCGACAGGTGGCCGGCGCAGATCGAGGCGGCGGCCAGACTCTCCAGGGCGAAGTCGCGGTCCGAGACGGCGTCCAGCGAATTGCCCATCGGCCGGTCGAAGCCCAGCTCGGCCGAGGTCATATGGCGGTCGATGGGGAAGGGCGATCCGGCCAGGGCCGCGGCGCCCAGCGGGTTCTCGTTCATCCGCGCCCTCGCGTCGGCGAACCGGGCGGCGTCGCGGCCGAACATCTCGACATAGGCCATCAGGTGATGGCCGAAGGTCACCGGCTGGGCGGGCTGCAGATGGGTGAAGCCGGGCATCAGGTCGTCGGCGTGTTGGTCCGCCCGGACCAGCAGGGCGGCCTGCAGCCCCTTCAGCTGTTCGATGGCCGCGTCGCAGGCGTCCCGCACCCACAGACGGAAATCGGTCGCCACCTGGTCGTTGCGGCTGCGCGCCGTGTGCAGCCGGCCCGAGGGCTCGCCGACCAGTTCGGCCAGCCGCGCCTCGACGTTCATATGGATGTCCTCGAACTGGTCGCGGAACGGGAAGGTCCCGCCGAAGATCTCGGCCTCGATGACGTCCAGCCCGCCCAGTATGGCCCCGGCGTCGCCCTGGGTGATGATTTTCCGCGCCGCCAGCATGCGGCAATGGGCCCGCGACCCGGCCAGGTCCTGGGCCCACAGCCGCCGGTCCACGCCGATGGAGACGTTGATCGCCTGCATGATATCGGCGGGCCGCGCCGAGAACCGTCCGCCCCACATGTCTTGACCTTCCGGGTTCGGAGAAGGCTTAACTGCGGGAACGGGGGCGGAAGGCTTGGTCATGAAGGTCTCGAAGGCGGCGGGGATGGCGGTCGCGGGCGCGCTGGCAGTCGGCATGGTCGTGGGCGCCGGGCTGCTATACGCCAATCGCGACGCCTTCTTCAAAGCCGCGACGCCCGAACCCGCGGCGAAAAGCGAACTGGCCCGCTTCGCGACCGGCTCCCTGACCCGGCTGGAGACGCCCGCCGCCATCCCGATGGCCCCGGACTATGTGTTCAAGACCCGCGACGGCGCGGACGTCACCTTCGCCAGCTTCCGCGGCAAGGTGGTGGTGGTGAACCTGTGGGCCATGTGGTGCGCGCCCTGCCGCACCGAGATGCCGACCCTGGCCCGTCTGGACGAGGCCTATCCCGACGACCAGCTGATGGTCCTGCCGATCAATGTCGACGCCACCGCCGACGGCCTGGCCGACGCCCGCAGCTTCATCGACGTGCACGAGCCGCTGCCGCTCTACAGCGACATGAAATTCCAGCTACCCTTCCTGCTGCCGGGCGAAGGCAAGATGCCCCAGACCGTCATCCTCGACCGTCAGGGCCGTATCCGGGCGCATTTCTCGGGCGAGGCCGACTGGGCCAGCCCCGAGGCGCGGGCCCTGATCGACGCCCTGCTGATGGAACACGGCCCGCTGACCCCCGCCGTCCGTTCGGACGGCAGCAGCCTTTAAGCCCACCTGATCATCCCGTGGATCGGCGCGGCCCGATGCCGCAAGCCGAGGGTGGGCGGCGTGGCGCGTTGTCGTCCCTGCTGCGTGACCGTCGTTCCGGCTGGCGTGCGGGCGCCCTTCCGTCGTGTCCGAACAGTCGCTGGGCCGGGCGCCGCCATGTCGTCCGAGCCCGTGCACAGAACGACAAGCGCGCGGCGTCTGGGCTCAGACCAGCGCCCAGGCGTTCCGCGCCGCTTCCAGCCGGGCCAATTTGTCCTCCAGCGGCCCCCAGTCGTCGCCGGTGTCGATGGCGGCCCAGATCGCCTCGACCTCGTCGATCAGCATCTCTTCCGGTTCGGTCGCCGCGAACATCGGCGACTCCAGCCGCTCGGGCCGGTCCGGGGCATGTTCGAACAGGGCGAAGCGGAAGGCGTCGAAGGCCTCGCCCTGGTAGAGCTTGCTCCTCGGTCCGCCCAGCGCCCGCGCCGAGGAGGCGAAGCCGCCGAACCAGTCGAAGAACAAAGGCTCCCAGCGCAGCGCCTCGCCGCCTTCGCGCAGCAACGCCAGGGCTGCGTCCAGCAGCCGCTGGTCCGCCGCCTCGCCGAGACTGAGAACCCCGAGCCGGTCGAGGAAGGCGGCGCGCAGCTCGCGGATATAGGCCGCGCCGAACCCGTTTAGCGCCTCGGTCAGGGGTCCGGCGTCGGCGACCGTCTTCAGCGCTCCGCCCAGCTGGGTCAGGGCCCAGAACACCGCCTCGGGCTGGCGGGCGAAGGCATAGAGGCCCGTGTGGTCGAAATAGGCGGCGGTGAAGCCGGGCTCGTAGAGCGGCAGGAACCGCCAGGGGCCGTAGTCGAAGCTCTCGCCGGTGACGTTCAGATTGTCGGTGTTCAACACCCCGTGGACGAAGCCGGCGGCGATCCAACGCGCGGTCAACCGGGCCGAGGCCTCGACCACCGCGCGCAGGAAGCCGGGAACGTCGCCGGACGCGACGGCCGGGTGGTAGAGGGCGCGCGCATGCTCGATCAGGGCCTCGACCATGTCGGTCCGGCCCAGATACGCCGCCCGCTGAAAGGTCCCGAAGCGGATATGGCTGTGCGACAGCCTTGCCAGCACCGCCGACCGGGTGGGCGACGGCTCGTCGCCGCGCTCCAGGGCCTCGCCGGTCTCGATCAGGGAGAAGGCGCGGCTGGTCGGGACGCCCTGCGCCTCCAGCATGGCCGCGGCCAGGACCTCGCGCACCCCGCCCTTGAGCGTCAGCCGCCCGTCCGCCCCGCGCGACCACGGCGTCTGCCCCGATCCCTTGGTGCCAAGGTCCAGCAGCCGGCCGCGGTCGTCCCGCATCTGCGCCGCCAGGAACCCCCGCCCGTCGCCGAGGTCGGGGTTGTAGGATCGAAATTGGTGCCCGTGATAGCGCATGGCCACCGGGCCGGGCTGGCCGGGCAGGGGCTCGAACCGGCCGAAATGGGCGATCCATTCGGCGTCGGTCAGGGTCTCCAGACCCACGCTCGCGGCCGCCCGGTCGTTGCGGACGCGCAGAACGGTCTGCGGAAACGCCGCCGGCCCGACGGCGTCGCCGTATTCGGCGCCCAGGGCGAAGAAGCGGGGATCGGGACGATAGGCGGGCGAAACAGGCATCGGAGGCAGATGCGGCCTCCCGCCCTTGCGCGCAACCGCCCGGTTCCGGTTGAACCCGCCCCGCCCATGCGTATGCTGATCCGCAGAGATCAGGCCGGTTCGCCCCGGTCAGGCCGGCGCCCGTCGAAACGCGGGACGAATCCGGTCCGGCGTCCGTCGATAACCGGGCGCCACGACAGTCCCTTCCGGTTCGGAGGCCGCCGTGGCGCGCAAGATCACTCTCGATTTCCTGAGGACCGAGGCCGCCTCGGGCGCGGTGCTGGGTCTCGCGGCCCTCGCCGCCCTGATCGTCGCCAATTCGCCCCTGTCCGGGGCCTATTTCGCCTGGCTGAAGAGCGAGCACGTCCTCCAGGTCGGCCCGCTGGTGCTGGAGCTGACGGTCTCCGAATGGATCAAGGAAGGCCTGATGGCGGTCTTCTTTCTCGTGGTGGGGCTGGAGATCAAATACGAGATCCTGAAGGGCGAACTCAGCGATCCGCGCAAACTGGCCCTGCCGGTGCTGGCGGCTGCGGGCGGCATGATCGCCCCGGCCCTGGTCTATCTGGCCGTGTCCGGCTGGCTGGGCGGACCGTCGGGCGGCTGGCCGATCCCGCTGGCCACCGACATCGCCTTCGCCCTGGCGGTCTTCGCCGCCGCGGCGCGCGGTCTGCCCTCTTCGTTGCGGGTCTTCCTGCTGACCCTGGCCATCGTCGACGACCTCGGCGCCATCGCCGTGATCGCGGTGCTGTTCTCCAGCGGCGTGAACGGCGGGTTGGTTCTGGCCCTCGCCGCCGTCCTGCTGGTCGTCGGTCTGACCGCCCGGCGATGGGCGATCCCCATCCCCGTCTGGGTGATCGCCTTCGCCCTGGTCTGGAGCCTGAGCATCGAGGCCGGCCTGTCCACGTCCCTGACCGCCGTGGCGTTCGCGGCCATCGTCCCCGTGAACGACCGGCGCCCGGACGGCCGCAGCCCCCTGAAGGCGGCGATGCACGCCCTCCATCCCTGGGTCGCTTTTCTGGTCCTGCCGCTGTTCGCCTTCGCCAAGGCGGGCGTCGCCTTCGCCGGCCTGTCGCTGGACCAGGCTTTCGCGCCGCTGGTGCTGGGCGTGGCGCTGGGCCTGTTCCTGGGCAAGCAGGTCGGGGTGTTCGGCGCGGCCTGGCTGGCGGCGGCGCTCAGGCTCGGCCGCCGTCCCACGGACGCCACATGGCTGGAGCTCTACGGCGTAAGCCTGTTGTGCGGGGTCGGGTTCACCATGAGCCTGTTCGTCGGCGCCCTCGCCTTTCCCGGGGCCGTGGATACGCCGGCGCAGATAGAGGTCAAGTTGGGCGTGCTGGCCGGATCTCTGCTGTCGGCGCTCGCGGGGGCCGCGGTTCTGGCTTTCGCGGCGCGGCGGCGCACGATTTTGGCCGAACGACCCACGGATACTCACGCCCCCTAGGCGAATATTGACCTAGGGTCATCGGTTTCTGTCGCTTTTGCGTCACAGTCAGGCTTCCGCCATGGCGGAAATGAGGCGCGGACGCGCCCCGCTCCTTGTCGCTGACTCCGGCTTGGACTACCCCGGATGCTGGACTTTGCCGCGCTCCACAGAAGGGCGTGGTCAAGGGAATCAGGAAACGCCGCGGCTCCCGTCAGGATGGGACCCGGCCCATGTCGGGGAGCCACCATGCGCCTTACCAACCTTCTTCGCACCACCGTGTCGGCCGCCGTGGTCGGGGCCTGCGCCTTCGGCTTCGCCGGCGTCGCCTCCGCCCAGGACCAGGACGGACCGCAGACGATCGATGACATCATCGTCACCGCCCAGAAGCGCGAACAGAACCTGCAGGACGTGCCGATCGTGGTCACCAGCCTGTCGCAGGAAGTGCTCGCGGACGCCGGCGTTCGCGACATCAAGGACCTGCAGATCCTGACACCCGGCATGACCGTCACCTCGACCTCGTCGGAAGCGTCGACCACAGCCCGCATCCGCGGCGTCGGCACGGTCGGCGACAACCCCGGTCTGGAAAGTTCGGTCGGCGTGGTCATCGACGGCGTCTATCGCTCGCGCAACTCGGTCGGCTTCGGCGACCTGGGCGAACTGCAACGCATCGAGGTCCTGAAGGGCCCGCAGGGCACGCTGTTCGGCAAGAACACCTCGGCCGGCGTCATCAACATCATCACCGAGGCCCCCTCCTTCACCCCGGGCTTCAACGCCGCGCTGACCGTGGGCAACTACGGCGCCATGGGCGTCTCGGGCTCGGTCACCGGCCCGATCAGCGACACCCTGGCCTTCCGCCTGTACGCCGGCCGCCGGGTCCGCGACGGCTTCTACACGGTCGATACCGGCGACGGTCCCCGCACCGAAACCGACGACCAGAATTCCGACTACGGCACCGTCCGGGGCCAACTGCTGTGGCTGCCCAACGACAACACCTCGGTGCGGCTCATCGCCGACTATTCCAGCCGCGACGAATACTGCTGCACCGGCGTGCAGATACGCACCGGTCCGACCTATCCCTTCATCGACGGGCTTTCGACCGGCACCGGCCAGCAGCCGCCGGCGGCGGGTTTCGGCCCGCTGCCCTTCTCCCGTCGCGCCTTCGCCAATCGGTCGACGGCGCAGGAGATCGAGGACAAGGGCATTTCGGTCGAGGCCAATATCGACCTTCCGTCGATGTTCGGCGGGGCGACCCTGACCTCGGTCAGCTCGGCGCGGCGCTGGACGACCTCCAACGGTCAGGACTCCGACTTCACCGGCGCGGACATCGCCTATCGCGTTCAGGACGGTGATTTCGGTTTTGCGGTCGACAATCTGACCCAGGAATTCCGGCTGGCGGGTTCGACGGATCGTCTGGACTGGCTGGTCGGCGTGTTCGCCACCAAGGAGGATATCGATCGCGGCGACAGCTTCTACCTGGGCGCCGACTATACGCCGCTGCTGTCCTTCCTGCTGTCGGCGTCGCTGAACGCGGCCAATCCGGCCCTGCCGATCAGCCCGGCCACGATCGGCTGTTATACGCGCGCGGCCCAGACCGCGGCCGGTTTCGGCGGCTGTCTGGCCACGGGCGGCATGTCGCCGGCTGGACCGACGGCCGCGACCGGCCCCGCCTTCACCGTCGGCCAAGTGTTCGAGGACCGGTACCAGCAGGAATCGACATCCTTCGCAATCTTCACCAACAACACCTTCAGCGTGACCGAGGCCTTCGATATCACGCTGGGTCTGCGCTACACGCTGGACGACAAGAGCCTGAACGGGCTGCAGACCAACACCAACGGCAACGGGGCGACCTGTAACGCGGCCCTGGCCAATGCCGCCTCGATCGGCGCGGTCCTCGGGGCCGCGACCCCGACCATCCTGGGCCGCTTCTGCCTCCCCTGGACCAACTCGGCGTTCAACAACCGCAGCGTCTCCGAAGGCTTCGACGAGGGAGAGTTGAGCGGTACGATCAAGGCCGCCTACCGCCTCAACCCGTCGATCCTGACCTATGTGTCCTACGCTCGCGGCTACAAGAGCTTCGGCTACAACCTGGATCGCGTGCAGAGCGGCATCACGCCCGTCGCGTCGCTGTTCTTCCCCTCCGAAACCGTCGATAGCTACGAAGCCGGCGTGAAGATGACGCTGCTGGGTCGCACCCTGCTGCTGAACGCCACCTATTTCGACCAGACGTTCGAGAATTTCCAGCTCAACACCTTCCTCGGCACCTCCTTCGTGGTCGAATCCATCCCCGAGCTGACCTCGCGCGGCGTCGATGCCGACATGGTCTGGTTCACCCCGATCGAGGGCCTGAGCTTCCAGGGCGGCGTCACCTATACCAACGCCGAGTACGGAAACTTCACTGCCGCCGATCTGTTCAACCCCGGAAACTTCCCGCAGCTGTCGCTGCTGCCGGGCGCCCGCGCCTCGTTCGCTCCGGAATGGTCGGCCACCGGCTCGATCAACTTCGACCGCAGCATGGGCAACGGCCTGCGCGCCGGCTTCAGCCTCGCGGCCAAATATATGGATGACTACAACACCGGTTCCGACCTGCTGCCCTACAAGCTGCAGGAAGCCTTCACCACCGTGAACGGCCGCATCATGATCGGCACCGAGGACGAGCGCTGGACGGCCGAGTTCTGGGTCCAGAACCTGACCGACGAGGAATATACCCAGGTCGCCTACAACGCCTTCCTGCAAGGCTCGGCGTTCCAGACGACGGTCCAGCCGAACGGCACCTTCTACAACCCGGCGCTGGACACCCAGACCTACGACGCCTTCCTGGGCCAGCCGCGCACCTACGGCGCGACCCTGCGCTTCAAATACTAGGCCGTTTCGCCGCAAGGCGGATCGACCAGCCGGCCGGGGGAAACCCCGGCCGGTTTTGTTTTGTGCGCCGAGGTTGGCTGGTGCGGAGTGGCACGGCGCCTGGACTTTTGTCATCACGGACGCCGCGACGCGGCGATCCGGGACGCTTGAGCTCAGGGACATCATCCTCCCGGAAGCGGCGACAGCCGCTGCCCATGAGCAGGATCAGGCATGAAGGTTGTGGGCGGGCCGTCCCGGATCGCCGCAACTGACGTGATGACAGGGAGTCCGGGTCCTTGACGGGCGCGCGCTGCGCTCGGCCCCAGCCGCCAGCCGCCAGCCGCCAGCCGCCGACTGACGCTTACTCCGCCGGCGCGTCCGCCCCCACGGGCGCATCGCGCTGGCCGGCGAACATCCGTCCCAGGCGGCGGCGGAGGAAGCCGGCCACGTCGTCGATGATGGTGAAGATCGGCGGAATGAAGAGCAGCGACAGGAAGGTCGACGAGATCAGGCCGCCGACCACGGCGATGGCCATCGGCGAGCGGAACTCCACGTCCGCCCCCCAGCCGAGGGCGACGGGCAGCATGCCCGCCCCCATGGCGAAGGTGGTCATCAGGATCGGCCGCGCCCGTTTGTGCGCGGCGTCCCTGATGGCCTCCAGCCGCGACTGCCCCTCCTGCTCGGCGATGATGATGTAGTCCACCAGCAGGATGGAGTTCTTGGCCGCGATCCCCATCAGCATCAGCACGCCGATCAACGACGAGATGGAGAAGCTGGACCCGCCGACCATCAGGGCCACGAAGGCGCCGCCGATGGCCAGCGGCAGGGAGGCCATGATGGTGATCGGATAGGCGAAGCTTTTGAACAGCAGAACCAGCACGGCGTACATCAACAGGATGCCGGTGCCGAAGGCGATGGCGAAGCCGATGATCATCTCCTGGATGAATTCCTCGTCGCCGGCGGGCACCTGACGCACGCCGGCCGGCAGGTTCTGGACCGTCGGCAGCCGGCTGACCGCGGCGGCGGCCTCGCCGCTGCGGATGCCATCCAGTTCCGCCGAGATGGTCGCCACGCGCGACCGGTCCTGGCGCAGCACCTGGGACGGTCCGGCGCCGAACTGGACGTCGGCCACGGCGCTCAGCGGCACGGAGGTCCCGTTGGCGGTCGGGACCCGCAGGGTCTCGAGCACAGACAGATCCTCGCGGGCGTCGCGGGTCAGGCGCAGGCGGATCGGCACCTGCCGGTCGCCCAGATTGTATTTCGGCAGGTTCCGGTCGATATCGCCGATGGTGGCCACACGCACGGCCTGGGAGATGGCGCTGGTCGAGACGCCCATCAGGGCGGCCTGGTCAGGGCGGGGGGTGACCAGGATCTCGGGCCGGGCGATGGCGGCGGTGTTGACCACATTGGCCAGTCCGGGGACCGTCCGCATCTCGGCCTCGACCGCACGCGCGGCGGCCGTCAGGGCGGCGCCGTTGTCGCTCAGGATGGCGAACCGATACGAGGTGCCGTCGCTGGGTCCGCCCCCCTGTTGCGCCACGCCGGCCCCGATGCGGGCCCCGGGGATGGGCTTCCAGCCATCGACCATGACGCGGGCGAACTGCTGTTGGCTCAGCTCGCGTTCGCCCTTGTCGACCAGGTCCGCGTAGACATTGGCCTGATTGACCTCCTGGCCGCCGATCGAGGCATAGACCGAGGTGACCTCGGGCCGTTGCCGCAAATCCCGGGTCAGGCGTTGAACCACGGCGTCCGTCTGCGCCAGGGTCGCGCCGGGCGGGAGTTCGACCGAGAAGCCGGCGCGGCTGCGATCTCCGCTGGCGAGGAATTCGAACGGGATGGCGCCCGACATGACGATGCCGATACAGCCCAGCATGAGACCGGTGCCCATCAGGAACACCTTCCAACGGTTCCTCAGACTCCAGCCTAGGGCCTTCAGATAGCCGCTCATCCAGAACGGGTCGGCGTCCTCGTGCTTCTGGTGTTTAAGCAGGTAGGCCGCCATCAGCGGCGTCAGCGTACGCGCCACTACCAGCGAGAAGCCCACGGAGACGCAGGCCGCCAGGGCGAAGGCCTTGAAGAACTGGCCGATGATTCCCGGCATGGCGCCCACCGGCGCGAACACCGCGATGATGGTGGCGGTCGTCGCGACCACCGCCAGACCGATCTCGTCGGCGGCCTCCATCGAGGCATTGTACGGAGACTTTCCGTCCCGCATATGCCGGACGATGTTCTCGATCTCGACGATGGCGTCATCGACCAGGATGCCGATGGTCAGCGACAGGGCGAGCAGGCTGATGCCGTTCAACGACTGGCCCAGCGGCTCCAGCACCAAGAACGTCGGGACCAACGACATTGGAATGGCGGTGGCGGTGATGAAGGTCGCCCGCCAGTCGCGCAGGAAGATGAAGACCACCACGACGGCGAGCACCGCGCCCAGGAGCAGGGCCTCCAGCGAGGCGATATAACTTTCCTCGATCTCTTCGACGCTGGCTGTGACCTGGCGGATGGCCAGATCGGGATTCTCCTCGTCGATCTTGGCGACGGCTTCACGAACCCGGTCCGCGATCTTGACCTCGGACGCCGTGCGCGAGCGCAGGAAGTTGAAGGTGATCGCCTCCTGGCCGTTGTAGCGCGCCAACCGGCGCGGCTCGGACCAGTGATCCTCGACCCGGCCGAGAGCGCCCAGCCGCACGGAGCGGCCGCCGGACAGCGGCACCAGGGTCTCGCGCAGCGCCTCGATCGAGGTCGCGGCGCCCAGGGTCCGGATCGAGCGCTCCGCGCCGGAGATGGTCACCCGGCCGCCCGGTTGGTCCGAGTTCACGCTGGTCAGCGCCTGGCTGACCGCCGCCGCCGTCAGGCCGTAGGAGGCCAGACGATCCGGATCCAGTTCGACCGCGATCTCGCGGTCCACGCCGCCGCCGCGGTTGACCTCGCCCACGCCCTTGATGGCCAGCAGGGTGCGGCTGATGTCGTTGTCGACGTACCAGCTGATCTCTTCCGGCGTCATGGTCTCGGAACTGACGACCCAGGTGATCAGGGCGTCGCCGGTGATGTCGATGCGCTGGACGCTGGGTTCCTGCATGTCTTGCGGCAGGCTGGCGCGCAGTCCGCTCATGGCGTTGCGGACGTCGTTGGTGGCGCGTTCGGTGTCCGTGCCCAGCTCGAACTCGATCGAGGTCGAGGAGATGCCGTCGGTGATCTGGGAATTGATGTGGCGCACGCCCGACAGGCCCGCCAGCGAGTCCTCGATCAGTCGCGTGACCTGGACTTCCATCTCGCTGGGCGCTGCGCCCGGCCGCACGGCCGTGACCGCCACCAGCGGGAAATCGATGTCCGGATTATTGTTGATCCGCATGCTCAGGAAGCTGAGCACCCCGCCGATGGTCAGCAGGGTGAACATGAGGATGATCGGGATCGGATTCCTGATCGACCAGGACGACAGGTTTTTCATTGTCCTGGCCCTTAGTTCTTGGCCGGGACGGCGGCGCGAACGGGCGAGGCCGCGCGGGGCGCCGTGGCCACGGTCACCCGGTCGCCGTCGCCGAGGAAGCCGGCGCCGGCCACCACGATGCGCGACCCGGCGGGCACGCCGCTGACCGCCGTCTGGTCCGCCGTGCGCGACAGGACGGTGACCGCCTGGAAGCGGGCGCGGCTGTCGGTCCCCATGACGAAGACCCCGGCGCGGTTCTCGCGGTACAGGACCGAAGCGGTCGGCACGGTCACCGCCGGCTGGGCCCCGACCTGGATGCGGGCGCGGGCGAACATGCCGGTGCGGAAGCTTCCGCCCGTCAGCGAGATGCGGGCCGTGCCCAGACGGTTCTGGGCGTCGACCTCGGAGGTGACGATGCGCACCCGGCCGATGGTCTCGCCGACCTGATCCGACGAGACGATCGCCGTCTGGCCCGCGCGGACCAGCGCCAGTTCGGTCTCCGGCACCAGGGCGTCCAGCTCCAGCCGGCCGTCGCGGACGATGCGGAACAGCTCGGTCCCGGCGCCCACGATCTGGCCCCGCGTGACGCTGCGACGGATCACCTGGCCGGAGACGGGCGCCTTGATCGCGGCCTGGGCCAGGCGCGTGCGGGTTTCGGACAGCGAGGCCTGGGCGGCGGTGACATTGGCGGTCGAGGCGCGCTGGTTGGCCAGCGCCGTGTCCAGCGCGGCCTGGCTGAGGAAGCCGCGTTCCTTCAATTCGTGGGCGCGGTCCAGTGCCGCCTGGTCGCGCGCGGCGTTGGCCTCGGCGGTCCGCACCGCCGCCTCCCGCTGGCGGAGCTGGGCGCGCAGCACGGAGTCGTTCAGCTGCACCAGCGGCTGGCCTTGACGCACCCAGGTCCCTTCGTCGACGAAGACGCCGGTGGCCGTCAGACCGCCGGTCTCGGCCCCGACCGGCACCTCTTCCCAGGCCGAGACCGTGCCTGAGGCCGTGACCGTCCGGGGCAGATTCCGGAGCGTCGCGATGGCGACCGAGACGGTCTGGCTGGAGCCGCCGCCGCCGGCCTTGGTGTCGGCTTCGGCCTTCTTGGCCTCGTCGCCGCCGCCGCACGAGGCGAGGGTCAGACCCAAGGCCATCACGGCCGCGCCGGCAAGGCTGTTACGCAGAATGTTCGCCACGTCCGATCCCCGTTCGCGCCGCGGATGGGGAGCCGCGCGCCTGCTGTGGGGGCGGCCCGCTCTGGGCGCCCCGGTCATCGGCCGTTGAATAGCGGGTTCGCCGCCGCTTCTCAAACGGCAAAGCGCGGCCTTACGTCGAAGTAATCCGTGCCGGAGCCGGTGGCGAAACGCCTCGGTCCGGGCCGCGCGCGTTGGCGTTCCGGCCCCGCCGTGCTACCGGCGCGGCCATGACGACCCCTCCCATCGAACGTATCCGCAATTTCAGTGTGGTGGCCCACATCGACCACGGCAAATCCACGCTTTCCGACCGGCTGATTCAGGTCACCGGCGGGCTGACCGCGCGCGAGATGAGCGCGCAGGTGCTTGACTCGATGGACATCGAGAAGGAGCGGGGGATCACCATCAAGGCGCAGACGGTGCGTCTGAACTATCGGGCGAAGGATGGCCTCGACTATGTGCTGAACCTGATGGACACGCCGGGGCATGTCGACTTCGCCTATGAGGTGTCGCGCTCGCTGGCGGCCTGCGAGGGCAGTCTGCTGGTGGTCGATGCGTCGCAGGGGGTCGAGGCCCAGACTCTGGCCAATGTGTATCAGGCGATCGACAACAATCACGAGATCGTCCCCGTCCTGAACAAGGTCGACCTGCCGGCGGCGGAGCCGGAGCGGGTGCGCGAGCAGATCGAGGACGTGATCGGCCTGGACGCCTCCGACGCGGTCCTGTGCAGCGCCAAGTCGGGGCTGGGCGTCGAGGATGTGCTTGAGGCCATCGTCACCCGTTTGCCGGCGCCGAAGGGCGATCCCAAGGCGCCGCTGAAGGCCCTGCTGGTCGACGCCTGGTACGACCCCTATCTGGGCGTCGTGGTGCTGGTCCGCGTGTTCGACGGCACGCTCAGGGCCGGCCAGCGGGTCAAGATGATGCAGAACGGCTCGGCCCATCTGATCGACCGGGTCGGCGTCTTCCTGCCCAAGAACACCCCGGTGGACCAGCTGGGCCCCGGCGAGGTCGGCTTCATCACCGCCCAGATCAAGGAGGTCGCCCACGCCGCCGTCGGCGACACCATCACCGACGAGAAGAAGCCGACCGCCGAACCGCTGAAGGGGTTCAAACAGGTGCAGTCGGTGGTGTTCTGCGGCCTGTTCCCGGTCGACGCCGCCGATTTCGAGGACCTGCGCGCCGCCATCGGCCGGCTGCGGCTGAACGACGCCAGCTTCACCTATGAGATGGAATCCAGCGCCGCCCTGGGCTTCGGCTTCCGCTGCGGCTTCCTCGGCCTGCTGCATCTGGAGATCATCCAGGAGCGGCTGAGCCGCGAGTTCAACCTCGACCTGATCGCGACGGCCCCCAGCGTGGTCTACAGGATCGGCCTGCGCGACGGCTCGGAGATGGAGCTGCACAATCCGGCCGATCTGCCCGATGTGATGCAGATCATGGAAATCAGCGAGCCGTGGATCAAGGCGACCATCCTGACCCCCGACGACTACCTCGGCGGCGTCATCAAACTGTGTCAGGACCGCCGCGGCTCGCAGGTGGAGCTGAGCTACGTCGGCAGCCGCGCCCTGGTGGTCTATGAGCTGCCGCTGAACGAGGTGGTGTTCGACTTCTACGACCGGCTCAAATCCATCTCCAAGGGCTATGCCTCGTTCGACTATGAGCTGTCGGACTACAAGACCGGCGACCTGGTCAAGATGAACATCCTGGTCAATTCCGAGCCCGTCGACGCCCTGAGCATGCTGGTCCACCGCGGCCGGGCCGAGATGCGCGG
>CALSBO010000031.1:0-31391 GCA_943373195.1 Brevundimonas vancanneytii
TGAGTTGAATCTGGGCGGAGGCCGGAAGGTTCATCACGAAGGGCACGAAGATTCACAAGGGACACGACGGGACCGGGGACGTGTCCAGGTCCGCGTGTTCTTCGGAGCGTCGTAGAATCGCGGCGTACGCCGCACTGATCCGACCGACGGCGGGTTCGGCTCTGTCATCCTCTCACGACCCGTCGTGTCCTTTGTGAATCTTCGTGCCCTTCGTGATGAACCCGCTCTTGCCGGGGCACGGGAGCAGACGGAGCGTCAATTCAGGTGGCGGTTGCTCTAGCTGCGGGTCCAGCCCTTCTCGGCCATGCAGGCGCGGAATTCCTCGCTGTGCTGGCCCTTGCCGGTCGAGGCGCGGCAGTCCGCGCGGGCGGCGTCGAACGGCTGGGCGCCCTGACCGTGCCAGGCCAGGTCGTCGCTGTCGTCGGCGTCGATCACGGTGATGCAGGCCGAGGTCATGAGGGCGGCGGACAGGGCGGCGAGGACGAGAAGACGTTTCATGGCGGAGCTCCGGTTCTGGATGGTTGACCGCTAGGCTTCCGACCGATCGGCAAGCTTCACAGTGGAGCCAGTTCGCCATCCGGCCGATGAACCGTGGATGAACCGCGTTCAGTCCCGCGTCGCGACCATCAGATAGTTGATCCCGGCGTCCTCGCTCTCGCTCCAGCGATCGGTGAACGGATCATACACAAGCCCGAACGGTCCGCTCACCGCCACCGGTTCTTCCGACAGCATCCGCCGGATCTCCTCCGGCTTGAGAAACTGGTTCCAGTCGTGCGTCCCCGCCGGCACCCAGCGCAGGATGTATTCCGCCGCGACCTTGCCCAGGGCCAGGGCCTTCAGGGTGCGGTTCAGGGTGGCGACGATCATCATCCCGCCGGGCTTCACCAGCCGCGAACAGGCGCGGATGAAGGGTTCCGGATCGGCCACATGCTCGATCACCTCCAGCGTCAGCACCACGTCGAACGGCCCGGCGCCCTCGGCCTCCAGCTGTTCGACGGTCGCGGCGCGATAGGCGATGTCTAGCCCCTGCTGCGCCGCATGCGCCCGCGCCGTGCCGATGTTCTCGGCCGAGGCGTCGACGGCGGTGACCGCGAACCCCAGCCGCCGCATCGGCTCGGCGATCAGCCCGCCGCCGCAGCCGACATCCAGCAGGGTCAGGCCCTCGAAGGCGCCGCGCTTGCGCACATCCCGCCCGAACCGCTCCGCCGCCCGGTCGCGCACGAAGGCCAGCCGGGCCGGATTGAATTTGTGCAGCGGCGCGAACGGCCCGCGCGCGTCCCACCACTCCGCCGCCTGGGCCGAAAACCGGGCCACGTCGGCCGGATCGATCGAGGGACCGGCGGCCCCGTCCTCGAATTCCGCGCCGCTTTGGGGTTTGCGCGTCGATACCGTGTCGTTAGAAGCGGCCATGGGCCGAGGGATGAACCCGCGCGGCCCTCCACGCAAGATGGGGCGATCCGCCACGATGACGCGGCCAGCTACGACGCGACTGGTGATGAAGTTCGGCGGCACGTCCATGGGCGACCTCGAACGCATCCGCCGCGCCGCCCGCATCGTCGCGGCCGAGGCCGCCGCGGGCAAACAGGTCGCCGTCGTCGTCTCCGCCATGGCCGGCAAGACCAATGAACTGGTCGCCTGGACCGACGGCGCCGGACGGCCGGGTCAGGGCATCGAGCCGTCAGACGACGAATACGACATCGTCGTCGCCTCGGGCGAACAGGTCACCGCCGGCCTGCTGGCCCTGACCCTGCGCAACATGGGCCTGAACGCGCGCAGCTGGATGGGCTGGCAGATCCCGATCCTGACCGACGAGGCCCATGGCCGCGCCCGCATCGAGGACGTGCCGGGCGAGGTCCTGGGCGCCGCCATGGACGCGGGCGAGATCGCCGTGGTCCCGGGCTTTCAGGGCGTCAGCCGCTCGGGCCGGATCACCACCCTGGGCCGGGGCGGCTCGGACACGTCCGCCGTGGCGGTGGCCGCGGCGCTGGACTGCCCGTGCGACATCTACACCGACGTCGACGGCGTCTACACCACCGACCCCCGCATCGAATCCCGCGCCCGCCGCCTCGAGAAGATTTCCTACGAGGAGATGCTGGAGATGGCGTCGCTCGGGGCCAAGGTGCTGCAGACCCGCTCGGTCGAACTGGCCATGGCCCGGCGCGTCCCCGTGCGGGTGCTGTCCAGCTTCATCGAACCCGACGCCCCCCTTCCTGGACAAGAATGGGGCGTCCTGCCCGCCAAGTCCGGCACACTCATCTGCGACGAGGAGGAAATCGTGGAAAAACGCATCGTATCCGGCGTGACCATGAGCCGCGACGAGGCCCGCATCACCCTGCTGGGTCTGGCCGACCGCACCGAGGCCCCGGCCGACGTCTTCACCCGGCTGGCCGAGGCCAACGTCAATGTCGACATGATCGTCCAGGGCCAGTCGCGCACCGAGGGCGCGGTCAATCTGACCTTCACCACCGGTCGCCGCGACGCGGCGCGCGCGGCCGAACTGATGCGGGCGGCGCAGTCCGAACTGCGGTTCGAGGAACTGCGCGTCGACGAGGACGTGGCCAAGGTCTCGGTCGTCGGCGTCGGCATGCGCAGCCACGCCGGGGTGGCCCAGACCATGTTCCGCGCCCTCGCCGACAAGGGGGTGAAATTTCAGGCCATCTCGACATCCGAGATCAAGATCAGCGTATTGATCGACGCCGCCTATGCGGAACTGGCCGTTCGTGCGCTTCATGCGGCCTACGGACTGGAAGAAGTCTAGGAATTGAGCCGGACGGCGGCCATCTGCGGCGTCGTTCATCAGGAGGGGCCATGCCGGTTGGCGGATTGACGACGGGGCCGCGGAACCTCCTTCGCCAGATTCGCGAAGCCATGGCCGGGGCGGCCCCCGCCCAGGACCGGCTCGACACCGTCGTGCGCATCATCGCCCAGTCGATGGTGGCCGAGGTCTGTTCGATCTATCTGCGCCGCGCCTCGGGCGACCTTGAGCTGTTCGCCACCCAGGGCCTGAAGCGCGAGGCCGTCCATACCACCCGTCTGCGCCCCGGCGAGGGTCTGGTCGGCGAGGTGGCGCGCACCGCCGAACCGATCAGCCTGTCGGACGCCCCGTCCCATCCCAGCTTCGCCTACCGGCCGGAGACGGGCGAAGACCCCTATCACGCCTTCCTCGGCGCCCCCCTGCTGCGCGGCGGCCGGGCCATCGGCGTGCTGGTCGTCCAGAACCGCTCCGAGCGGCGCTATGACGACGAGGAAGTCGAGGACATCCAGACCATCGCCATGGTCCTGGCCGAGACCGTGGCCTCGGGCGAGTTGCTGGCCCAGGACGAGCTGCGCGACATCGAGGTGGCGCCCCACCGCCCCGAAAACCTCAAGGGCCAGCGGTTCGCGGAAGGCCTGGCCTATGGCCACGTCATCCTGCACGAGGCCCCGGTGCCGCCGGAGAATCTGCTGGCCGAGAACCAGCAGGTCGAGGAAATCCGCCTGCGCGAGGGTCTGATCGCGCTCAAGGCCAATATCGATTCCATCCTCGACGGCGGCAAACTGGCCGGCCAGTCGTTCGAGGTGCTGGAAACCTACCGCATGTTCGCCGACGACCGCGGCTGGAACCGGTCGCTGGAGGAGGCGGTGCGCACCGGCCTGACCGCCGAGGCCGCGGTCGACCGCGTGCGCAATGAGCACCGCGCCCGCTTCGCCCAGGCCCGCGATCCCTACATCAAGGAGCGGCTGCACGATTTCGAGGACCTGGCGAACCGGTTGCTGAGAGTGCTGGCCGGCGACCGGCCGGGCGAGCGCGACATCCCACCGGACGCCATTCTGGTGGCCAGGAACCTGGGCCCGGCCGACCTGCTGGAATATCCCCGCCACAAGCTGCGCGGCCTGCTGCTGGAAGAGGGGTCGGCGGCCAGCCACGCCGCCATCGTCGCCCGCGCGCTGCAAATCCCCTGCGTCGGGCGGATCATGGGCCTGCGCGACCGTCTGTCGGAAGGCGATCTGGTCATCGTCGACGGCGAGACCGGCGAGACCTATTTGCGGCCCCGCCCCGACATGCTGGCCGCGGTCCAGTCGCGCATGCTGGTCCGCAGCGAGCGTCAGGCCGAGTTCGCCAAACTGCGGGATGTCGCCGCCGTCACCCTGGACGGCACCCGCGTCACCGTCCTGACCAATGCGGGCCTCGCCGTCGATCTGGAGAATCTGGACGCCACCGGGGCCGAGGGCATCGGCCTGTTCCGCACCGAATTCCAGTTCATGGTGTCCGAGGAACTGCCCCGGCTGAACAGCCAGACGGCGCTGTACAAACTGGTCCTCGACACCGCCGGCGACCGGCCCGTGATCTTCCGCACCCTGGATATCGGCGGCGACAAGGTGCTGCCCTATCTGGAGACCGAGCGGGAAGAGAATCCGGCGCTGGGCCGCCGCGCCATCCGCCTTGGCCTCGACCGGCCGGGCCTGCTGCGGCTTCAGTTGCGCGCCCTGCTGACCGCCGCCGCCGGGCGCGAGCTGCGCGTCATGTTCCCGATGATCGCCACGGTCGACGAGTTCCGGGCCGCGCGCGAACTGGTCGATGTCGAATGCGCCTGGGCCAAACGCAGGGGCCGCGCCCTGCCGGCCCTGCTGCGCGTCGGCGCCATGATCGAATGCCCGTCGCTGCTCTGGCACCTGGACGCGTTGTTGCCGCTGACCGACTTCGTCTCGATCGGCACCAATGACCTGTTCCAGTACATGTTCGCCGCCGACCGCACCAATCCGCTGGTGGCCGAGCGCTATGACCCGCTGTCGCCCCCGGCCCTCAGGGCCCTGGCCGAGATTCAGAAGCGATGCGCCGACACCGGCACGCCCGTTTCCGTGTGCGGAGAAATGGCCGGGAAGCCGCTGGAGGCCTTCGCCCTGCTGACGCTGGGCTACACCCGCCTGTCGGCCCCGGCGGGCGGCGTGGGGCCGGTCAAGCGGATGATCCTGTCCGCCGATCTGCCCGCCGCCCGGCGCGGCATGGCCAATCTTCTGGGGTCCTCCGCCGGCTCGATCCGGGGCGAACTGGAATCGCTGGCCCGAAAGTTGAACGTCACGATCTGAACCGTCCCGGCCCGACACGCCGGGATGCCTAACAAATCGTTGATCGGTCGACTCAAATGAGTTATCCACAAGCCGGAACCGGGGAGCCTGCGGGGGCAGGCCCGAACTGTCATCCCGATATGATACAGGCCCCGGGTTCGAGTATGGCGACGCGTGAGGACCCCTCGTGCGCGCACAGTGTGGGGTCAGGCGTCATGGCGCTGGATACGGGGGACGTCCCCGAAGAGCTCAAGGCTCATCCAGACTGGAAGGATGTCGTTCCTTCCGTCACCGACGCGCCGACTCTGGGCGACGGTCTGCGCATCGCCCGCGAACACACCGGCCGCTCCCTGGCCGAGCTTTCCAGTATCACCCGCGTTCCCTCGCGCTATCTGACGGCGTTGGAACAGAACGACTTCTCGACCCTGCCCAACCGCGTCTTCTCCATCGGCTATGTGCGCGCCTACGCCGGCGCCCTGGGCCTGGACGAACAGCTGGCGGTCGAACGCTTCAAGCGCGAGAGTCCCGACCCCTCCGTGCCGCTCCAGGCGCCGGTCGGCGTCGCCTTCGAGGAGGTGCGCCGCTATTCGCCCCGGCTGATCGCCGCCGGCCTGGCCCTTGTCCTGGCCGTGGTCGGCTGGAACGTCTTCCAGCGCGTCAGCCTGATGCGCGCGCCCCAGCCGTCCGACCTGACCGCCACGCCCGAAAGCTGGACCCTCGGCGCCGTGCCCGGCCAGCCGGTCGTCCTGACCCTGTCCGCCCCGCGCCCCGCCCCGCCCGACCAGACCATTCCGGCCATCTACATCACGCCGGGCCTGGAAGAGGCCTTGACCGGCCTTGATCCGGCCTCGCCCGAGGCCATCGCCGCCGCCGCCGCCGCCGCCCCGCCGGTGCAGCGGGCCTTCAATCCCCGCGGCGCCATCTACGGCGCCTCGGCCAACGCCTCCCATGTGGTGCTCCAGGCGCGCAAATCGGCCTATCTGGTCGTCAGCATCGGCGACGGCACGACCCTGTTCGCGCGGCAACTCGCGGCCGGCGACGCCTGGCGCGCGCCCGCCGGCGTCGCGGCGACGCTGGATGTCTCGGATCCGACGGCGTTCGACGTCTATCTGAACGGCGAACACGGCGGCTCGCTGGAGGCGGCCAAGACCTCCCTGGCCCAGCTCAACGCCCGCGCCCAGACCCTGGCCCGTCAGGCCGCCGCCCAGGTCGCGGCCCGCACCGAGGCCGCCCGCGCCGCGGCGGTCCAGGCCCAGGCCCAGATCCAGGCCGCCGCCACGACCCAGCCCGCGGTGGTCACGGCCACCGGCGGCTGATTGCCACGTCCGGCGTCGTGGCCATGCCGCAATCGTAGGCCTATGTTGCGCCGACATGAGCGCTGACCTTTCCCACGTCCGTCCGTGGCGCCACATCGAGCGCCGCAAGAGCCGCCAGATCATGGTGGGCAAGGTCCCCGTGGGCGGCGACGCGCCGATCACGGTCCAGTCGATGACCAATACGCCGACGTCCGACGCGGCGGCCACGCTGGAACAGATCCGCCAGCTGGAAGAGGCCGGGGCCGACATCGTCCGCGTCTCCTGCCCCGACGAGGCCTCCACCACGGCCTTCCGGACCATCGCCCGCGAGTCGCGCGTGCCGCTCGTGGCCGACATCCATTTTCACTACAAGCGCGGCGTCGAGGCGGCCCAGGCCGGCGCCGCCTGCCTGCGCATCAATCCGGGCAACATCGGCTCGCCCGACCGCGTGCGCGAGGTCATCCAGGCCGCCAAGGACCACGGCTGCTCCATGCGGATCGGCGTCAACGCCGGCTCGCTGGAAAAGGAACTGCTCGAGAAATACGGCGAGCCCTGTCCCGAGGCCATGGTCGAGAGCGCCCTCAACCACGCCCGCATCCTGCAGGACCACGATTTCCACGAATTCAAGATTTCGGTGAAGGCGTCCGACCCCTTCCTGACCACCGCCGCCTATCAGCAGCTGGCCGAGGCCATCGACTGTCCGCTGCACGTCGGCGTCACCGAGGCCGGCCCCCTGCGGACGGGTACGATCAAGTCCTCGATCGCCATGGGCGGCCTGCTGTGGGCCGGGATCGGCGACACCATCCGCGTCTCCCTCGCCGCCGATCCGGTCGAGGAGATCAAGGTCGGCTTCGACATCCTCAAATCGCTGGGTCTGAGGCATCGGGGCGTCAACATCATCGCCTGTCCGTCCTGCGCGCGTCAGGGCTTCAACGTCATCGAGACGGTCGGCCTGCTCGAGGAACGGCTGGCCCATGTGACCACCCCCATGTCGCTGTCGATCATCGGCTGCGTGGTCAACGGTCCGGGCGAGGCCCTCTACACCGACGTCGGCTTCACCGGCGGCGGGGCCGGTTCGGGCATGGTCTATCTCAACGGCAGGATGGCCCACAAACAGCACAACGACGGCATGATCGACCACATCGTCGAACTGGTCGAAGCCAAGGCAGCCGAACTGGACGCCGCCCGTGCGGTTGAACCCAAGCCGCTCGTCGCCGCAGGGTAGCAATCGGTTGCGACGCCCGCGGGCCGGGCGCATATTCGGTCCATGCCCGCGCTGACGCCCATCGAATCCGAGTTCGCCTCGACCGAAGAGGCCGAAGCCTATGACGTCTGGTTCCGGGCGCGTGTTGAGGCGTCACTGGCTGACACCCGCCCTGTGGTGCCGCACGATGAAGCCGTCGCGAGGATTGATCGCGCTCTTGGCAAGTCCGCGCGCAAGGCCTGAGCCGTGCGTCCGACGGTCTGGTCGGAACCGGCCGTCACTGATGTCGAGCAGATTGTCAGCTATATCGCAGAGCGCAATCCCGGCGCTGCCAGGCGCATCCGCAACCTGATCGTGGAAACGGCGGCACGGTTGGGTGATCATCCTCACGCCTACAGGATTGGGCGGGTGCCGGGCACGCGAGAGGTCATCGTCCATCCCAACTATGTCTTGATCTATCGCGTAGATGTGGATGCGGTCAGGATCACCAACGTCTTCCATTCAGCCCGGCAGTATCCCCCCGAATGAAACTCTACATCACCATCCCCTCGCCCTACGCCCGCAAATGCCGGATCGTCGCCCGCGAAAAGGGGCTGGCGGATCGCATCGAGGAGATCGCGGTCGATCCCTATGCCAATGCGCCCGAGCTTCTTGCGTCCAACCCGGTGGTGCAGGTCCCGACCCTGATCGCCGGTGACGGTCTGCCGATCAACGACAGCCCGGTGATCTGCGACTACCTCGACGGGCTCGGCGACGGTCCGCGGCTGCTGCCCGCCGATGGCCCGGAGCGGCTGCGCGTGCGGCGGATGGAGACCCTGGGCAATCAGGCGCTCGAAATGGGCGTCAAACTGGTGCTCGAGAAACGCCGTCCGGCGGCTGAGCAGTCGCCGTCCTGGATCGCCCGCTGGACCGAAAACATGGCCCGCGCCCTCGATGCGCTGGAGGCCGCCCGGCCCGATCCGGCCCGCTTGGACATGGGCGTGATCACCGCCGGCGTCGCCGTGACCTGGATCGGCTTTCGCCACCCCGGCTTCGACCTCGCCGCCGGTCGGCCCGGCCTGATGGCGCTTCAGGCGGCGCTGGAGGCCCGGCCGAGCTTCATGCAAACCCGGCCGGACTAGGCTTGGCAACGGCGGGTTTGGCTCGGACAAAAGAAAACGGCGGCCCTTTCGAGCCACCGTTCCCTTGGAACCAGAAGTTGGGCGAAACCGCCCGAGGCCCGAGATCCTTCTAGTGCATTCCGCGCGCGATCGGAGCCAGCAGCGACGCCGGGACCGGGAACCGCAGGTCCGCGTTCGCGGGGTTGTCGCAGTTCTTGTCGTTGTAGATGGTCATCAGGTGCGTCCGACGCTGCTCGGCGATCTGCATCGCGTCACGGGCCGAGAAGTAGTTGCCCACCGCAGCCGGCCAGAAGAACAGAACCGCGCCGACATTGGCGGCATTGACGCCCTGATCGCTCTGGCCGTCAGTGATGATCCCGTCCAGTTTCACGAACTCCGCCCGCAACGAAGTGCAGGTCATCATCCGGTCGCCGGGCTGTTGAACACTAACGCGTTCGGTCGTGGTGCAGGCGCCAAGCGCCGTCACGGCGCAAAGCGCCAGTGCGAGTTTCTTCACGGAATTCCCCCTCAGGATTCGTCCGCGAATGCAGACGCCCAAGAGCGGTAGCGCACTATCGACGAGAGAGTCTAGCGAATGACTCCCCACTAGGGTTGAACCGGTCCCGCCCTTTTTCGTTCAGGGGACCATCCCCGCCAACTGCAACGCCTGATAGGCCGCCAATGTCACGATCAGCACGCCCACCGCACAGGTGAGCAACCGGGCCGGAATCCGTTTGGTGATGGAGCCCGCGAACGGGGCGGCGATCAGACCCCCGACGATGAGGCCGCCAATGGCCGCGCCGTGGTCCTCGAGCGCCCCGCCCGCCCACCGACCACTCATCAGGGCCACGAGGAAGGCGGCTGAAATCGCGCTGGTGACCAGCAGTTCGGCGGTGTTCACCGTGCCGATGGCGCGGCGCGGGTCCGCGCCCGCTCCGACCAGGGTCGAGGTGACGGTCGGCCCCCAGCCGCCGCCGCCGATCGCATCGAGGAACCCGCCGACCAGACCCAGCGGGCCGCTGAGCCTGGGCGGCATTTCGCGAGGCCGCATCGGCCGGGTGGCGCGCCACAGAACCCAGACCCCGATCACGAGGAGGTAGGCGAGGATGAACGGCTTGATCTGGTCTCCGTCGACTCCCGTCAGGACATAGGCCCCCAACACCCCGCCGATCACGCCGCCGGCCGCCAACGGCCAGAACAGCGGCCACAGGATATTCCTGTGCATGACATGCGACGCCGCCGAGGCCCCGCCCGTGAATATCTTGGCGACATGAACGCTGGCCGAGGCTGTCGCGGGCGGCACGCCGAAAGCCAGCAACACGGTATTGGCGATCACCCCATAGGCCATGCCCAGCGCCCCATCGACCGACTGGGCCAGCGCGCCGACCGCGAAGAACAGCAGAAAGGTTTCCATTCAGTCCGATCTGAAACAGCCTGGGCCGCCAAATGCAAAGCCCCGCAGCGCCATTGGTTGCGGTCGCCAACGCCCTCTACCCACAGCCCGGCCAGGCCCTGACGCTCCCCGCGATACCATCCTGACAGGCTTGTGACGCCGGGTCACGGTCGCGCCGTCTCCGCGCCGCATCGACAGGCCTGCGTCCGTCGGAGTAAACACCGCCTCCCGTTTGAAGAGGCTTCTCCCCTTGCGACTGCCCCAGGCCCGGCTCGATCAGGTGCTCGACCGCTTCCACCAGGTGGAGGCGCGGATGGGTGCGGCCAGCGACGGCCAGGAGATCGTCCGCCTGTCGAAGGAACATGCGGAGATGAAGCCCGTGGCCGACGCCGTCATGGCGTTGGCGAAGATGCGGGCGGAGATGGCTGACCTCGAGGCCATGGCGTCCGATCCCGAAATGGCCGGGATGGCGGCGGACGAGCTCCAGTCGCTGAAGGAGCGCCTGCCGGAGATGGAGCGCGACGTGGCCCTGCTGCTGGCTCCGCGCGACGCCGACGAGAACGCCTCGGCCGTGCTGGAGGTCCGCGCCGGCACCGGCGGCGACGAGGCGGCCCTGTTCGCCGGCGACCTGTTCCGCATGTATTCCCGCTACGCCTCCACGCGCGGCTGGCGGGTCGAGGTCGACAGCGCCACCGAGGGCGAGGCCGGCGGCTACAAGGAGATCATCGCCACCGTCACCGGCGACGGCGTCTTCGGCCGGCTGAAGTTCGAAAGCGGCGTCCACCGCGTTCAGCGTGTCCCGACCACCGAGGCCGGCGGCCGCATCCACACCTCGGCCGCCACCGTCGCCGTCCTGCCCGAGGTCGAGGACGTCGAGATCGACATCCAGGACAAGGACATCCGCATCGACACCTTCCGCGCCTCGGGCTCGGGCGGCCAGCACGTCAACAAGACCGATTCCGCCGTGCGCATCACCCACTTCCCCTCCGGGATCGTGGTCACGTCTTCGGAAAAGTCCCAGCACGTCAACCGCGACAAGGCGATGAAGAACCTGCGCGTCCGCCTCTACGACATGCAGCGCCAGATGAAGGACAACGCCCGCTCCGACGCCCGCAAGTCGCAGGTCGGCTCGGGCGACCGCTCGGAACGCATCCGCACCTACAACTTCCCGCAAGGGCGCGTGACCGACCACCGCATCGGCCTGACCCTGCACAGCCTGCCGCAGATCCTCGAGGGCGACATCGACCCGCTGCTGAACGCCCTGATCAGCGAAGACCAGGCGGCGAGGCTGGCGGATCTGGAGGCGGAGTTCGGGTAACCTTGCTTCTCCCGCTTGCGGGAGAAGTGGCCCGTCTTCGAGCGAAGCTCGAATAGGGTCGATGAGGGAATTTTTTCTTCGACCGCTGGGCACTACCCCCATCGTCACTGGATCGGCTGCGCCGATCGACGTGACACTTCCCCCGCAAGCGGGGGAAGGGCAACTTCACTGCGGCCGTATCTTCCGCCTCATCAACCGGTCCGACAGCGCCTCCGCGTGTTTCAGCGTGAAGGCCAGCGCTGCCGGCGAGCCGCGTTTCGGCCCCACGGTATCAGCCACCACCGCCCCGCGCTCGCCGATCGCCAGCGGTTGCCCCGTGGTCGTGTCCATCGCCGTCTGGTGCTCGATCTCGGCGTTCAGCTCGGCGCCCATCAGGATGATCTGCACCGACAGCCAGGTCCACAGCAGGAAACCCATCATCGCCGCCAGCGGGCCATAGGAGGCCGTGCGCACGAAGGTCTGCAGATACCAGCTGAAGATCAGCGACAGGGCCAGGCTCAGCAGCGCCGCGAAGATCGCGCCCGGCGTCAGCCAGCGCCAGCGCGCCTTCTGGCGGCACGGCCCCATCCGGTAGATCAGGGTCAGGGCCGCCCCATAGACCAGCAGCAGCACCGGCCAGCGGGACGGCGCCAGATACTCCCACCGCGCCGCCCAGCCGAACACCCCCAGCACCAGGGGCACCCCGACAATGATCGCCGCCGTGAACAGGAGCGAGGCCAGGCCGCCGACGGTGAAGGTCATGCACATCAGGTTGTATTTGACGATGTGGCGCTTCTCGACCTCGTGATAGGCCACGTTCAGCCCGTAGAAGAGCACCTTGATGGCCCCGTTGGCCGTCCACAGCGACAGGGCCAGGGTCCAGACCAGGGTGAAGGTCAGCTGTGTGTTCGAATTCTCCGCCAGCCGCTGCATCTCGCCGGAAAGGAACTGCGCCACCCCCGACGGCATCACCGAATACAGGAAGGACACGCGCGCGGCGGCGTCGGTCGGATCGGCGAACAGGCCGTAGATGGTCACGAAGGCCGCCAGCGTAGGAAACAGCGACAGCATGACGAAGAAGGTCACGCCGCCGGCCAGAAACCCGATCCGGTCGCCGAAATAGGACATGCCCAGCCGCCAGAAGATGTCGACCCAGCCCTTGTGCGGAATCTCCCGCGGCCGCCGCGCCAGCCGGCCGCGGCCCGGCTCCCTGGCGTCGAAATCTTCCGGGGTCGGGGCCTTCGGCGCGGGGGGGACGGGCCGGTGGGGCCGCAGCTCCAGCCCGAACTTGTGTCCGCGCGTATAGATCAGATGCGCCGCTCCGGCCCCGGCCGCCAGCCCGCCCGCGATGGCGCCGATCACACCCCAGGCGCCGGGACCCCCGGCCTTTTTCGACTGTCCCTGCATCCCGCGCACAACGGCTCCGCTGGCGGCTGCGTTCCGCCGCTTGCGCAGGGGGCCATGCTCCGGCACGAAACGCCATGCCCGAGACTCTTTCCGCCCCGGCCGCAGGCGTGATCGCCGCCCTGTGGCGGCACCCGGTCAAGGGGTTCACGCCCGAGCCGCTGGACGCCGTTGAGCTGCCGACCGGCGGCTGGTTCCCCGGCGACCGGATGTTCGCGGTCGAGGACGGCCCCTCGGGCTTCGACCGCGCCCGTCCCGAACACCTGCCCAAACAGAGTTTCACCGTCCTGATGCGCACCGCCGAGGTGGCCGGGGTCCGCACCCGCTGGGACGAGGCGGCGCGCGTTCTCAACGTCGCGGCGGCGGGCCATGCCGACCTCGCCGTGGCCCTCGACGATCCGGCTTCTCGCGCCGGTTTCGAGACCTGGCTGGCCGGGGTTCTCGGCGACGCCGTCTCCGGTCCGTTGAAACTGGTCTCCGCCGAGGGGCTGGATCACCGCTTCATGGATCATCCGCTCGGCCGCATCTCCCTGCTCAACCTCGCCAGCGTGCGCGACTTCGAGGCCCGGGTCGGCCGTCCGATCGATCCGCGCCGCTTCCGCGCCAATGTCTGGGTGGAGGGCTGGCCCGCCTGGATCGAGAACGAGGGCGCCGACCGCGCCCTGACCCTGGGCGGCGCGCGCCTGACCGGGGTCAAGCCCATCGTTCGCTGCGCCGCCACCCATGTCGATCCGGACACGGCGGCGCGCGATTTCGATCTGGTCCCGGCGCTGTTCGATCTCTATGGCCACCGCTGGTGCGGCCTGTATGCGACCCTCGCGGCGGGCGGTGTGGTGCGCGTCGGCGACCGCGTGGAGATGACATGACCCAAAGCCCCGCCTCGACTCTTGTGAGCGCCTGGAAGGCCGCGACCGCGACGCTCAAGGCCGGCCGCATCGACAGCCCCTCGATCGACGCCCGCCTGCTGCTTGAGGTCGCCACCGGCGCCTCGCGCACCGACATCCTCGCCGACCCCTATCGGGTGGTGACGCCGGACCAGCAGGCCGCCCTGGACGCCTTTGTCGAACGCCGCCTGCGCCGCGAACCGGTCTCGCGCATCCTCGGCAAGAAGGGCTTCTGGAAGATCATGCTGAACGTCACCCCCGACGTGCTCAGCCCCCGCCCGGACACCGAGGCCATCCTCGATGTCGTCATGCTCGCCTTCCCGCCGCACAAGGCCTTCGAGATGATCGACCTGGGCACCGGCTCGGGGGCCATCCTGCTGGCCACCCTGGCCGAGCGCTTCGGCGCCCGCGGCGTCGGCACGGACATCTCGTCCGAGGCCCTGGCGGTGGCCAAGGAGAACGCCGCCAACCTCGAACTCGACAACCGCGCGACCTTCCTGCGCACCGAATGGGCCGCGGGCTTCGGCGACGACAGCTTCGACCTGGTTGTTTCCAATCCGCCCTACATCCCCTCGGGCGACATCCCCGGCCTCGACCCCGAGGTCCGCGACCACGACCCCCTGCTGGCGCTGGACGGCGGCCCCGACGGCCTGACCGCCTACCGCGAACTGGCCCCCGAGATCCGCCGCATCCTCAGGCGGGACGGGATCTTCGCCGTCGAGATCGGCTGGGACCAGGGCCCGCGGGTCAAGGCCCTGTTCGAGGCCGCGGGTTTCGAGAACGTCATCGTCGTCAAGGACCTGTCCGACCGCGACCGCGTCGTCACCAATGGCCCGGACCCCAGGACCAATCCCATCCCGAAGATGTAGCATTCCTCCCCCATCGGGGGAGGGGGACCGCCCGAAGGGTGGTGGAGGGGTATGGCCCCGAACACCGTCGCCTGAAGTCGGCCCCTCCACCGCTTCCCCGGTGGGGGAGGAATCCGGACGGAACAAACCCCTTGGAAACCGGCCCCGCCCGCGCTAAGTCTTCGCCTGTCTCCCACCCAAAACGCACGCCTTGGACCGCCTCAGGCCCATACACGCGCGCATCAGGGCAGTGACGGTCGGGCCGGGTCGCCCGGCGGACCACGGGGAGATACGGATTTCCGATCACATCGTCAGCGGGGATTGGCCCCGGAACGAAGCGGAACGACCAAACGGACAGCGCCGACGGCCATCGCCGCGGCCCGTCCCTCATACAAAGCACGGTAGCGTCCGATGAGAGATTTCAAGGGCATGAAGCGTCAGCGCGGACGCAACAGGAAGCCCGGCAGCGGCGGCGGCAACAACAACGCCAACGCCACCAATCCGAACCGCTCGTGGGACTCGCAAGGCCCCGAGAATATCAAGGTCCGCGGCAACGCCCAGACCGTCTATGAACGCTACATGCAGCTGGCGCGCGACGCCTCGGCCGCCGGCGACCGCGTCCTGGCCGAGAACTACACCCAGCACGCCGAACACTATTTCCGCGTCCTGCGCGCGCTCCAGCCCTCGCGCCCCGTCAGCGAGATCGCCCAGCGCGAACTGGCCGGCCAGGGCTTCGACATCGATTTCGAGGACGAAACCGGGGCCCAGGCCGCCGCCATCATCGCCGCCGAAAAGGTCGAGGCCGACCGCATCGCCCAGATCGAGGCCCGCCAGCGCGAGAACGAGGAACGCCAGAACGACCGCTCGAACGAGCGCCCGAACGATCGTCAGGGGGGCGAACAGCCTCGCCGCGAATGGCGCGATCGCGACGACCCGCCCCGTTCCGACCAACCCCGCGCCGAGGGCGAGGGCGGCTTCAACCCCGACGGTTCGCGCCGCGAGACCCGCCGCGAACGCTGGGAGCGTCGCCAGCAGGAACGCAACGCCCGCTTCGAGCGCGAAGGCGGCGAAGCCCGCGCCGAGGGCGACGGCCCCCCGGCCGAAGCCGTCGCGGACGCGCCCGAGGTCCGCGCCGAACGTCCGGAACGCGCCGAACGTCCCGAACGCCGCCCCCGCCGCGACGCCGGCGTAGCCACCGACGACGGCCCGTCGGCCCTGCCCGGCTTCCTGACCCGTTCGGCCGCCCCGCCGCCGGTCGCGGCGCCCGAAGTCGTCGAGGCCGATGCCGACGAGGCCCCCGCGCCCAAGCGCCGCGCCCCGCGCCGCAAGGTCGAGGCGCCCGCCGAGGACTGAACGGTCTTCCCGCCCCCTGACAGGCGAACCGTCCCGCCGGCGCCGGCCGCGGGACGCGAGACCGCTTGACGCGGCGGCTCCCGACTGGCCCAAAGAGCGCCCGATCTGTTCCGGAGCGCCCATGTCTCGCCTGTTGCGGTCCTCGGTACTGAGTGTGCTGGCCGGCCTGGTCCTGGCCGCCTGCGCCTCCACCCCGCCGCCGCCGCCGCCGCCCGGAGGATCGGGCGCCCTGCGCGACTGGCGCGGCATCGTCACCGCCCCCGACCGCGACCGCTACAGCCGCCGCGGCGCCGCCTGGTCCCTGGCCCTGGAACAGGCGCGGCGCCAGCCCGGCTCGGGCGACCTGCGCGGTCTCGGCGAGCTGATCGTCGCCGACGCCCAGCGCCCCTCGGTCACGCCCCCGCCCGGCGACTATCGCTGCCGCACGGTCAAACTGGGCTCCCAGGGCGGCGAGGACGGTCTGGGCTATGTCGTCTACGGCTGGTTCAGCTGCCGCATCGAAACCACGCCGAACGGCCTGAAATTCTCCAAACTGACCGGCAGCCAACGCCCCGGCGGCCTGCTCTTCCCCGAGAATGACCGGCACATGGTCATGCTGGGCTCCATGGCCCTGGCCTCCGAACCGCCCGCCAACTCCTACGGCCGGCTCCCCGACCGCGACCTGGTCGCCGTGCTGGAACGCATCGGCGAACGCCGCTGGCGGCTGGTCATCCCCTGGCCCCAGAACGAGTCCAACCTGGACGTCATCGAACTGGTGCCGGTGCGTTAGGGTCGAGCGACATCGACGGTCGCGCGGAACCCTTGTCATCCCGGACGCCGCAAAGCGGCGATCCGGGACGCTTGGATCGAACAGCGGACCCTCCCGGACGCGGCGCCAGCAGCGATCCGGGAGACGGGTCAGGGCAGGGTGCGATGGCTGCCCGTCTCCCGGATAATCGCGCCGCGATTTCCGGGAGGTCAGGCGGGTGAGCGCAGGTCGTCCCGGCTCTCCGCTTCGCTTCGGCCGGGATGACAAGGCCGGCAGTCATCGGGAGTGAACCTCTCAGGGCTGGAGCCGTTTGCATCGGTCAACCGCAAGGATCGTCCGGATGCGCACCCTCGTCGCCGTCGTCTCGTTCGCCGCCCTGCTCGCCGCCTGCGGCGAGCCCGCCGCGCCGCCGGTCGAGACGCCGACGCCTCCGCCCGCCACCCCCGTCCCGGCCCCGACGCCTGACGCTCCGCCCGCCGACGGCGAACAGGGCGGAACCGCCGACTGGCGAAAGGTCGTCTCGGCCGCCGACGCCGCCAATCTGGGCCGGCTCGACCAGGCCTGGCGGCTGGGCCGCGCCGAGGCCGAGGACGCCGGTTTCGCCGCCCAGGTCGAGGCCTTGGGTCCCTTGGTCGATCCCAATGCGGGCCAGACCGGCCGGCTCCAGCCCCCGCCCGGCGCCTACCGCTGCCGCGCCGTCAAACTGGGCAGCAACCGTCCCGGCGGTCTCGGCTATCTCGAATACCCGTTCTTCCGCTGCACCATCGAACTGACTCCCGGCGGCGACCTGATCCTGACCAAGACCACCGGTTCCCAGCGCACCCGCGGCCTGCTCTATCCGGACACGGATCGTCGTCTGATCTTCGTCGGCGCCCAGGCCTTGGCCGATGAGACCGGCTATCCCGCCTATGGCGACCAATCCATCCGCGATCAGGTCGGCGTCTTCGAACGCATCGGCCCCAACCGCTGGCGGCTGGTCCTGCCGTGGCCGAAGGTCGATTCCAAGCTGGAGATCCTCGAACTGGTCCGCTGAAGCCGCCTCAAACCTTCGTCAGTCGCAGGTCGTGGCAGTCATAGGAAAAGTCCGTATCCGGACTGACCGCCTTCATCGTCGCCGAGACAGGGCGACCGTTCTCCAGCGTGAAGGTGATGAACAGGTCCACCGCTCGCTTGTCCGTGAACCGCGGCCGGGGACGCTAGCGCGCGTCCGTCCGCCCCGCCAGCGCCTCTTGTGTGCCCCCTCCGCCACACCCACCTGATCGCACGCCGGACGGCGCGCGGCTTGCATGTGAGGGCGCGCCCGACGGCCTCAAGCAGCGAGGCGCCGCGCGCCGAGCGATAGGCCAACATAGATGAATCTCGATCTCTACTCCGACCGGGCCAAACAGGCCGTGCAATCCGCCCAGTCGCTGGCCCTCGCCCGGCGGCATCAGCAGTTCGCGCCCGAACATCTGCTCAAGGTCCTGCTGGAAGAGCGCGACGGCCTGGCCCGCAACCTGATCACCGCCGCCGGCGGCGACCCCGCGCGCGCCGAAGCCGCCGTCGAAACCGCCCTGAAGAAGCGCGCCCAGGTCTCGGGCGGCTCGGGCCAGCTCTATCTGGACGGCGACACGGCCCGCGTCTTCGCCGCCGCCGAAACCGCCTCGAAAAAGGCCGGCGACGCCTTCGTCACCACCGAACGCCTGCTCAGCGCCATCGCCCGCGAGGGCGGGGTCGCCGCCGAGGTCCTGAAATCCGTCGGTGCCACGCCCGACAAGCTCGACGCCGCCATCGCCGACGTCCGCAAGGGCAAGACCGCCGACAGCGCCGGGGCCGAGGACGCTTACGACGCCCTGAAACGCTACGCCCGCGACCTGACGCTCGCCGCCCGCGACGGCAAGATCGACCCCGTCATCGGCCGCGACGAGGAGATCCGCCGCACCATCCAGGTCCTCGCCCGCCGCACCAAGAACAACCCCGTCCTGATCGGCGAGCCCGGCGTCGGCAAGACCGCCATCGTCGAGGGTCTGGCCCTGCGCATCGTCAACGGCGACGTGCCCGAGAGCCTGCGCGAAAAGGTCGTCATGGCCCTCGACATGGGCTCCCTGATCGCCGGCGCCAAATACCGCGGCGAGTTCGAAGAACGGCTCAAGGCCGTGCTCAACGAGGTCTCCTCGGCCGAAGGCGGCATCATCCTGTTCATCGACGAGATGCACACCCTGGTCGGCGCCGGAAAGGGCGACGGCGCCATGGACGCCTCCAACCTGCTGAAACCCGCCCTGGCCCGCGGCGAGCTGCACTGCGTCGGCGCCACCACGCTGGATGAGTACCGCAAACACGTCGAGAAGGACGCCGCCCTCGCCCGCCGCTTCCAGCCCGTCATGGTCGAGGAGCCCAGCGTCGCCGACACCGTGTCAATCCTCCGTGGACTGAAGGAAAAATACGAGGTCCACCACGGCGTGCGCATTTCCGACAGCGCCATCGTCGCCGCCGCGACGCTCTCGCACCGCTATATCACCGACCGCTTCCTGCCCGACAAGGCCATCGACCTGATCGACGAGGCCGGCAGCCGCGTGCGCATGGCCGTCGACTCCAAGCCCGAGAGCCTGGACGAGATCGACCGCCGTCTGGTCCAGCTCAAGATCGAGCGCGAGGCCCTGAAGAAGGAGACCGACAAGGCCTCGCTCAATCGGCTCGAAAAGCTCGAGGACGAAATCGCCGATCTCGAGGGCCAGTCCGACGACCTGACCGCCCGCTGGAAGTCGGAAAAGGACAAGGTGGGGCAGGGGGCGCAACTGCGCGAAACGCTGGACCGCCTGCGCGCCGAACTGGTCGCCGTCCAGCGCGCCGGCGACCTGGGCCGCGCGTCCGAGATCGCCTACGGCCAGATTCCCCAGATCGAGAAACAACTGGCCGAGGCCGAGGCCGCCGAAACGGACGGCAAGGGCCCGCTGACCCCCGAGGTCGTGGACGCCGAACAGATCGCCCAGGTCGTCTCCCGCTGGACCGGCGTCCCCGTCGACAAGATGCTGGAGGGCGAGCGCGAGAAACTGCTGGCCATGGAGGACGCCCTGTCCCGCCGCGTGGTCGGTCAGGACGAGGCCCTGTCCGCCGTCGCCGACGCCGTGCGCCGCGCCCGCGCCGGCCTCAACGACCCCAACCGGCCGCTGGGCAGCTTCCTCTTCCTCGGCCCCACCGGCGTCGGCAAGACCGAACTGACCAAGGCTCTAGCGGCCTTCCTCTTCGATGAAGAAGGAGCCGTCACCCGCATGGACATGTCGGAATATATGGAGAAGCACAGCGTCTCCCGCCTGATCGGCGCCCCTCCCGGATACGTCGGCTATGACGAGGGCGGCGCCCTGACGGAAGCTGTCCGGAGGCGCCCCTATCAGGTCGTCCTGTTCGACGAGGTCGAAAAGGCCCACCCCGACGTCTTCAACGTCCTGCTTCAGGTGCTGGACGACGGCCGCCTGACCGACGGGCAAGGAAGAGTGGTCGACTTCAAGAATGCGCTGATCATCATGACTTCCAACCTCGGTTCGGAGGCCCTGGCCGGTCAGGGCGAAGGCGAGGACGTCGAGAGCGTCCGTCCCTACGTCATGGAACAGGTCCGCGGCCATTTCCGCCCCGAATTCCTCAACCGCATCGACGAGATCATCCTCTTCCGCCGCCTCGGCCGCGACCAGATGGCCGGCATCGTCCGCATACAGATGGCCCGGTTCGAAAAACTGCTCGCCGACCGGAGACTGACCCTCTCCCTCGACGACAGCGCCTACGCCTGGCTCGCCGACAAGGGCTACGACCCGGTCTATGGCGCGCGGCCGCTGAAGCGGGTGATCCAGAAGGATTTGGTCGACCCGATCGCGAAGAAGCTGCTGGCGGGGGAGATCGAGGACGGGTCGGTGATCGCCGTGTCAGCGGGGGATGGCGGGCTGGAGATCGGGAAGGCGCGGGTGCATTAGGCGGACAGGCTGCGCTCTGAGCAACCAACGCTAGCCGATTCATCGCAGCGCATCCTATGATGCCGCCATGCAGGACTTGCTTGACCGCGTACGTGAACGGCTCGTTGACGGAGCTTACATAAACGAGGCTGCCGTTTCTCACGGCATTCTCGTGCCTTTGCTCCAGCGTCTCGGCTGGGACTGCTCCGATCCAGACCAGGTCATCCCGGAGTATTCGTCGGGACGGGGGCGCGTGGATTTCGCGCTGTGCACCGCCGGCCGACGACCGGCCGTCTTCATCGAGGTTAAGGGCGTTGGGCGATCAGTAGACGGCGATCGTCAGCTTTTTGAGTACGCTTTTCACGAGGGCGTACCGATCTGCCTCCTCACCGACGGACGTGACTGGAGCTTCTATCTCCCCAGCGGGCAAGGCAGCTACGACGAACGCCGCCTTTACCGCCTCCAGTTGGACGATAGATCTTCTGCTGAAGCTGAAGAGGTTTTTGTCAGGTATCTTGCCCGCCCGCGCATCACATCCGGCGAGGCGATCGACGACGCGGCACGGGACTATCGTGATGCTGCGGCCAAGCGGGATGCGGCGCGCGCTCTACCCCGCGCTTGGAATGAACTAATCTCAGAAGGCGAAGAACTTCTGATCGAGTTGGTGGGCGACAAGGCGGAAGCGCTGTGCGGATTTCGGCCACCGGACAAGGCAGTGGCGGAGTTCTTGGCGGGCCTCACGCAGCCCTCCATCGCCCCGCCATTGCGCGCCCAACCCCAGCCCAAGAGCTCATCAGCGCCCACTTCCGGCGCACCTCGACCTCTGCCAGTACCAATGGCGGTGACAGGCAAGGACTTGAACTATGTGGTATTCGGAGAGCAAAGGACGGCACCCAGTGCGGCCTCTGCATTCTTGGACATACTTCGAACGGTGGTCCGGCGTGACCCCGGCAAGCTGCCTGAGTTGGCAGAAGCCGCGCGGGGGCGTAGCCGCAATCACATCGCGCGGTCGGTTGAGGAAATCTATCCGGCTCGCCCGGACCTAGCTCGGGCTGCTGAGATTGCGCCTGGATGGCTTGTCGGCCTTAACATTGCCAATCGGGAAAAAGCCCGGATTATCCGGGCGACACTCGATGTCTTTGGCCTGTCCAATAGCCGAGATGTGAAGGTCGAGTTTCCCAACGAGTAAACTGCACTCGCTCTCAAAATTTTCCCTCAGGCAAGAGTGCTGCCGCTCCCCAGCCCCGGGACGCAGCTCGCCGGCCCTCGAACAGCCGGGCCCCTCTCCCGTTGGGAGAGGGCTTGAGCGCACGGCGGCGCAGCCGTCGTTCTGGCGCTCAAGGGTGAGGGTCGTCCGTCCGGGGGCGGCTTCGCCGCCTCATCCATCCGACCGTCATCCCACCTTCTCCCAACGGAGAAGGGTCATGATCCGCCGCCCTACCCCACGAACCGCATCCACCCCCAAACCGCCAGCCCGATCAAGCTCACGGCCGCCAGGATCTGGTTGATCAGAATGTCCCATCGCCGACCGGGTATGCGGTGGTCGGGATAGGCGATCGGCCAATGCCGCGTGCGGACGGCTTCGGTCAGGACGGCGAGCGTGATCGGAATCCTTCCGAACCGCCGGTATATCGGCTTGTAGAAAAGAGCGCCGAAATTCCAGCCCTCGTCGGCGTGGTGGAAGTACCAGCGATAGGTCGTCGCATCGACGTCGAACCGGGCGACGAACGCATCCATGAAATCCGGGCCTTCGTCACCGTCGATGCCCAGGGCGTCGAACAGGTCCTCGTCATCCGACAAGGGCCGCCTCCAGTCCCAGGCGTCTTCGAGGAATTCCAGAACGGCCGTGCGCGCATCGCTCATGAAACGAGCCTAGCACGGGCCAGGCGCCTCAGACCGCCGCCGTGACGGCCTTCTTCGGCCGGCCGCCGCTCAGGCCGTTCTTGCGGGAGGCCGCGGCTCTCGGAGTGTCTTCCCGCCCCGTATCTTCTCGCCCCTTCCGCCCCTTGAAACCTCCCTCCGGCCCCCGCCGCGCCCCCGCCGCCGTGTCTTTCCGCCCCCCGCCCACGAAAAAGGCCCCGGCGTTTCCACCGGGGCCTCGTTCATTCAGCGAAGTCGCCGCGCCTTAGCGACGGCCACGTCCGCGATCGCGATCGCCGCCGCCTTCACGCTTGGGACGGCCGCCCGTGTCGTCCGACAGCGGGGCTTCGCCGCGTTCGGCGCGTTCGGCGTTGATCTTGTCGGTGATGTCCTCGCCGGTGGTCTGGTCGACGACCTTCATCGACAGCTTGGTCTTGCCGCGATCATCCATGCCCAGGAATTTGACCTTCACTTCCTGGCCTTCGGTCAGGACGTCGGCCGGGTTGGCGACGCGCTCCAGCGAAATCTGGGACACGTGGACCAGGCCGTCCTTGGCGCCGAAGAAGTTCACGAAGGCGCCGAAGTCGACGACCTTCACGACCTTGCCGGAGTAGATGGTGCCCGGCTCGGGCTCGGAGACGATGGACGAGATCCAGGCCTTGGCGGCGTCGATCTTTTCCTGTTCCGAGGCGGCGATCTTCACCGTGCCGTCGTCCTCGATGTTGATCTTGGCGCCGGTCTTTTCGACAATCTCGCGGATGATCTTGCCGCCCGTGCCGATGATGTCGCGGATCTTGTCGGTCGGAACCTTGATCTGCTCGATCTTGGGCGCGTATTCGCCCAGCTCGGTGCGGGCGCCGTCGATGGCCTTGTCCATCTCGTCGAGGATGTGCAGGCGGCCGGCCGAAGCCTGGGCGATCGCCTTGCGCATGATCTCTTCGGTGATGCCCGCGACCTTGATGTCCATCTGCAGCGAGGTGATGCCCTCGCGCGTGCCGGCCACCTTGAAGTCCATGTCGCCCAGGTGATCCTCGTCACCCAGGATGTCAGACAGGATGGCGAACTCGCCCGACGGCTCCAGGATCAGGCCCATGGCGATGCCCGAGACCGGACGCACCAGCGGCACGCCCGCGTCCATCAGCGCCAGCGACGATCCGCAGACCGTGGCCATCGAGGACGAACCGTTGGACTCGGTGATCTCCGACACCAGACGGATGGTGTAGGGGAAGTCCTCCGAGGTCGGCAGCATGGGACGGATCGCCCGCCAGGCCAGCTTGCCGTGACCGATTTCCCGACGGCCCGCGCCGCCCATCCGACCGGTCTCGCCGACCGAATAGGGAGGGAAGTTGTAGTGGAGCAGGAATTTCTCCTTGTACGTCCCGCTCAGGGCGTCGACGTACTGCTCGTCCTCGCCGGTGCCCAGGGTGGCGACGACGATGGCCTGGGTCTCGCCGCGGGTGAACAGGGCCGAACCGTGGGTGCGCGGGAAGACGCCGACTTCCGAGACGATGTCGCGGACCTTGTCCAGGGCGCGGCCGTCGACGCGGTGGCCGTTGTCGATGATGTCGCGGCGCAGGACGTGGGCTTCACATTCCTTGAAGGCCGCGCCGAACCTGGCGGCTTCGACGCCGTCCGGGTTCTCTTCGGTCTTCACCAGCTTGGCGGCGGCGGCCTTCTTGGCCAGGTCGACGCCGTTCCGGCGCTCGTATTTGCCGGCGTGGGTGTAGGCGGCCTTGATGTCCTTGCCGACCAGCTTCTGGATCGACTTGACGACGTCCGAATGATCCTCGGCCAGGAAGTCGAAGGGCTCCTTGGCGGCGTGCTCGGCCATTTCGATGATGGCCTCGATCACCGGCTGCATGCCGCGATGCGCGAACATCAGGGCGTTCAGCATGATGTCTTCCGACAGCTCCTTGGCTTCGGATTCGACCATCATCAGGGCGTCCTGGGTGCCGGCGACGACGAGGTCGAGCTGGCTGGTCGGCATCTGGTCAAGCGTCGGGTTCAGCACGAACTCGCCGTCGATATAGCCGACGCGGGCGCAGCCGATCGGGCCCATGAAGGGCACGCCCGAGATGGTCAGGGCGGCCGAGGCGGCGACCATGCCGACCACGTCCGGGTCGTTCTCCATGTCGTGCTGCAGCACGGTGACCACGACCTGGGTCTCGTTCTTGAAACCCTTGACGAACAGCGGGCGGATCGGGCGGTCGATCAGGCGGGAAACCAGGGTCTCCTTTTCGGTCGGACGGCCTTCACGCTTGAAATAGCCGCCCGGGATCTTGCCGGCGGCGAAGGTCTTTTCCTGGTAGTTGACGGTCAGCGGGAAGAAATCCAGGCCCGGCTTGGGCGCGCGGCCGTAGACGACGGTGGCGAGAACCACGGTCTCGCCATAGGTCGCCAGCACGGCGCCGTCGGCCTGACGGGCGATGCGGCCGGTTTCCAGCGTCAGCGGGCGGCCGGCCCAGTCGATCGTCTTGCGTTTGATATCGAACATGTTTCGTCTTTCGTATCCTGCGGGCGGATTCCACGCGGGGTCCCATCAGTGGGTGGAGCGTCGGGCGTTCAGTCCTTCGGTCCATGGATCGCGCGCGCCATCGCGAACGACCCGGGAAATGAGGACCGGTATGGCCCTCGCGTCTGCGCCGGATGAACCGCGGCGCGCGGCTGGTTCTGGATGCGGAACGAGGCGCGGACATGACGCCCGCGCCTCGAAATCTCTTCCGCCTGTTCCGGCGCCTCTTAGCGGCGCAGGTTCAGTTTGGTGATCAGCGCCGTGTAGCGCTCGCGATCGACCTTCGACAGGTGGTCAAGAAGGCGGCGACGCTGCGAGACCATCTTGAGCAGGCCGCGGCGCGAGTGGTTGTCCTTCTTGTGGGTCTTGAAGTGGTCGGTGAGGTTAGCGATGCGTTCCGACAGGATCGCGACCTGGACCTCGGCCGAGCCGGTATCGCCCTCGGTGCGGGCGTTGTCGGCGATGACTTCGTTTTTCCGTTGAGCGGAAATCGACATCGGGATGCTCCTTACTGGAGGTTAAAAACGCGGTCGGGTTCCAGCCGGCCGGCCCGCAACTGACCGAGAGCGACGAGGGTCTGTCCGTGAAAGGCTGAAACGGTTCTGGAGCCGTCCCGAAGGCGGCTTTTGAGCGTTTCGACCTGTCTGGGGAGCAGAACGATCGGTCGTCCCTGACGAAGCGAGAAGGCGTCTTGATCCGTCACGGCCAGCTCCGGGATGTCGTCCAGGGCGGTCGCGACGGGAAGCAAGCCTTCCGAGGCGGCGTCCCTATGCACCAGATCGGTCAGGAAATCCAGCGATACGGCGTTTTGCGTCGAGAACGGCCCGACCCGCTCGCGGCGCAGGGCCGAAACATGCCCTTCGGCCCCCAGCATGACGGCCAGATCGCGCGCCAGGGAGCGCACATAGACGCCCTTGCCGGTGCGGATGGTCAGCTCGACATGATCGGCGTCAGGGCTGTCCGAGACCGCGGCCTCGTGGATGGTCACCCGGCGGCTGGCCAGTTCGAACTCGGCGCCTTCGCGGGCCAGGTCATAGGCGCGCTGGCCGTCGACCTTGATGGCGCTGAACTGGGGCGGAACCTGATCGATCTCGCCGACGAAGGCGGGCAGGGCGGCGCGCACCGCCTCGACGTCCGGACGGATGTCCGAGCGGGCGACGATCTCGCCCTCGCGGTCCAGGCTGTCGGTCGAGACGCCCCAGTTGACGGTGAAGCGATAGACCTTCTGCGCCTCCATCATGAACGGCACGGTCTTGGTCGCTTCGCCCAGCGCGATGGGCAGGATGCCGGACGCCAGCGGGTCCAGCGTGCCCGCATGGCCCGCCTTCCGGGCGTCGAACAGGCGGCGCACCTTCGATACGGCCTCGGTCGAACCCATGCCGAACGGCTTGTCGAGGCAGACCCAGCCGTTGACGGCCTCGCCCTTCTTGCGACGGCCCATCAGGTGTCGTCTTCGGCCGGTTTCACCACATCGGCCTGGACGCGCGGATCGTCCAGCAGCCGGTTCAGCCGCTCCGCCGCCTCGAAGCTTACGTCGTGCCGGAAACGCAGGTCCGGGGTGAAGCGCATGTCGATATGCCGCCCCAGCGCCCCGCGCAGGAATTTGGCGTGGGCGTTCAGCGCCTTGACGATCTCTTCGATATGGCCCGCGACCGGCGCCGTCTCGACGCCCGCGCCCAGCGGCTCGACGAAACAGGTGGCGTGCTTGAGATCGGGCGAAAGCCGCACCTCGGTGACGGTGACCGACACCCCGACCAGGGCCGGATCTCGGATCTCGTTCTCGCGCATGACCTCGACCAGGGCGTGGCGGATCATTTCGGCGGCGCGCAGCTGGCGCTGGCTGACGGTGCCCGCCTTGGGATTGGGTTTGCGATTGCTCATGGTCGACTCCACACGCCCGCCGGGGATCGGACCCGGCTCGAAAAAGCGATGCCGCCCCTAGGGTCCGGTCTCCGACCGGCCCAGTACAGGCTTGGGGGTCGGAAAGGCGAGGCCTTTCGAACGCGGCGAATTTCAAAGAGCGCGGGGTCTAGTCCCGCGCGGGCGCGATGTCCAATTGCGCCCGCTCGACCGTGGCCATGACCTCGGACGAGGTGATCGACCGCAGCGGCCGCGCGGGCAGACCGGCGGCGTTCAGCACGCCGGCGCTCCAGTGGTTGCACAGCCGTCCGATCCAGAAATGCTCACGGCTGGCGAAGAAGCGGGCGTCGTCGCCGGCGCGGGCCGCGGCGATGCGGGCATGGCCGTCCTCAAGGTCCAGCGAGGCCTCGATATGGTCGGCCATGGCTTCGAAACCGGCGGCGGAGAGGCGCAGCGAGCGGCGGCGATCCGCGGCGACCAGATCGCGGGGGTCGCGCTGGGCCGGGTCCAGCATGATCACCGAGGCGTTGCCGGGACGGAAGAAGGCGCGCGCCCCGTCGGCCAGCCGGTCGGTGATCGGGCTCTGGTCGACATAGAACCGGGCGTCGCCCCAGCCGATCAGGATCCAGTCGCCGGGCGGCAGGCCGCGCACGGCCTCGGCCAGCGGCCCGGTGCGGGCCTCCAGAGCCGCGCGCGGCACGGCCAGGTCGGTGTGGAAGCCGTTGTCCAGCACATGCACCTCGACCCCGGCCGCCTCGACCCCGGCGCGCGCCGCCGGCCATAGGGCCGCGTCGCCGGGCGCGGTCCAGGTCCACAGGGCGGCGGCGGCGCCCAGCGCCATGGCCGCGACCAGCGGTCCCAGACCGTAACCCTTCAGGCGGCGCTTCATCGCGCGCGGAAGCTCCAGACGCCGCACAGGTTCGAGACCGGGGCGTCGGGTCCCAGCCGCACCGGCGCGCGGAACAGCATCACATCGACCCGGTCGCGGCGATGCAACAGGGCGATCGCGCCGGGAACCCGGTCGCCACACAAAGGCGAGGGCGCCACGGGCGCGCCGCGCGCCGTCGGAACGATACGCCGCAGTTCGATCTGGGCCTCGGCGGTCGCGTCCAGACGGTCGGCGAAGGTCTGGCCGAAGACGAAATTCTCCCGCCCCGTGGCGATGCGCAAAGGGGTGGTGCGGAAGCTGTCGCCGGTGTCGAACCGGACCTCGGCCCCGGCGAAGGTCGCCCCGCCCAGGGCCGCGCGCGTCGCCTCGTCGGCGGGTCCGAACTCCCCGGCCAGGACCGCGTCGGTCCGCGCGGCGACCAGCGGATTGCCGTCGTCAACCAGGGCGGCCTCGAACTTGGCCATGCCGTCGCCCTCGCCTGACGCGGTTCTTCCCGCCCAGTCGGCCAACCGTCCGACCGCCGGCGCCGCCTCGTCGCGCAGGGCGCCCCAGGCCCCGACGGCGTGCTTCTGTTCGATGGCCAGCAGGAACAGCGTCAGACACACGAAGGCCAGGCCGCCGGCCAGGCCTTTCATGCCCGTCTGGCGCGGGCGCGTGCTGCGGAGTTCAGCGACGGTCATCGCCGCAACCCTAGCGAGGGCGAGCGCCCGCGGAAATGGCTATCGCGCCACAGGTGCGTCAGGGGATGGGGGCGGTGCTGTCGTCGTCGGAACCGCCGGCCGGCGGCATCGCCCACTCGCCGCGCCAGTTGTAGGACAGCTGGACGCAGTGCCGGAAAGCGCCGTCCGGCCAGCGGCCGACCGCCTGCACGATCAGGGGCCGCCCCAGCCGCACCCGGCCCAGCACCATCCAGGCCTCATCCGCCCCGGGGCACAGGGCCCGGCTCAGGCCCCGGCCGCCGCCTTCCGGGCTGATCGCATAGACCGATGTCTCGCGCGAACCGGCGGGCAGGGCCCGGCGCACGGCGTCCGGACCGCCGCGCCGGATGTCGGCCGAGCCGCGATTGGAGGTCGAGATGATCCGCCGCACGCTGATGGCTCCGAACAGGCCGCGGTCGGCTTCCAGCGTGACGCCGCGCGTCAGGGCCTCGGTGATCCGGTTCGAGGCGTCATAGGCCAGATAGCGCGTCTCGGCCGCGGCCGGCCCGGCGACGGCGGTGAAGGCGAGCAGGGCGATCAGGAATGGGCGCATGATGAACTCATCCACAACGGATGGGGCAGAATGGCGGCGCTCTCCCTCCCCTTTATGGGGAGGGACGGCGAGGCGCAGCCGAGCCCGGGTGGGGAAGGCCAGTCCCGCACCGGCGACGCCCGGCTTCGAAATTCCCCACCCGGTCGCTGCGCGACCTCCCTCCCCACAAGGGGGAGGGAGAACCTAGTCCAGCGTGCGCTTGATCTCTTCGACGGTGAAACACTCGATGTAGTCGCCGGCCTTGATGTCCTGGAACCCCTGGAAATGCATGCCGCACTCCTGGCCCGACGGGACCTCGTTGACCTCGTCCTTGAAGCGTTTGAGCGTGGTGAGCGTGCCCAGCTCCAGCACCACCACGTCGTCGCGGATGATGCGGACCTTGGCGCCCTTGCGGACCACGCCTTCGGACACCCGGCAACCGGCGATCTTGCCGGTCTTGGAGATGTCGAACACCTGCAGCACCGCCGCATTGCCCAGGAAAGTTTCCCTTTGCAGCGGGGCCAGCATGCCCGACAGTACGCCCTTCATGTCGTCCAGCAGGTCGTAGATGATCGAATAGTAGCGGATCTCCACGCCCTCGCGCTCGGCCAGGTCGCGGGCCTGTTTGGAGGCGCGGACGTTGAAGCCCAGGATCGGCGCCCCGGCCGACCTGGCCAGGGTCACGTCGCTCTCGGTGATGCCCCCGGCGCCGGAATAGACGACACGGGCGCGAACCTCGTCGTTGCCCATCTTCTCCAGCGAGCCCTGGATGGCCTCGCCCGAGCCCTGGACGTCCGACTTGATCAGGACCGGCAGCTCCGAAATCTTCTTGGAGCCCAGCTTGGACATCATATCGACCAGCGAGACCTGGTTGATGCCGCCCGTGGCCTTCTCGCGCTTCACGCGGTCGCGGTATTCGGTCAGCTCGCGGGCGCGGGCCTCGGATTCCACGACGGCGAGGGGCTCGCCGGGGCTCGGGGCCTCGTTCAGGCCCAGGATTTCGACCGGAACCGAAGGACCGGCCTCGGTCAGCTGTTCATTGCGCTCGTTCAGCAGGGCGCGAACCTTGCCCCAGGCCGAACCGGCCACGACGATGTCGCCGCGCTTCAGCGTGCCGCGCTTGACCAGGACGGTGGCGACCGGGCCGCGGCCCTTGTCCAGCTTGGCCTCGATGACCACGCCTTCGGACGAGCGTTCCGGATCGGCCTTCAGGTCCATGACCTCGGCCTGCAGCAGGATGGCGTCGATCAGACCCGTCAGATTGGTCCGCTCCTTGGCCGACACCTCGATGATCTGGACGTCGCCTCCCAGGGATTCGGCGATGACCTCGTACTGCAGCAGTTCGTTGACGACCTTCAGCGGATCGGCGTCCGGCTTGTCGATCTTGTTGACCGCCACGATCAGGGGCGCATTGGCCGCCTTGGCGTGCTGGATGGCCTCGATGGTCTGGGGCATGACGCCGTCGTCGGCGGCCACGACCAGAACCACGATGTCGGTCACATTGGCGCCGCGCGCCCGCATGGCGCTGAACGCCGCGTGGCCCGGAGTGTCCAGGAAGGTGACCCGCTGGCCGTCCTCCAGCCGCACCTGATAGGCGCCGATGTGCTGGGTGATGCCGCCGGCCTCGCCCGCGGCGACGTCGGTGGTGCGCAGGGCGTCCAGCAGCGAGGTCTTGCCGTGATCGACGTGACCCATGATGGCGACGACCGGCGCGCGCGGCGTGGTCGCCTCGTCATCGATCGCGTCTGACAGGAAGCCGGTCTCGATGTCGGACTCGGACACCCGCTTGACGGTCATGCCGTATTCGTCGGCCACCAGTTCGGCGGTGTCGGTGTCGATGACGTCGTTGATCTTCATCATCAGCCCCTGACGCATCAGGAATTTGACGATGTCGACGCCGCGCACGGCCATCCGGTTGGCCAGGTCGCCCACGGTGATGACGTCAGGGATGACAACCTCGCGCGGACGGTTCGGAGCGTCGGTGGAGCCGCCCTTGCGCTTTTCCTTCTCGCGTTCGCGGGCGCGGCGGACCGAGGCCAGCGAGCGCATCCGCTCGGCGGTGTCGCCGTCGCCGGCGACCGACTGGATGGTCAGGCGGCCTTCGCGGCGCTTGGGCTCGCCGCGGGTGCGGCTGACGGCCTTGCCGGCGTCCGAGAAACGCTTGTCGCGATCATCCTCGGGCTTGACCGGGCGGGCGAAGCCGCCGCCGGGCGCGCGGCTGGGCCGGGCGACCTCGGCCTGGGCCGGCGGTGCGTTGGGGGTGGGACGGCCGCCGGGGCCGGTGCGCGGACCGGGACGGGCGGCGCCCGGCGCGGGGCGCGGGGTCAGGGCCGAATAGCGGACGGGCTCGGCCGGACGGCCGGCGCCGCCTGACGGGCGGGCCGTCGCGGGCCGGTCGGAATAGGCGCGCTCGCCGCCGCCCATGGCTTCCTCGCGGGCCGAACGGCCGCCGAAGGCGGGACCGGCGGGTGCGCGCGACGGGCTGGGGGCCTTGGGCACGCGCTGGCCGAAATTGACCGCCGGACGCGCCGGCGGCGCCGGACGGGCC
>CALSBO010000032.1:0-31115 GCA_943373195.1 Brevundimonas vancanneytii
AGGCCGCACGATGACCGGTCGGACGGGACAGTCTAGCGTAGAGACATGACCGAATCCTGCCCCACCGCCGCCGTCCTGATCATCGGCGACGAGGTCCTGTCCGGACGGACGCAGGACACCAATCTGAATACCATCGCGCGCTTTCTGGCGGCGCTGGGGATCGATCTGATCGAGGCCCGGACCATCGGCGACCGCAAGGCGCAGATCGTCGACAGCCTGAACGCCCTGCGCGCCGCCCACGACTATGTCTTCACCACCGGCGGCATCGGCCCGACCCATGACGACATCACCGCCGATGCGGTGGCGACGGCCTTCGGCGTGCCGCTGCCGGAGCATCCGGAGGCGCTGGCCATCCTGGCGCGGCGCTACGGCGCCGACTTCAACGCGGCGCGGCGGCGGATGGCGCGGATTCCCGAGGGCGGCACGCTGATCGCCAATCCGGTCACCGACGCCCCGGGCTTCCAGATCGGCAATGTCTTCGTCATGGCCGGGGTGCCGAAGATCATGGCGGCCATGCTCGAGGATGTGGCCCCGCGCCTGCGCACCGGCGCGGTGGTCCATGCGCGGACGATCAAGGTCACCGGCGTGGGCGAGGGGGCCATCGCCGACCTGCTGACGGCGGCGGCGGCGCGGGCGGAGCGCGAGCTCGGCTTCGGCAGCTATCCCTTCGGCCATGGCTCGGTCGGGGAAATGGGGACCAACCTGGTGGTGCGCGGGCGGGACGCGGCGAGGGTCGAGGCGGCGGTGGAGGGGCTGCTGGCCGAACTGGCGGAGGCCGGGGTGGCGGCGGTTTTGTCGGGTTGGGCACGCCATGGTATGATTGAGGCCATGGACGACGCTGCTTCCATCCTGACCGCCAAGAACTCTCTCGACGCGGCCGTTGAGAGCATGGACGAGCATGAGGGTTTCGCCATCCTTCACCACAAGGGTCGCGAGATCATCCTGATGTCGAGCGAGAAGTTCGAACAATGGGAAGATGCGGTCGACAAAGCGCGCTTGATTGACGCGGCCGCCAATCCCGATGCGGAGACGATCTCGATGGAGGAACTCCGCGCCAAATACCAGATTCCACCCGGTGTCGGCTGACCGCGTTGCGGCGGCGGCGGCCGTGGTTTGATCCACGTCGAGCAGGTCTGGAGCCTTGACGATGTGGAAGATACGGTTTGAACGGAGGGCTGAGAAAGCCATTGCGGCGATGCATCCGCAGATGCGCCGTCGCGTGGCTGCCGCGCTCGATGACCTGGCCGCTGATCCTTACGAGGCCGTCAACGTGAAGGCGATGGTCGGCAACGACCAGTTCCGCCTTCGGGTCGGCGGCTTTCGCATCATCTATAGACTGGAGCGGAACCTGTTGATCGTGGTGGTTATCGACGTTGGTCCCAGAGGGGACGTCTACAAATAGTCGATAGCGAGTCGCGAACGGCTGACGGGTCCAAACAGTCAGCCACCGAACGCCTCCGCCACCGCCTGGAACGCCGGATTGGCGCGGCCCTCGGCGTCGAGCAGCAGGGGGCTGTCGTCCTTCCAGCCGCGGCCCTCGTCGCGCAGCAGCCAGCTGTCGGTATCGCGCAGACCCCAGGTGGTGAAGGCGAAACGCTGGCGGGCGGGCAGGGCCATGAAGGCCTGCGCCAGTTCACCCACGCGGGCGACCTGCTGCGCGCGCTTCTGGGCCAATGAGCGGGGGTCGAGCGGGCTGTCGCTGCGCATCGAGAAGTCCAGCTCCGACACATGAATCGGCAGGCCCAGTGCGCCCGCGTCGCGGAAGAAGTCGCGGATCTGTCCGGCCGGGATTTCGATGTCCAGGTGCGACTGCGTCCCGATGCCGCCGATCGGAGCGCCCTGCTTCAGCAGCCGTTCGACCAGCCGCAGGAAGGTCGCCCCCTTCCGTGGATTGTTCTCCAGATTGTAGTCGTTGAGGAACAGGACCGCGTCCGGATCGGCGGCGCGGGCCTGCTGGAAGGCGCGGACGATATAGGCCTCGGGGCCCAGCTTGCGGGCATAGACGCAGTCGCGCAGGCCGTTCCCGTCCTCGGCCACCGCCTCATTGACCACGTCCCAGCCGACCATCCGGCCCCGGTATCGCCCGGCGACGGTGGAGACATAGCGGTCGAACTCGGCGGCGAACCGGGCGGTCGGCAGGGCGTCGGTGAAGACGTTCAGTCCCTGCGAATACCAGACCAGACAATGGCCGAAGACGCGCAGCCCCTGTTCATGGCCCCAGTCGACCATCCGGTCGGAGGCGGAGAAGTCATAGGCGAAGCCGGGCTGCAGGATGCGCTCCGGCTTCAGCTCCCATTCGGGGGTGATCTGGTCGATATGGCGGCGCATGGCGGCGACCCAGACGGGGTCTGCCAGCTGGCCGGTCATGCCGGTGGCGCCGAAGGGAAAATCCGCCAGGGATTTCAGCGGCGGGGCGGGCGGACCCGGCGGAGTCTGGGCCGAGGCGAAACGCTCGCAGGCGGTCAGGGCCCAGGGCGCAACAAGGAGGGGCGCAGCGAGAAGGGCGCGCCGGTTCAGTCCGGGCGGATCAGCCCGCACGCCGCCTCAGGCCCAGTTCGTCGAAGGCGGCCGTCTCGCGCTTGCCCGCCGCGATCATGGCGTTGAGCCGGGTCATTTCGGCGACGTGCTCGAACTTCTTCAGTTCCTCGAAGGCGCCGGACAGGGCGTCGCGGGCCCCTTCCTCCTCGGCGTCAATCACGACCACATCCGCCTCGGCCGCGCTCTTGCGCAGCTTCCAGCCGTTCAGATAGGCCTGAAGCATCATCGAGGCGTCGGCGTCCGAGCGCGCGCGTTCCTGTTCGATCTCGGCCTCGGCCTCGAGCACGGCGATGCGCATTTCGGCGGAGGCGCGGCGCGCCGTGATCTCGGCCAGGCGCTTCTGCAGCGTCTCGACCTCGTAGTTGGAGATCCGGATCAGCGATTGGGCCCAGGCGGTCATCTAGATACTCCGGTCACGCGGCGACGATGGGGTTCAAGGGTTAAGGGGTGGTGACTCAGGGTCGAGGTTCGAGGGGCGAGGGTTCAACCGCGCCCGAAGGGTTGTGAGCATCCGGCTGACTTCATCGGTGCGGCCGAGGATGTCGTTGCAGCGCGTCGAGTCCGCGATCTCCAGATGCTGAACAAGCAGGACGAAGGTTTCGAGTTCGAACAGCGAGCCGCGCGCGATGCTGATGAAATGGGCGTAGTCCTTCCTGGTGTTCCGCCCATGTCCCTCGGCGATGTTTGCGGGAATGGATGTCGCCGCTCTGATCATTTGCGACGCGATCCGATACTCCTCCTGTTTCGGCATTGTGCGAGTGAGCCGATAGACCTCGGCGGCGAGGTGCATGGCTTTGCGCCAGACCACCAGATCGCGATACGACTGAACGGCCATCGCTAAGCCTCGACCCTCGCCCCTCGAACCTCGCCCCTCACGACCCCACCATCCCCTGATTCAGAATCCCCTCCAGCCGCGCGAACGCGTCGGCCAGACCGGTGTGGTCGTCCTTGTCCTGGCCGAGGAAGGCCTCCAGCGCGGGGTTCAGGGCGATGGCCCGGTCGACGACAGGATCGGCCCCGGCGCGATAGGCGCCGATGCGGATCAGTTCTTCCATATTTCCATAGGCCGACAGGCACTGGCGGGCGCGCCGGTTCAGCTCGCGCTCGGGCGGGGTCTGGCAGGCGGGCAGGGTGCGGCTGACGGATTTCAGCACATCGATGGCCGGGAAACGGCCGCGCTCGGCGATCTTGCGCTCCATGACGATGTGGCCGTCGAGGATGCCTCGCACGGCGTCGGCGATAGGCTCGTCATGGTCGCCGCCGTCCACCAGTACGGTGAACATGGCGGTGATCGGCCCTGCCGTCGTGCCATCGGGCCGCACGGGACCCGGTCCGGCCCGCTCCAGCAGTTTGGGCAGTTCGGTGAAGACGGTGGGGGTGTAGCCCTTGGTGGTCGGCGGCTCGCCCGCGGCTAGGCCGATCTCGCGCTGGGCCATGGCGAAGCGGGTGACCGAGTCCATCAGGCACAGGACCTCCAGGTCCTGGTCGCGCAGATATTCCGAGATGGCCATGGTCATGTATGCGGCCTGACGCCGCTTCAGGGCGGGCTCGTCGGAGGTGGCGACCACGACGATGGCGCGGCGCAGACCCTCTTCGCCCAGCGTCTCCTCGATGAATTCGCGCACCTCCCGGCCCCGTTCGCCGATCAGGCCGACCACGACCACGTCACAGGTGGCCTGGCGCGCCAGCATCGACAGCAGCACCGATTTGCCGACGCCCGAACCGGCGAAGATGCCGAGCCTCTGACCTCTGCAGGTGGTGGTGAACACGTCCATGGCGCGCACGCCCAGGTCCAGCCGCTCGCCGACCCGGCCGCGCGAATGGGCCGGGGGCGGGGGCGCGCGCAGGGGATAGGCGGCCGGTCCGACCGGCAGCGGTCCCTTGCCGTCGATCGGCTGGCCGAAGGCGTCGATGACCCGGCCGAGCCAGGCGGTGGTCGGGCGCACGCTGGCGGCCGTGTCGATGATGCGGATGTCGGCCCCGGGCGCCACGCCCTCCACCGGCCCGAACGGCATCAGCAGGGCCTTGGCGTCGCGGAAGCCGACCACCTCGGCCGGCAGGGGCGACAGATGGCGCCGCTCGATCTCAGCCCGCGCCCCGACGGCCAGACGCGACAGGCCGCCTCTGGATTCGATCAGCAGCCCGTTCACCCCCGCGACCTTGCCGGTCACGACCAGCGGGTCGATCGCTTCGACGGCGGCGGCGAGAGAGTGCAAGTGAAAGCCCCGGAACTGGCCTTCAGGGATGCGCCATCGTGGTTAACGAGGGGTGAAGGCGGGGCTCTCGATCATCTCCCGCACCTTCGCCCCAAGCGCCGCCATGGCGAAGGGTTTGGTCAGGACTTCCATGCCGGGGGCGAGCAGGCCGTTGCCGACGGCCGCGTTCTCGGCATAGCCGGTGATGAACAGCACCTGCAGCTCCGGCCGATCCACCCGCGCGGCGTCCGCCACCTGGCGCCCGTTCATGCCGCCGGGCAGGCCGACGTCGGTGATCAGCAGGTCGATGCGCCGGCCGGATCGCAAGATCTCCAGCCCCGCCGGGCCGTCGGGCGCCTCGATCACGCGATAGCCGGCCTCGCCCAGCACCTCGGCGACCAGCATCCGGACCGTCGCCTCGTCGTCGATGACCAGGATGGTTTCGCCGCGCCCGCCGTCGGCCGCCGGCGGGGCGACCGGATCGTCACCGTCCGCGATCTCGCCCAGATGGCGCGGCAGGTGCAGGCACATGGTCGTGCCCTTGCCGACCTCGGACCGGATCCGGACCTGGCCGCCCGACTGGCGCACGAAGCCGTGGATCATCGACAGACCCAGCCCGGTCCCCTGGCCCAAAGGCTTGGTGGTGAAGAAGGGATCGAACGCCTGGACCTGGACCGCCGGGGTCATGCCCGTGCCCGTGTCGGTCACGCTCAGGGTGACATAGTCGCCCGGGGGCAGATCGCGTTCGCGCGCCGCTCGATTGTCCAGCCGACTATTGGACGTTTCGATGGTCAGGCGTCCGCCGTCCGGCACCATGGCGTCCCGTCCGTTCAGGCACAGGTTCAGCAGTGCGTTCTCCAGCTGCGGCTGGTCGATCAGCGTGGCCCAGGCGTCGCCGGCTCGGACGACCTCCACCTGGACGTCGGGTCCGACGGTGCGCCGGATCAGATCCTCCATGCCCGCGATCAGCCGGTTCACATCGGTCGGCCGGGGGTCCAGCGTCTGGCGGCGCGAGAAGGCCAGAAGCCGCTGGGTCAGGGCCGCCGCCCGCTGGGACGCGCCCTGGGCGGCGTCGATATACCGCTCCATCCCGTTCAACCGGCCCTCGGCCAGACGCTTGGAGAGCAGTTCCAGGGAGCCCGAAATTCCGGCCAGCAGATTGTTGAAGTCGTGGGCGATGCCGCCGGTCAACTGGCCCACGGCCTCCATCTTCTGGCTCTGGCGCAGGGCTTCATGGGTGGCCTGAAGCTCGGCCTCGCGGGCCTTGTCGTCGGTGAGATCGCGGCCCACGGCGATGAAATTCTCGCCGTCCGGCTCGGGCGCCACGGTCCAGTCGATCGGCTTCCACTGGCCGTCCTTCGCCCGGATGCTGTTCTGGAACCGGGTCGGCCTTCCGGTCTCGCCCATCTCGGTCAGGGCGGCGACCGTGGCCGGCATGTCGGCCGGGTCGATGATGTCGGCATAGGGGTTGGTCAGCAGTTCCTGCTCCGTCCAACCCAGCAGCCGGGTCCACGCCGGGTTCACCGCCGACAGGCCGCCGCCGTAGTCGGCTCGCGCCAGCATGTCCGTCGAGAGCGTCCACAACTGGTCGCGCTCGGCCTTGGCCCCGGTCAGCAGGGTGGACAGGGTTTCGTTGACCCGTTCCAGCTCCTCGCCCTGCCGGCGGATGTCCTCGATGTCCAGATTGGCCCCGACCCAGCGGACGATCGCGTCCTGTTCGTCGCGCACGGGCTCGGCGTGGACCGAAAAACGCCGCCATTCGCCGTCGGCCCGCCGGATGCGGAACTCGGCCCGATAGGACGTTCCCGCCGCCAGCGCCCGCCCCCAGGTCCCGGCGGCCGCCGGCAGGTCGTCCGGATGGACCACCTCGCCCCAGCCCGCCACGCCGTCCAGATCGCCCTCCGTGCGGCCCGTATAGGCGTAGACCTGCTGGTTGAACCAATAGAGATAGCCGTCCGGGCGGCTGGCCCAGACGTGGTTCGGCACGGCCTGGGCGAAGGCCCGGAACTGGGCCTCGCTCTCGCGCAGGGCCGTTTCCGCGCCGCGGCGGGTGGTGATGTCGATGAAGGAGGCCACGGCCCCGCGCGGCGCTCCCCGCATGTCCAGAAGCGGCCGCGCGTTGCCGATCAGGAAGACGGAGCTGCCGTCCTCGAACACGACCTCCTCCTCGAAGTCGGTGACAGGCTCTCCGCGCGCGGCGCGCTGGACCGGCAGGTCCTGAGGCGCGATCTCGATCCCGTCGCGGTCCAGGACGCGGAAGCCCAGCGGGACTTCCGCCGGGTCGCTGGCGGTCTTGGACAGGTTGGCCCCTTCGGGCATCCGCAACAGTCGCCGGGCGAAGGCGTTGCCGTCGATACGGCCGGCGTCGGGGTCGCGGGCGATCCAGATGGCGGCGGGGACGGCCTCGAACACCGCTTCCAGTTCGGCCGCGCGCTCCCGGAGCTCGGCTTCGGCCCGCGCGCGCTCGACATGGGCCCAGGATCGCTCGGTCACCTCGCGGATGGCGGCCAGCTCCTCGTCGGTCCAGATGTGCGGCGCGCGGTGGTGGATGGCCATCAGGGCCGTCAGCCGCCCGGCCTTGACCAGGGGCATGCAGATGGTCGCCGAAATGCCGATGGACTGGAAGGTCGCGGCCTCGTCCGCCGGCAGTTCCGCCAGGTTGTCGTTGATGATCAGGGGCCGTCCGGCCCCCAGCTCCTGAACCGCCAGCTTGCCGAAATCCGCCAGCTGGTAGTGGCCGACGATGCTGGCCGAGTCCGGCGCGGCCCAGTCGCCGCGGATGGTGAAACCGTCCTGGTCTTCGTCCATGTCGGCATAGGCGCAGATCGAGACGCCCAGACATTCGCCGACCATGCGGGTGGTGACCTTCAGGATGGCGTCCGGTTCGGTCAGTCCGGCGACCGCGCGGTTCAGGTCGTCGAGGAAACGCAGACGCTCGGCGTTCTGGCGGACCGCCTCGCCGGCCCGGGCGCGCTCGGTGGCCGTCCGGACCCGCTCGGCGACCTCGCGCACCAGGGCCACATCCTCTTCCGACCAGTGGCGCGGCTCCGCATTGTTGACGAACAGCAGGGCCACCACCTTGCCCTGTTCCATCAGGGGCAGGTTGATCAGGGCGGTGGCGCTGATGCCCGCCAGCGCCGCGCCGCCGTCGGAAATGCGCGGGTCCTCCGCCGCATTGTCGAACACCACGACGTCGCCGCGCGCCAGATCCTCGATGTAGGAGCCGAAGTCGCGGAAATGGATCAGGCCCGCGATGCTGGACACGCCCGGGGCATTGTAGTCCCGCTCGATGGTGATGGTCTCGGCGACCGTGTCCATCACGCCATAGCCGACGCGGCTGACACTCAGGGCCTCGGCCAGGATGCCCGACGACGCATGGGCGATCTCCGCCGGATCGGTCAGGTCGCGGATCGCGTCGTTCAGGTCCAGCAACACCTGCTGGCGCATCTCGGCCTGTTTGCGCGCGGTGATGTCCTGAACCATGCCGTAGAAGCCGTCGACACGGCCGGCCTCGTCGCGGCGCGGGATGTATTCGACGTGGGTGTAGCGGCCTCCGCCCCGGCTGTAGGGGGTGAACTGTTCGATCGTCACCGGCTCGCCGGCCAGAACCCGCTCGATGTGGGGCGTAAGACGCTGGAACGCCTCCTCGCCCAGCACGTCCCGAACGGCGCGGCCCTTCAGTTCGTCCGGCCCGATGCCGAACCAGTCCTCATAGGTCCGGTTGTTGAAGCGGTAGCGCAGATCGGCGCCGACGAAGGCGACCAGCAGGGGCAGGTTGTCCGTCAGCCGCTGCAGTTCCCGCTGACCGTCGCGCACGGCGGCCTCGGCCTCGCGGCGGGCCACGGCGGCGCGGGTGCGCTCTGCAAAGGCCTTGACGAAGGCGACCTCGTCCGCCGTCCAGTCACGGGGCCGGTCGCTGTGGACCAGCATCTGGGCGATCGTGCGTCCCGACTCCGTGGTGGGAACGTCCATCAGCGCGCGAATGCCGTAAACGGCCATCGCATCCGTGTTCGCGGCCGTGCGCGGATCGGTTTCGACGTCGGCGATCAGCACGGGTTTGCCGCGCATCAGGTCGTCGACATAGGTGCCGTAGTCGCTGAACCGATGCTCGCCCGCGACGCTGATCTGGCCGTCCGCGGTCCAGTCGCGGGCGACGCGAATGGTCCGCGCGTCCGGATCGATGACGCCATAGCCGACCCGCGAGGCGCGCATGGCCTGACCCAGGATGCGGCTGGCGACATGGCCGATGTCTTCGGGGTCCACGGTCTCGGCCAGGGCGTCGTCCAGTTCGATCAGGGCGGCCTGACGCAGTTCGGTGGTCTTGCGGGCCGTGATGTCGTTGAACAGGATGGCGACGCGGCGGTCCTCGGCGTTTCCGGTGCGCGACGCCTGGACATCGAACCACCGGCCGAACGGCTCCGCGCGGTTCTCGAACCGGACAGGCTCGCCGGTCAACGCCACGGCGCCGTAGGTGTCGTGCCAATGCCGTTCGAGACCCGGCGCGATCTCGCTGACCCATTTGTCGGCCGCGCCCTTCAGGCCCGTCATCTCCTCGAAGGCGGCGTTGCCTTCGACGATCATGTAGTCCGTCGCCCGGTCGTTCTCGTCGGACTTCATCTGAACGATGCAGAAGCCGGTCTCGGTGGTCTCCAGCAGGGTGCGGTAGCGCGCCTCGCTCTCCGCCAACGCCGCGGACGCCTGACGGGTCTGGGTCACCTCGTAGCCGCCGACGAAAATCCCGGTCACCGAGCCTGAATCGTCGCGGACGGGCTCATAGACGAAATCCACCCACTTGGGGTCCGCCCCTCGAAGCCTGATCTCCATATTGGTCAGGTTGCACGACCTCCCCGTGCAGTAGACCTCGTCCAGCAGTTCGTGGAATCCCTGGCCCTCCAGTTCGGGGAACATCTCGCGCACCGTGTTGCCGACAAAGCCGGTGCGGCCGGTGATCGTCTCATAGGCGTCGTTGACCCAGTCAAACCGCTGTTCCCGCCCGGAAAGCACGGCGGCGAAGCCGGGCATCCGTTGCAGGCTCAGCCGATGCCGGTCAGCCTCCTCGGCCGCGCGTCGCTCGGCCAATACGCGATCGGTCGTCTCCGTCGCCGCGCAATAGAAGCCCGCGGGCTGACCGTTCTCGTCCCGAAGCGCCGTGTAGGAGAAGGTGAAATAGCCGACCGGCAGACCCGGCCTTCCCGCCAGGGCGATGGGCAGATCGACGAAATGCTGGGCTTCGCCCGCCAGGGTCGCTTCGACATAGGGCCGGAACTCGTCCCAGATTTCCGCCCAGAGCTCCCTGAACGGCAGGCCGATGCCCGGATGCTTCTTGCCCACGATGGGCAGGTAGCCGTCGTTGTAGAATGACGTGAGGTCCGGTCCCCAGGCGACGTAGACCGGACCCCGCGAGCCCAGCATCAAGGCCATGGCGGTCTTGAGCGCGGGCGGCCAGGTATCGGGCTCACCCACCGGGCTGGCGGCCCAATCATAGGCCCGCAGATGGGCGCCCATCTCCCCGCCGCCGGCCAGGAAATCCACGGACGGCGTGCTCACCGGACCAGCGGCCTTGTCAGGTCGGTCTTTCAGCGTCCTGCTCCCCCCGCCATCACCCCCGATAGCGCGATTTCCCCAACGCTGACCTTTGAAAATGGTTGCGTCGGGGCGCAACCGCCAATCGCGGCGTTGCCCGGCGGAAGTCGTGCGCCTAGATCACCAACACCCGTTCTGCCCGGAGACCGCCCATGTCCGACGCCCCCTATGACGCCTCCCGCCACGCCAAGGCCGGGCGGGGAAGGGTCTTCGCCTCCATCCTCGACACCATCGGCGACACGCCCCTGGTCGGCCTGCCGCGGCTGTCGGCCGAGATGAAGGCGAAGGCGACCGTCCTGGCCAAGCTGGAGTTCTTCAACCCCATGGCCTCGGTCAAGGACCGGATCGGGGTGGCCATGATCGAGGCGCTGGAGCAGGCGGGGCATATCGGGCCCGACACCGTCCTGATCGAGCCGACCTCGGGCAATACGGGGATCGCCCTGGCCTTCGTGGCGGCGGCCAAGGGTTATCGGCTGATCCTGGTGATGCCCGAGAGCATGTCGCTGGAGCGGCGCAAGATGCTGGCCCTGCTGGGCGCCGAACTGGTGCTGACGCCGGCCGAGAAGGGGATGAAAGGGGCCATCGCCATGGCCATGGAGTTGCGGGACCGGACCCCCGGCTCGGTCATCCCGGCCCAGTTCGACAACCCCGCCAACCCCGCCATCCACCGCGTCTCGACGGCCGAGGAGATCTGGAACGACACGGCCGGGGCGGTGGACATCATCATCTCGGGCGTCGGCACCGGCGGCACCATCACCGGCGTCGGCCAGGTGCTGAGAGCGCGCAAACCCTCGCTGCGGATGATCGCGGTCGAGCCGACCACCTCGCCGGTGCTGTCGGGCGGCGAGCCGGGGCCGCACAAGATCCAGGGCATCGGGGCGGGCTTCGTCCCCTCGATCGTCGACCGCTCGGTCATCGACGGCGTCGAACAGGTGTCCAACGAGGACGCCTTCGACATGGCCCGCAAGGCCGCGCGGATCGAGGGCATCCCGGTCGGCATCTCGTCGGGCGCCGCCCTGGTCGCCGCCTTCCGTCAGGCGGCTCTGGACGAGAACGCGGGCAAGACCATCGTGGCCATCATCCCCAGCTTCGCCGAACGCTATCTGTCGACGGCGCTGTTCGAGGGGTTGTAGGAAGACGCGGTGGAGCGTCTTCCTCATTCATGCTATCTTCCTGTTGAAAGGCAGGAAGACAGATGGCTCTGAACATCAAACGATCCAGTGTCGCGACCCTTGCGCGCCGGGTGGCCGAACTCCGCGAGGTCAGCATCACCGACGCCGTCGAAGCGGCCCTTGAGCGCGACGTCATCGCCCTTGAGGCCGAGCGTGAGAAGCGGCGAGAAGCCATCTTCGAGAAAATCAGGGAAATTCAGGCGTTCGTCGCGGCTGCGCCGGTCCTAGACAACCGATCCGTGGCGGAAATCACCGACGAGTTGGACGAGGACATCCTTGCAAGTCATTGACACCTCGGCGCTGCTGGCGGTGGTGCTTGCGGAGCCGGACCATGATCTTTTCATGGCTGCGCTCCACCGTCCCGGAAACTTTATCTCGGCTGCGACTGTGCATGAGGCCGAGGTCGTGGTGTTGCGACGCATAGGAGCGGATCGGGTCATTGCTATTCGGCAGGTGCTGGAAACGGTGACCACGGCGATAATCCCCTTTGACGACGATCAATCCAGGTTGGCCACCCAGGCCTATGAGCGTTTCGGCAAGGGCCGGCATCCGGCGCGGCTGGGCCTGTTGGACTGCGCGGCCTACGCCTTGGCAAAATTCTTGGACGCGCCTCTGCTCTACAAGGGCGATGATTTCGCCCAGACCGATATCGTCTCCGCGTTGACTTGAACGCCCGTTCAAATTCTCGTTGACTCCGGTTCTTGAACGATCGCGGGGTCTCGGCCCTGCGCGACCATTTCGACATGCTGCTGGCCCGCGCGGCGCGGCGGCCTGAAACCGTTTGAGGGGAAGAGGTTCGTCATGAAGATCCGGCTGATCGCCACCGCCGTCCTGTCATTGCTGCTGACCGCGCCCGGCCTGTCCGCGGCGGCCCAGGTCGCCGAATTGCCGGCGCCGGGCGTCGGTCGTGCGGCCTATGCCCCGTTCGAGCATCTGGTGGGCAGGACCTGGCGCGGCGTGGGCACGGGACCCGAGGCTGTCGAGGACATCCAGCGCTGGGAGTGGGCGGTCGGCGGTCATGCGGTGCGGGTGGTCCATTCCGTCGGCGGCGGCGCCTATGCGGGCGAAACCCTGATCTTTCGGGACAGGGCCAGCGAGGGCTACATCTTCCACTATTTCACCTCCGGCGGTTTCCACACGACCGGGACGATGCGACCGACCGGGCCGGGGGCCTTCGAAGCCGAGGAGACGGTGCACGGCCTGGACGGCTTTCCGCCCCTGCGGTCCACCCTGGTGATGGGTCCCGACGGCGTTCATCGCGCGCGCAGCTTCCAGCAGGAAGACGGGGCCTGGGTCGAAAAGGGCGGCTTCGACTATCGCGAGGACGCCTCGGCGGTTCCGGTCATGCCCGTGCTGGCTCCGGCGGCCGCCTTCGACTGACCGTCACAGCCGGTTAACCGGCGCGGCCCTAGGATTCGCGCGGTATGTCCGAGCTCGCGACCAGTCCTGAGGAGGCCCCCCCGGAGGGCGGCTTCCGCGCGCGTCATGCGTTGCTGAAACGCCTGGCCGATGTCGTGTCCCTGCCCGCCAGCCGGATCAACGCCTTCGAGCGCGCGGTGACCGGCGACCTGCTGGTCGAGATGCTGCGTCTGGCCCTGCCCGAGGACCGCCGCCGGGTGGCCGCGCGGCTGGCGCCGCTGTCCGAACTGCCCAACGCCCTGACGCGGATGCTGCTGCGTGACGAGCCCGACGTCGCCGGCCTGCTGATCGAACAATGCGCCTCGCTGACCGATGCCGACCTGGCGGCCTGCGCGCGCGACGCCACCGCCGACCATCGCTTTGTGATGGCCAGTCGCCGGGCCCTGTCGGAGGTGGTGACCGAGACCCTGCTGAGCTTCGGCGAAAGCCACGTGATCGAGGCCGTGCTGCGCAACGGTACGGCCCGGCTGAGCCAGACGGCGATCGAGGGCGTGGTCAGCCTCAGCCGGCAGGAGCCGCGGCTATGCGGCCCGGTGCTGAAACGGCCCGAACTGCGCCCCTCCGGCGCCTATGTGATGTTCTGGTGGTGCGGGCCCGAGGATCGCCGCACCATCCTGCAGCGGTTCGCCGTGTCGCGCGAAGTCATGCAGGAGGTGTCGGAAGACGTCTTCGCCATGGCCGCCGCCGAGAACTGGCAGGACCCGGTGTCGCGCAAGGCCCTGCAGTTCATCGAGCGCCGTCAGAGGAACCGCTCGGCCATCGCCAAGAGCCCCTACGGCGGGCTGGAGGAGGCGGTGGCGGCGGCGGGCGAGCGGGGCATGAATCGCGAGGTCGCGACCGAAATCGCCTATCTTTCCGGGGTCAAGCCGATCACCGGGGCCAAGATCATGGGCGATCCCGGCGGCGAACCCCTGGCCATCCTGTGCAAGGCGACGGGGTTGGGCAAGAGCGACCTGGCCCAGCTGTGGCGGTCGATGCGCCGGCCCGAGACGGCCGATGACGGCTCGGTTCACCCGGCCTGGGAGCGGGTTCAGATCACCTATGACATGCTGGCCGTCGACCGTGCGCAGACCGTCCTGCGTTACTGGAACTGGTCGCTGTCGTCGGCCCTGACGCCGGCCTTGCTGCGGGCCATCCGCGAGGGCGAGGACGAGGCACTGGACGACTATTCGGCGCCCGAACGCGCGGCGATGCTGGCCCTGGCGGAAAACTTCGGCCGCTGAGGCCCCGCGGCCCCGGATCGCCGCGTCTATAGTGAACCTTCAATACTGGAAAACCGTCGTTTCGACCAATGCGACCGATGTTGCTTTCTATACAGAACAAATCTATTGAACCGGCCAGCGACTGATTCAGTCGAGCAACAAACAGGCAAGGTGAGGTCGGCACATGGAAGACAACGCTCAACTCCTCGAAATGACCGCGGACATCGTGTCGGCCTATGTCGGCAACAATAGTGTGCAGGCGGCCGAGGTCCCGGGCCTGATCTCCAGCATCCACGCCGCCCTGACCCAGGTCTCGACCGGCGTTGTCGAGCCCGAGCCAGAGGTCAAGGACCCGGCCGTGCCGGTGCGCAAGTCGATCACCCCCGACTTCCTGATCTGTCTGGAGGACGGCCGCAAGTTCAAGTCGCTGAAGCGGCACCTGCGCACCAAATACAATATGAGCCCCGAGGAATACCGGGCCAAATGGAATCTGGCGAAGGACTATCCGATGGTCGCCCCGAACTACGCCAAGGCGCGTTCGGACCTGGCCAAGCAGATGGGTCTGGGCCAGGGCGGCCGCAAACCGGCCCGCGCCGCCGGCGGCCGCGCCAAGAAATAGTTCCGGCCGAGCCGATCAAGGCGCCCGCCTCCAGCGATGGGGGCGGGCGTTTTGCTGAGTGGCTAGTGGCTAGTGGCTGGCCAATGCCGGTACGACAGCGCCGTCCGCGCCGCCTTCCGCCGTCAGTGAAGGGGCAATCACTAACCACTAGCCGCTTCCTAAGCCGCCGCCGCCCCCCGCCGCATCCGCCAGAACCGCAGGGTTCTTAGCGCCGCGTCCTTCGTCAGTTCGGCGTACATCCGGGCGTAGGAATGGGCCTTGGCCATGGCGTCGCCGTCGTCGTTGAGCAGGACGACCGCATAGGTCAGGAACAGGGCGCGATCCAGGTCGGCGGACTTGCAGACCACGGCCAGGGCGTCCAGCTCGCGCCGCTCGACGATCTGGCGGGCGGTGTGGAAATCGATGTCGGCCAGCTGGGCCAGGGCGATCAGGAAGGACGTCGTCCCGCCCGACCGCAGGAACCGCGCCAGCATCTGGGGCGTCAGCTGGCCGGCCGCCTTGAGTTCTTCCACATAGGCCGAGCATTCGGCGTAGTCGGCGGGCAGGGCGCCGTCGTCGGTGGCCACCCGCGCGCGCCCGGCGGCCAGGGCGCTTTCCAGCAGGGCCGGGTCCAGGCGGGCGTTCTGTTCCAGAATCCGGGTGCGCAGCCGGACCTCGACCACGAAATACATCTCGTTCAACAGGTCGGGCGGCAGGCTGGCGCGCGACACCGCGGCCTCGTGCAGCGCCGGATTGACCCTGGCCCGCTCGACCGCGGCTTCGGACGACTTTCTCGACAGTTTGGCGCCGTCGTTGCGCAGCAGGGTTCCCAGGGTCTCGTCGTCGCCGCGCTCGACGATGACCTCGGACACCGCTTCGGATACCGACGAACGCGCCGAGACGGCGCGCAGATGATCCTGGCCGTGTTTGCGCACGACGCCCAGCAGATCCTCGTCGGTCAACACGGGCGAGGTGGCCAGGACGGCGCCGGCGACGGCGGCCTCGTCATTGGCCAACTTTCGGATCAGGGCGTGGGGGGCGTCGGGCGTCCGGGCGAACCGGGCCGACAGTTCGGCGCGCACGGCGCTCTCCATGTCCGCCGCCAGGCTGGTCAGGACGTCGCCGTACAGGGTGTCCTCGGTGGCCGTGCGGGCGGTCGAGCCGAAGAAATGCTCCGTCAGTTCGCGCAGCAGGGCGCGACGCTTCTCGCTCGACCCTTCCTCGGCCATGGCGATCAGTTCGGGCAGCCGCGAAGGCGTCGTCGCTTCGGTCACTGGTGGTCCCCGTCGGAGGCGGCGGGCGCCGGGCGGACGCGGCCCTGGCCGTCGCGGATCAGCCTCGGACCTTGTTCGGGCGCGGCGAGATCCTGGGAGGCGATGGTCTCGGGCATGGTCACGGCCAGGGCGTCGACATAGTTCGGCTCCGGAATCTCCAGCGTATCGGGACGACGGCCGTTCTGGCGGTGGACGGAATAGTAGCGCCCCCCCTGCTGGGGCGGGCGTTCGCCGCTGTCGCGCACCTCGGCGACACGGCGCGGTCGGGCCGCGGCGGGCGCGGCGGGGGCCGGCTGCTCCGCGGCCGGGGCGACCGAAGCCGGGGCGGCGGCGGGCGGCGCCTCCTGCTGCATGCGGAAGATGGGCGCGTCGCGGCGAGGCGCCATGGGATCGAAGGGCTCGGACGGAGCCGCAGGGGCCGGGGCGGGCGCAGCCGGATAGATCACCTCGGCCGGCACGGCCTGACCGCGACCGCCGGGATCGGGCAGATAGTCGGGCGTGGTGCGCGGCGCGATCGGCGGCGGCGAGGCCGGAGCGGGCGCCGGCGCGGACGGAAGCGGCTCCGGCGGCGGCGCGGTGCGGTTCAGCCAGGCGTTGGCCGGGGTCAGGGTGCGCCGGGCGCCGGGCGCGGGCGTCAGGCCGGGACGCGGCGCGGCGGCGGCGAAACCGCCGTGCGGAATGACGGTGTTGGGGCGGCGCAGATCGCGGCGGGCGGCGGCGGGCGCGGCCTCGGGCGCCGCCGGGGCGGCCTCGCCGCGGCTGGGCCAGGACAGGTAGCGCAGGCCGCTCGTCTCGCCCGCGTTCTGGGCCGAGGCGGTCCCGGCGAACAGCGCCGCGCCGACGGCGGCGATCAGGGCGGTCGTCTGGATCGGGGCGCGGCGCAAGGGGCGTCTCCGGACGCGGGAACTGGAGCCTCACGCTAGTCATGCCCGCCTTAACCCGCCGCTAACGTGCGGCGGGGCCGTGAGGGCGAGGTTGGGCGGCGCTCAGGACAACCGGCGCCGCACCGCCCGTTCCATCAGGCCGACGACGGCGTTGAGCGCCAGGCCCATGACCATCAGACAGGCCAGGGCGGCCAGCATGTCGGCGGTGCGCAGCCGGTTGCCCGCCTCCAGCAGCCGCCAGGCCAACCCCTGCGTCGCACCCGAGCCGGAGACGAACTCGGCCACCACCGCCCCGATCACCGCCAGCCCCGCGGCCACGCGCAATCCCTCCAGCACGAAGGGAAGGGCGGCGGGCAGGCGCAGGCGCCACAGGCGTTGGACCGGCGAGGCGCCGTAGAGGTCGAACAGCCGTTCCAGATCCGGATCGGCGGACTTCAGCCCGGTCAGGACGCCCGAGAACAGGGGGAAGAAGGCCACCGTGGCCGCCAGGGCCACGACGGCCCGGTCGGCGTTGTCCAGCCCGGCCCAGATCGTCACCAGCGGCGCGATGGCCACGACCGGGGTCACCTGCAGGGCGACGGCGAGCGGCCGCACCGCCCGTTCGGCCGGGCCGCTGAGCGAAACCGCCAGCGCCAGGCCCCCGCTCAGCAGGGTGGCGACGACGAGCGCCTGCAGCGCCATCCAGAAGGTGGCGGCGGCGGATGCGGCCAGCAGGGGCGCGCGCTCGATCAGGGCGGCCGCGACGGCGCTCGGCGGCGGCAGGAACCAGGGCGGGACGTGCAGCAGGCGGCAGGCGGCCTCCCAGCCGACGAGCAGCAGGGCGGTCAGCAGAAGCGGCGGCAACAGGCGGGTCATGCGACCGGCTCCGGCGCGGGGGCCATGCCGCGGGCCAGTTCGGCCGCCAGCGCCTCGACAGCCGCGCGATAGGCCGCGTCCGTCCGCCAGCCGTCGGGCCGGGGCAGGGCGCCTGGCGACGGGAGGTCGGCGACGACCCGTCCCGTGGCCGCTTCGAGAACCACCGCCCGCTCGGCCAGATAGACCGCCTCCTCGACGTCATGGGTGACGAAGACGATGGCCGGACGCGGCGCGCGGGCGGCCCAGAGCCGGTGCAGGTCCTCGATCAGGCGGCGGCGGGTGACGCTGTCGAGGGCGGCGAAGGGTTCGTCGAGCAGCAGCAGGTCCGGCGCGGCGACCAGAGCCCGGGCGAGGGCCACCCGCATGGCCATGCCGCCTGACAGCTGCCGCGGGCGGGCGCCCAGCCGGTCGCCGAGGCCGACGGCCGTCAGGGCTTCGGCGGCTCGGGCGCGGGCCTCGGGCCGGGGGATGCCGGCCAGCTCCAGCGGCAGGGCGACATTGGCCAGGGCGTCGGCCCAGGGCATCAGGGTGGCGGACTGGAAGACGAAGCCGGTCCGCCCCTCCGCCCGGCGGACGAGGCCCTCGGATGGCCGCTCCAGCCCCGCCAGCAGGCGCAGGACGGTGGACTTGCCGGCCCCCGACGCCCCGACGACGGCGACGATCTCGCCGGGGGCAAGGGTCAGGTCGACGGGGCCCAGCGGCGCCCGGCCGGGATAGCGGACGACGCCGCCGTTCAGCGAGGCCGCCGCCTCAGCTCCGGCCACGGCCGGGCAGATACTGGGTGGTGAAGGCCTGGCGCCAGTCCAGACCGGGCGGATAGACCCCGGCCTGCGACGTCACCTCGAAGAAGGCCTGCCAGCGTTCGGCGGTCATGGCGCCCAGACCGTAGAGGGCCGCGTCGCCGCCGTCGACGACGCCGTTGGACTTCAGCTTGGCGCGGGCCTGGTCGAGGATGGCCTGGGTCATCTCGGGATTGGCCTTGCGGATCAGGGCGTCGGCCAGCTTGCCGTCGCCCTGGATATAGTCGCGCCAGCCCTCGGCCGAGGCGGCGATGAAACTGCGCAGGGCGGCGGCGTTGTCGCGGGCGAAGGCGTTGGGAGCCAGCACCATGGCGGCGTAGGAGGGATAGCCCTCGTCGGCCAGCAGGAAGACCCGCGGGGCGAAACCCGCCGCCTGTTCGATGCTGTACGGCTCGCTGGTCAGATAGCCCTGCTGCACCGCCCGCTGATCAGCGAGGAAGGGCGCGGGGTTGAAATTGTAGGTGCGGACCTGGTCGTCGGTGAAGCCGTATTTGGCCTTGAGCCAGACCCAGAAGGCGTCGCGCGAGGCGGTGGCCAGCAGGAAGGGGCGGCCGGCGAGGTCGGCGATGGTCTCCAGCGCCGGGTCGGGGTGGGCGATCAGGACTTGGGGGTCCTTCTGGAAAAAGGCGGCGACGGCCTTCACCGGGGCGCCCTCGGCGACCAGGTTCATCGGGATGAAGCTGTTGGAGCCCATGCCCAGTTCGACCGCGCCGGAGGCGAGAAGCTGCGGCACGTTTACGGCCGGACCGCCCTGGATGATCTGGACGTTGAGGCCGCGTTTCGCATAGGCCCCCGAGGCCAGGGCCTGATAGAAGCCGCCGTGCTCGGCCTGGGCGCGCCAGTCGGTGGCGAAGCGCAGCCGGACCCGGCCCTCCTCGTCGATCGGGGCCTCGGCGCGTTGGCAGCCGACCAGCGCCCCCGTGGCCGCCAGCGCGCCCGCCCCGACCAGCAGGGTGCGGCGGTCCGGCGAGAAACGGCGATTCCCACGCGTGGTCATGGCCTTGGTTTACGGCTCAGCCGGGGGGAAGGGAAGGGAGGTGCTGCGTCACCTCCCCGTCGCGCAGCGATGGGGAGGGGAACCGCTCGCGCGACTCAGCGCGAGCGGTGGAGGGGGCGACCCGGTGATGGGGGGTTGGTGGAAGGGTGGCTGACGTCGGCGCCGCCCCCTCCGTCACGGCGCGAAGCCGCGCCGCGCCACCTCCCCCAAAAAGGGGGAGGAGACCGCTTGCGCCCTCAAGCCGCGAGCGACCGCGTCGCGAGCATAGGGCGATCCAGAATTGAGCGAGGGGACGAAGGTCCCCGGCGAACCGGTTTTCCTCGTCCCCTCGCCAAGTCCGGGTTGGACTTGGCCATTGAGGTTCAGAACCCTGGCTTTGCATCCGCGAGGCGAACCCCGACGATGGTCAGCTGTATCCCTGTCGCGCTCCTGGTCTCCGGCGTTCCACGAGGTCTGGCCTCGCGCCGTCCGTCGATCCCGATCCGGTTCCCTCCGGTCTTCTCCGGCCGAAGCCTTCGAAGGATCCTTTGGGCCTTGATCCTGTCTCCCGTCCGTTAAGGTCGAAACCCCCCGGTGCGTTCGATCAGAGAGCCGGGCCGGTCCGCTTTGAGCCCCGGGTCTCCCCGGTTTTCCGCGCCGCCGTGTCCCTCGGCCTGATCAAGTTCACTCCGATCCGGACTTCTAGCAAGCGGTCGGGAACGACCGGCTGTGGACGGCCTTGGGGATAAATCGTGCAACGCCCTCGCGCCATTGTGGTGATGTTCGAATTTTCTTCGACATGTGAAGCTCTTGTGACTTCTGCACAGGCTCGCGAAAAGGGCCGGAAATTTGTCCCGAAAGGGCTGATTTCGGGCGCCGGGAGGGGGTCAGGCGGTCTCGAGGGCGGCCAACCGGCCCTCCAGCCAGAGCCGGATTTCACCCAGGGACCGGGCCGCGAGGGCGCCGCCGAAATGGATGAAGCCGTGCGGGGCCAGCGGGACCTCCAGCAGTTCGGCGTCGGCGGCCCAGGCCTCGGCCATCAGCCGGCTGTCGTCGCGCAGGGGATCCAGGTCTCCGGCGATGAAGAAGGCCGGGGGCAGGCCGCGAAGGTCGGCGTACAGGGGCGAAATGTCGGGGTCCCTCCGTCCGGTCCCGTCGCGGTCGGGCGTCAGCCGGCCGAGGTCCGAGGCCAGGGTGGGGCCGTTCAGGATCAGGGTCTCGGGTCCGGCGGCCCGGGCCGAGGGCGTGCCCGACAGGTCATAGACGCCATAGACCAGCACACAGCCCCGGAAGGCCCCGAACCGGCCCTCGTCGCGCAGGGCCAGCCCGGTGAGGGCGGCCAGGTGGGCGCCGGCCGACTGGCCCGCCAGGAACAGCCGGTCCGTGCCGAAGCGGTCGGCGGCGTTGTCGGCCAGCCATCGCCCGGCGGCCATGCAGTCGGACAGGGCGTGCTGCATGAGGACGCCGCGCGGCTCGCTGAGCAGGCGGTAGTCGACCGAGACCACGGCCAGGCCGGTCTCGGCGGCGAGATCGGCGTTGAGGTGGTCGTTCAACCCGGCGCTGCCGACGACCCAGCCGCCGCCGTGCATGTCCAGGACCACGCCCCGCGCCGGCCCTGGCGGGTTGAGGATGCGGACGGAGACGCCGCCGTCCTCGGACGGGATGCGCAGGGTCTCGACCCGCACCCCGCGCCGCGCCAGCTGGGCGCCGGTGACCGTCTGGGCCAGTCGGCTGAAGCCGCTGTTGAGCCACTGGCCCGCCGCCAGCCGCCAGCCGTCGGCCTTCAGGCGCGGCATCAGCGCCAGGGCCGCATTGACCCGCGCGGCGCCGCGGCGCTCGGCGGGGGTGAGCTCCAGACGGCGAACGCGAAGGGTCATGGAGGGAAGCTAGGCTTTGGCGGCGCGGTGCGCGATGCGGCGTTCAGGCGCTGGCCAGCGCCTCCCGCTTCGCCTCGAGCTCCAGCCACTCCTCTTCCGCCGCCGCCAGCAGCGAGCGGGCGCGGTCCTGGCGCATGGCGTTGGCGGCGGCGTGGTCGGCTGGTCAGGCCGTCAGGCCGCCCAGTCTGCCGCGGCGGCGGAGAGTGCAGACACCGCCCTCGAACAGGGCTTCGGCGGCGGCGGGGAGCTTGAAGACGCGGGTGCCGTCGATGTCCAGGTCGAAGGCCAGCTTGACCTCATCGGGCATGGCGCGCTGGGCGTGGTAGACGCTGCCGAAGTCCGAGGCGATCTCGTGACCGGGGAAAAGCAGATGGACGCCCCTGCCGACCGGAAGGGCGAAGATCAGGGCGCTGCGTCCGCCGCCTTCGACCAGCCGACCGGCAGAGGCCTCCAGCGCGACAGCGTCGTGGGTATCGAAGAAATTGCGGAATTCGGCGCTGGACGGCTCTTGCAGCAGAATGCGGAATGCCTGTTCGAGCCGTTGCACCGCCAGTGGATCGGCGCCGGACCGAACCGGCTCGGGAGCGCGGGCGACGGGCTCGGGCCGTGGCGCAGGCGCCGGTTCAGGGCGTGGAGGGGCCTGATCCTCGTCCCGATAAGTGGACGCGCGGCTCGCGCGCGGAACGACGGCCCGGTCGTCGGAGGGGGGCGGCTCTGCACGCTCCAGCGCCTCCAACCGGCGCATGATCGCGTCGTACTGGCGGTTGTTGGCGTCGATCAATTGTTCGACCAGGTCTTCCAGCGAGCGCGGCGCGGGCCGTTGGTACCGGGGCTGGATCATCGCGGACAACCTTCGAAGCGTGGACGACGCGTACCGGACCCACAACGCACGAACCACGATCGCGGCCACCATGGCGGCGATCACGCACAGTCCGACGGACAGGGACCAATCGGTGAACGGCGTCAGGCCGAACGGCGTTCCAACAGACTGACCCTCGCCGGTTGCCGGCGGGTTAAGATTCGGCCAGCTAATTCTGGGGGCGGTCAGGACATAGACCAGCACGCCCGCAAGCAGGATCAGCAGACCGATGCCGCCCGCCAGCATGGAGGTTCGTCGGGATATCGAAAAACGCGGGCCGGTCACGACGCCATGTCCGTGATCTTGAGGCGGGAGTCGCCGGGGGCGGCGGTCATGTTCTCAAGCAGGGCCGCGAGCGCGATGATGAAGAGAGGTTGCGAACGAGCGTTGCGCGCCTCTTCCTCGGGCGTGTGCTGCGCGTCGGCGACCGCGTTCCGGATGCACTCCTGTATGGCGATGGCCACGCTCTGGCCGCCGCCGGCGTTCAGATCGAGGGCGAGATCGGCATGTCGACCGAGGGCGTCGATAAATCGCTCGAACTCGGTCATGTCGATCTCGGCCAATTGCCCCTGAGTTTTGAACAGGTCGATGGTGTCGCCCGGAGCGTAGGCGGTCTGGCCAATTCGAGCACCCACCCCGGCGGGCTCAAGCGACACCAGGCTCTCGGCTTTGGCGCGGCGCCCCAGTTGAAGGGCGTTCGCAGTGGCCATGCCCTTGGCCACCTCAAGCTTGGGTTGGTCGGATCGGAAAATCTGGGGTCGGCGGGGCTGATCGACACGCGCGCCCTCGTCGAACAGGCGTAGCAGGCGGCTGACACGCGTGTCGGCCTCGGGCTTGCCGGAATGCAACTGAGCGAACAGGCCGGCGCCGCGTCCGCACAGGGCGAAGACCGTGCGATCCAGATCGACCTCCTGGACCACGCCCTTTTCGATCAGGAGCCGCACGACCAGGCCGAGATAAAAGGCGATGCCGCCCAGGAAGACCATGCCGCTGTGGATCAGGCCGCGGCTTTCGGCGTAGTCCTCCTTGTTTATCCAGTTGATGCCCGACATCGCGTCCGACAGGGCCGGTCCGCTGAACAGCAGCTCACCCACGTCCTTGGTGAATTTGTCGCCCCGGTCGTTGAGCGACTTCAAGATAGAGGCCCAGCCGGGCAGGCCGAAATTGCTGAGGAAGGCGGTGTTGTTGACGATGAACTGGGTGAAGAAGCTCTTTCCTGCGATGGTGTAGGAGCCTTTCCAGAGCTGGTCGTCGCCGCGCCAGATGGTGACGTCGGTGGTGCCGCCGCCGATATCCAGGATGATGTTCAGCGAACCCCTGACGAATTTTGGGTTGCGAAGGATGTAGTGGCCCGCGGCCTCGGCCTCCGAATAGATGCCGTCGACCACGCCGCCCAGGCCGCCGCCGCCCGGTGGCTCCAGCAGGTTAGTGACGACGGCGCGGAATTTCTCATGCTCGTCCTGCATCGCGTCAGGACGCGAGAAGCGCCAGGTGATGTTCGCTGGCTTGACCTTGTTCACCGCCAAAACCTCGGCCGCGATCATCATCAGGAGCTGGCCCAGGAAGCGCTGGGCCGCCAGTTTGCCAACCTCCTTCTTGTCCCATTTCAGGTTGAAGTGGGACCGGCCGAGGATGTCGCCCATCTGGGCCAGGTCGCTGAGGCTGGTGTCGCCGCCGTCGGTGTTGTGCGGGTGGAAATAGACGGCCTGGCGCTGCAGCAGGTCGGCGGTGCCGACCTTGGCCCCGCCGGCCTCCGGGCGCATGGCGGCTTCGTCGACGATGCGGTCGATCGAGACGCTGGCCGTGGGCGTGGCCTTTTCGGCGGCCGGGAGGAAGTCGAGGAAGGACATCCGCGCATTGCTGCGGTTGCGATCCATCTGTTTGCTGTCGGCTTGTGTCACCGGATGGATCAGCCGGTCGCGGAAGATGACGCGATCGGCGTTATCGACGCAGGCGACGGTGTTGGTGGTGCCGAAATCCAGGCCCACGACGGCGTCCGCGCCGTTGCCGTCGATCTTCTGCGGCGTAAGCAGGATCAGGCCGCAGGGTTCGGTGGCGGTGAAGAAGATGGCTTCGAACGGAAGGGTCGAGGTTTGAATATCCTCTCGCGTGCCTTCATGCCGGGCGCTCCAACGCGACAGGGCGACCTCGTAGCTGGACGGGCCGGCCAGGACGCCGATGGACTCCGAAGCCTTGCTCGCGTCCGCGGACGGCGCCTTGCACCACGAGCGGAGTTCGCGGGCGCGCTCGGGCAAGGGGGTGTCGGCGAGGTGCCGCGCCAGCTGCCGGCCCGAAAGGGCCACCCGGCCGCGCAGCCGGTTGGGACCTTCGGGGTGATAGAAGCGCGCGAAATAATGACGCCAGTCGCGGCTGGCGAAATTCGGCCAGATCGTCGCCTCGCCGAAGGTCCAAGGCACGTCGCGCCGGATCAAGCCCTGCTCGTCCTTGGGCTTTTCGGCATAGACCCGGACCGTGCGGTGGCTGACAGAGCGCGTATCCTGGTCATCGTCGTCCGACGACGACCCGCCGGGACGCATCAGGGTGACCTCCAGCGAGGCCTTGGCGAGGCCGCCCCCTTCCCAGGCCAGCCCGACCCGGGTCTTGAGCGTCTCGGGCTCCTGAAGCAGCAGTGCGATGGGCGTGAGCGGGATGGGTGACGTTCGGAACGGTTCGGGGTTGGACAGGATGGTGGTCTTGTCCTTGCCCAGCACGGCCAGGACCGGGGCGAACAGTTCGTTCGGGCGGATCATCAGCCAGCCATCGGCGGCGGCCGCGTCGCGGGCCGTGCGGAAAACGTTCGGATCCTGAAGCGAGGACAGGGTGTGTTCACCCCAGACGTGGACGTTGTGCGGGGGCTTGCCCAGCGTATCGGCGATGGCGGGGTCGACCAAGATGACGCCCCGGACGGCTCCATGGGCGGGCGCGTCCGACGCTTCGCCGCCATCGCGGGCTCCGCTCGCCTCGATATCCGGCAGATCGCCGCGCAACGCTATGCGGCACTCCGACACCGACACCGCGTCGCCATGGCGCGCCGAGACGGTACGGCGCAGGGCGGCGTACAGCGGAGACAGGTCGCCGGGCGTCTCGCGCGGGCTGATGTCGATCTCGAACGGCAGTTCATCGCCGTGCGGAAGGGCGTCGCGATAGTCGTTCAGTTGGGCGATCAGATTTTCGCGGACCTTGTTGTCGGCGGCCATCGCCTTCACGTCGGCCGTGATCTCCTCGACATACTCGCGGATGATGGCCAGTTTGACGTCGGGAAGACGGTCAGCCCCTTTCAAGGCCGTCGGATCGGTCAGGCCCTCGCGCATCCATTCGATCCGGGGCGTGCGGAAGGCGCCGTGGGTGCGGCCCGGCGAAACCAGACAGGCCGGGTTCATCATGCCCAGGGTCACGGTGCTGGGCCGCGAACCGCGTTCACCCTTGAGCGTCAGCCGCAAGAGGACCGGGTCCAGCCAACTGGCGCAGGGCGTGTCAGTCGCGTCCGCCTGGCGCAGCGACATGGCGGGCGTCAGGACGCCCAGGATGCGGGCCAGCCGGCTGCGGCTGCCGGCCAGGTTCACCGCGTCCAGACTGACCTCATAGACGTCCGAACAGGCGCCGCGGAGAGCCAGCAGGGCCAGGAGGCCGCGCCACTGGCTGACCGACGATGGGGCCAGCGGGTGTTTTGATTCCAGCACGGCCTCGGCGAAGGTGCGAGGCTGGGCCCAAGGGTCGGGGACGGACTTGATCTCGTCAACCGTGCCGCCCTTGGCCGGGGGGAAGCTGTCGCCAAGGTCGGCCAGATTGCCTTGCGCCTGACGCCACAGGCCGGCGTCGCCCTGGGGTCGGGGAAAGCGGATGCGTGGATCGTCTTCACTGGCGCGGAGGCGTTCGGCGGGCAGATTGTAGGTGACGTCGCTCATTGCGCTGCGCTCGCGTCGATTGGGCGGACCGCGCGATAAGCAGCGGCCAGCACCTTGCCCAGGCCCGCGTTTTCCGCCGTGGGCGGGCCACTACTCATTTCCCGAACGGCGAGTTCGGACCCGCGTACGCTCTCTCCGTCGAGCGCCGGCAGGGACCGCGCGAACGCCTGCTGTACGTCGGTCCCGACAGCTCCGGGCTCGCGAATCTCGATGGGACGGGTCGCTTTCTTGTCGTCCGATGGGTCATAGCGGGGATCGTGGGCCGCGGTCGTGTCCCACAGGTCGAAATTCAGTTGATTTCGCGCGGACCAGCGCATGGAGCCCGCCCAGAACAGATAGTCGCGAAGGACCTCCAGCAGATTGCGCCGTGCGTCGGGCGTGTGAACATCCCATTTCACATCCTTGGCCAAGGCTTCGAACCAGGGCTCCTTGCGCCGGAGGAAACCCTTGGGCTTGTCGAACTCGGGTTCGATTTCGTGCCGCCACCAGAAAGCCAGCCGCATCAGCCGGCCGAGGCCGTCGTAGATTCGGCCCCTCAGATCGGTTTCGGCCGGCATGTCCGACCAGCGGAAGTCGGACTTGCGCGCGCGCGTCGATACCATGATCGGCACGGCCCGGCTCCGGGCGCCCAGGTCGGTCGTTTCGAAGAAGTCGAGCACCGCCGCGGCACCCAGCAGTTCCGGCGGCTGAGCCGGATTGACCTGATCGGCCGCGCCCGGCTCGTGATAGTCCATGCGGAAAAGCTCGTTCCAGCCAGAGACGTAAAAGCGGTCGAACACCGCCTTGTCGTCCACACCGGCGCGCTCCCGGAACAGGCTGTGATAATATTCGAGCGCCGAGCGCGCCTGGGGCACCAGGTCGTTGTTGGTGACCACGTTGGCGTCCTTCGACTTGGGGTCCTCGAAGCCGAAATAGGGCAGCATCAGCGCGCCGCCGATGCGGACGGAGTTAGCGATCTCGGGCTTCTCCTCGGCCTTCTTCTCGCGAATGGCGTCCAGCACCCTGGCCAGGGTAGGAAAGCCGGCGGCGCCGGTGCCGCCGAAGACCGAGCCGACCAGGAAAATGCGCACCTCCTCGTTCTGGCCACCGCGCGCGATCAGTTCCTCCATCCGGGTCTTGAAGCGGCCGTCACCGAACTCGAGCGCGGCCAGCATGGCGGCGGAGCCGATGTGGGCCCGGCCGCGATAGCCCTCGTCCAGCGGCATGGTCTGTTCGCGTGAACCTTCGTGGAAGAGGACGTTGAAGAAGTCCACCATGCCCTCTTCGCCGTCCATGCCGGCGGCGTCCAGGATGCCGGCCAGAGTCTGGGGTCCATCATCGGCGGGACGCCAGTGCGGACCCGCCTCCTTCATGAGCGGCCTGATCTTGATGGAGGCGAAGCGTGTGCCGCCGGCCGTCTCGTCGCTCTTCCAGTCGAGCGCATTGCCCTTGTTGGGTCCGAAGTCGTCCTGCAGGCGGATGATGTTGTTGATGAGTGTCTTGGTGCGGACGACGTTGCCGTTGGCCTTGTCCTGATCGACCAAGCCGACAATGACTTCGCGCGGGCCGACGCCGGAGAGGAACATCCACAGGGCGGCCTCGACCACCTTGGCGCCGGTGCCGCCGACGCCGATCAGCACATGGGTGGTCATTTGGCCGACCCCAGACGCGGCAGCAGGACGGCGAAGGGCACCGAGGTTTTGCACTCGGGCTTAACCGGCCAGGCCGTTCCCAGATAGTAGGCGATCAGGACCGCCACCTGGGACACGGCCGCCACCGTCCACAGGCGCGAGGGGTTGAAGTCGAAATTCAGCGCCGACTGCCAAAGCTGCCACCACAGGGCGCCGGTGGCGCCGGCCAGCGCCAAAAGCAGCAGGCCGAACCACAGGCCCATCAGCTGCGCCCCCTTGCCGAACTGGCCGGGCCGGTAGGCGCCGGCGACCAGCAAGAAGACCGCGCTGGCCAGGAAGGAAATGGTGACGGCGACCCCGAAGGCCAGGAAGGCGGCGGTGGCGACCGCCCCGCGTTGTGCCTCCAGCTGTTCGGGGTTGTTGAACAGATCGGCTACGATGTTGGCGGCCAGTGTGTCCTGGCCCCTGGTGGCGAGGAACAGGATCAGAAAGCCGACCAGCCCCACGATCAGGTGAATGAGAAACGACCAGAATGCACTCTTCATCGACAGCCCCTCCAGAATTGTCCTCGCGGCCTTTCGGTCGCCTTCAGCCCTTGACCTCTATCACCACCGCGAAACCGCCGACCGTTTGCGGCTCGGTCGCCGAGTCGGCCAAGGCGTTCTCCATCAGCCGCGCCGTCTCGGCCAGGTTGAGGGTGGGAAACAGCGCCGGCGGGTCGGCCAGGACATCGGCCTCGGTCGCCGGCGAGAAACTCCATTCGCGCATCCAGGCCGTGGCCGGATTGGACCGGGTCAGGCCGACACGGGCGACCTCACCGACCAGCAGATAGGGCGTGCCGGGACTGAGCCGGTCCGACAGCCGGGCCGGGTCCAGGGTGAAGGTGCGCTGGCCCTCCTGTCCGCCGGGCGACCAGCCGCCTTCCAGCAGGCCTGCGTCCTCCCAGTCCGAGGCCCGGCAGGTCGCGCCGTCGCGCTTCTGTTTCCACAGGCGGGTGGTGGCCGTCAGTTCGCCCGACCAGACGGCGCCGGGCGCGATCGCCGCCGGATCCGGGCCGGTCCAGCCGGGGTGAGGCGCGGCGGGGCGCGCGCCCGGCCGGCCCGACGCGACGCGCGCCTGACGCGCCGCGCCGCGCGCCAGCTCCAGTTGCTGGATGTTCAGCCCTTGGCGGGCGCGGATGACCGTGGACGGGCGCAGGACGGGCGAGGCGGTCAGGGTGAAGGGCCGCGCGACGGCCGCCCGGGCCGTCTCGGGCGTGCGGGTGAACAGGGCGTGGCGCACGGCTCCGCCGCTGAACGCTTGATTGATGTAGGCCGACGGCGACTGGCGCAGGCTCTCGTCCAGGGCTCGCAGGCGGGCGGCCGAGCCGACGGCGACGATGTAGAGGGGCCGGCGCGCGGCGCTGACGCCGGTGCGGCCGCTGGGCAGGTCGTAGACCTGACCCGAATAGGGGGCGTCCAGGCCGTAGACGGCAATGCTTCGGTCCGTCAGCAGGCGGCGCAGGGGCGTGTTCAGGGCCGCCGAACCGCTGGTGGTCAGTTCGGAGTTGGCCAGCCACAGGTCGGTGACGATGACCGACAGATGATCGATCGGCTTGTCGGCGATGTCGCGCAGGACCAGGTCCAGACGGCTTTCCTGATTGTCGCAATCCGGCTGGCCGTTGCAGGCATAGGTCTCGGCGCGCGCCAGGGTGTTCAGCTGGGCGCCGTCCAGCGGACGCAGGGCGCGGCCGAACAGGACGTGGGCGACCGGGGCTTGGTTCAAGCCGATCGAGCCGGCGGCGTCGGTGACGAATTCCTCGAACGGACGCTCGCCGCGGCGGCCGCCGCGCAGATAGCCGGCCATGCTGCCCGAGGCGTCGATATAGACGGTGGCCGGGCCGGTCGCGCGGGCCGCCGCCGTCGCGACGTTGTCGTCGATGGCGATCCAGCGGCGGGCGGCCTCGGGGAAACAGTCGCGCGCGGTGCGCACGACCGCTGGGGTCGGGGGCGGCTTCTCGCCTTCCTCGCCTGTCTTCGCGTCAGGCTTGCACGCGGCCAAGGCCAAGACAGCCAGAAACAGAGGCGGCGCCATCCGAGACATCATTCGGGCTTCCCTCGCGACGCCCTTGCGGGCATCACAATGATATTTGACGTGTTATTAACCCTTCTGTCCAGCGCCCTCATTGATTGAACGGCTGACTGGGCTCGAGAAGGCGACGGGAGGCGAGTTTGGCGGACGGGCGGCTGGTGATTTCGGTGCGGGTGGGACGCACCTTCGACGATTACGACGCCGAGACCCAGTGGCGCGGCGCGATCGAGGACGGCGCCCTGCGGCCGGATACGGTGGTGACGGTGGCGCGCGGGGACGAACCGCAGTTCTCGACCCACGCCCGCGACGTGCCGGAATTGGCGGAGCTGTTCCGGGAAATCCTGGGGGTGGGGATTGTCGAGCCGCCGCCGCCGGAGCCGCCCGCCGACGAAGAGGAGGCGCCGACCGAAGAAGCGGACCAGGAACCGCCTACGTCCGGACCGCAAGACGATACGCCGGCAGCCGCCGGGTCTGGCGCAGGCGAGGTGATCATACCCGACCTCGGAGGCCAACAACCGCCCGCGCCGCCGTCACCGCCGCCCGCACCCAGCAAGCCAAAGCCCATCAAGCCCAAACCCGGGGACCGGACCGGGTGGCGCCATCCGTTCGTGATCGCCGGGTCGGTCCTGATCGCCCTCCTGCTGGTGCTGAGGTTCGCCGTCGGGGTGGACCTGCCGTCGTTCGGCGGGGGCGGCCGCTCCGGCGACATGGCCGGCGTCGAGGGCTCGCGGGTGACGGTGTACACGGTCCGAAACGTCAATCTGCGCGCCTGGGCCAGCCGCAACGCGACCGAGGCGGGTGAACTGGACCGCGGAGTTGAACTTCGCGGGGTCTGGGTGGAGGGCGAGGGCGAACAGTGGTTCAGGATCACCGACGGCGTCCATGCCGGCGCGCTTGTGCTCGGGGTCAACGTCAACTCGACCCGTCCGCCGATGCTGCGCGGAACAGGGGGCGTTATGCAGGTGATGGCGGCCTCCGAAATCTACACCCACCCCAATGCCGGGGCCGGTACCGGCGTGATCCGGTCGCTCGCGCCGGGCGAAACGGTCAACGCGGTGGGCGAAACGGACAGCGGCTGGGTCGAGGTCACGGTGGAGGGGCGTGGGGTCGGCTATGTGCCCGCCGCGGCCTTCGTCGCGCCCGAACCGCCGCCGGAAGAGGCCTACGACCTGGCCGCCGAGCAGGCGGCGGCCGCGGCCGCGGCGGCGGTGCGCGAGTGCCGGACCCAGCGGACGATCTCGCGCGGTGTCGAGACGGAACAGACCTACTGTCGTGGGGCGGACGGAGTCTGGCGGCCC
>CALSBO010000033.1:0-31073 GCA_943373195.1 Brevundimonas vancanneytii
AGAAGTGTCCCGTCCTCGGGCGCAGCCCGAGCAGGGACGATGAGGGAATTCTTCTCGGACTGCTGGACAGTACCCCCATCGTCGCTGGATCGCTGCGCGATCGACGCGACACTTCCCCCGCAAGCGGGGGAAGGGTTAGAGACGCCTGATGACGACGCAAGACGACCTCACGCTCGACCGCCAGAAAGCCGAGGCCCGCGCCTGGTTCGAAACCCTGCGCGACCGCCTTCACGCCGCCCTTGAGGCGCTGGAGGACGCGGCCCCCGCCGACCTGTTCCCCGGCGAACCGGGCCGGTTCGTGCGCACGCCGTGGGACCGGCCGGAAGGCGGCGGCGGCGTCATGGGCATGATGCACGGCCGTCTGTTCGAAAAAGTCGGGGTCCATGTCTCGACCGTGCACGGGAGCTTCCCCGCCGACTATGCCAAGTCCGTCCCCGGCGCGGCCGAGGACCCGCGCTTCTTCGCCACCGGCATCAGCCTGATCGCCCATCCGGTCAGCCCGCGCGTGCCGGCGGTGCATATGAACACCCGCTTCATCGCCACGACCCAAAGCTGGTTCGGCGGCGGGGCCGACCTGACGCCGGTGCTCGATATAGACCGCCGCCCCGATGCGCCGGACACGGTCGCCTTCCATGCCGCGATGAAGGCCGCCTGCGACGCCCACGACCCCGCCTGGCACGCGAAATTCAAGGCCTGGTGCGACGACTATTTCTGGCTGCCCCACCGAAACGAGCCGCGCGGCACGGGCGGCATCTTCTACGACCACCACGACAGCGGCGACCGCGAGCGCGACTTCGCCTTCACCCGCGATGTCGGCACGCATTTCCTCGACGCCTATTGCGCCATCGTGCGCGGACGGATGGGCGAGCCCTGGACGGCGGGAGAGCGCGAGGAACAGCTGGTCCGGCGCGGCCGCTACGTCGAGTTCAACCTGCTCTACGACCGCGGCACCATGTTCGGCCTCAAGACCGGCGGCAATGTCGAGTCGATCCTCAGCTCGATGCCGCCGGTGGTGAAGTGGCCGTGACCAGGCGACGTTGCTCTATCGCTCTCCCAATGCTGATCACCGGCCCCGGACTTCGTCCAGAAGGGATCGGATCCACGCGGTCGCCGTGGCCAGTCGATCCGCCGTGGGCTGATCCGATGGGTCAGCGTCCGGATACCGGAACGCAGCATTCCAGGAAGTCAGTTCAGACAGGATGGTGGCGTCTGCGGTCCAGTTCAGGGACGAACCGGCCAAGCCTCTTAGTTGACTGATGTCATGGTTACGAGGGGGCCTGACCCCCAGGCGAATCAACTGAGCCTTGAGCGCCTTCTCCGCCGCCTGTTGCAGATGGAACGCTGCAACGCCACGAAGATCAGCGATCCGCTCCGCCGCAAGCAGGTCCTCGCCGGCCAAGGCCAGCCATTCTTGAACGACGTCTTCAGACGTCACGAGCGTAGATCCTCTTGCCCTCGCCTTGGACAATCTCGGCCAGCGTACCGATTAAATCCTTGCGCGCCTGATACCGGGAAGCAGTCGACAGAACGATATCAACAGCGCCGGGATAGCCTCGACGGGCTTCCCCGATGGCGCGTCCGCGGTCGAGATTCTTCGCACGGTCATCGTCGAGCACCACGTAGAGGTCTATGTCGCTATCCTCGTGCGCATCGCCGCGCGCATGAGAGCCGAACAGATACACTTCCACCGGGTCGAACTGGCGAAGGATGCCGTCCAGAAGCTTTTGGGGAACCTGAAAGACCATCGCACATCCATGCCAGAAACAGCGCCCTATGTCGCCTGCTCGTGGATGAACCTTCTGATCCATCCCCCCACCAGCCCCCGATCATCGGGAGCCTTCAGACTGTCCACCGCCCGCGCGACCAGCGCCGGGTCGATCCGGTCGTGCCGCCCCGCCGTCAGCTCGGTGGCGAAGGCGGGCGTGAACTCCGGATGGGCCTGAAAGCTGATCGCGTCCTCGTCCCAGGCCAGACCGGCGAACGGGGTGAAGTCGCTGCGCAGGATCACCCGGGCGTCGGCGGGCCTATCGACCACCTGGTCCTGGTGCGAGGCGGGAATGGCGACGGCCGCGGCCTCGGGGCTCATCCACGGCTCGGGCGCGGCCACCTGATAGCGGTGCAGGCCGACGCCCCAGCCGCGTTCCGACTTTTCGACCCGTCCGCCCAGCGCCTGGGCCATGGCCTGATGCCCGAAACAGACGCCGACCAGTTTCGTCCGGCCCTTCGCGGCGCGGATCCAGTCCAGCAGCGCGCTGATCCAGGGGTCGGTCTCGTAAACCCCCGCCGAAGAGCCGGTGATGATCGCCGCGTCGAAGTCCGCCGCGTCCGGCCATTCCCCGGCCTGGACGTCGAAGACCTCGAAGTCGAACCCATCGCCCAGCAGATCGCGGAACATGGCCGGATAGTCGCCGTGGACGGCGGCCAGCGACGGCGGCGGCGCGCCGGTCTCAACAATCGCGATACGGGTCATTCGGCGCTCCAGTATCCAAACGATATGGGCGATCAAGCAAGACGGCGGAAGAGCGATCCGCTATGGGCCGCGCCATGACCGAACCGGCCCCCGTCGTCCTGATCAACATCTACCGCTGCGAGCCCGAGCGGCTGGACGCCCTGATGGAACTGATGACCGTCATGGTCCGGGCCCAGCGCGGCGCCGACGGCTTCATCTCGGCCACCCTGCACCGCGGTCTGAACGGCAAGGTCGCCGCCGTTCACGCGGTCTGGCGCTCGCGCGAGGACTGGAAGGCCATGGCCCGCAGCCCCGCCGTCAACGCCGCCATGGAGCCGATCCTGGCCATCGCCACCTTCGAGCCCCACCTCTACGAGGCCGGCGAGGTCTTCGAGTAGCGTTCCTCCCCCATCGGGGGAGGGGAGCGGGACCGCGAAGCGGTGGAGGGGGCTAACCTCAGACGCCGGCGTTCGTGTCCGGCCCCCTCCACCATCCTTCGGATGGTTCCCCTCCCCCGGTGGGGGAGGAATATCTCAGCCGGTGAACCAGACCTCGGCGCGCGCGCCCTCGCCGCCCAGCGCCGCCGCCACCCAGCCGCAGACCTCGTTCGCCGCCGCCTCCGCCCCCGGCGGCGGGTTCAGCACCACCACCGCGCAGCCGTTCATCCTCATCGGGTCGGTCAGCGGCCGCAGCCGCGCCTCGGCGACCAGCGCCCGCTTGACACCCGCCTGGTCCAGCCGCCGCAGGAAGCCGTCGAAGGTCTCCATGTCCTTCAGCGGGGTCCAGATCGCGACCGTGGCCCGCGGATCGGCCCGGACGATGGCGGCGGCCGTGTCGGCGGCGCGGTTGTAGTCGTCGGGCTGTTCGAACGGCGGGTCTATCAGGACGAAGGCGCCGGTCGCCTCGGCCGCCCAGGTCCGCGCCTGGTCATAGCCGTCGCCGCCCTCGGCCATCGCCTGCGGAAACGCCTCCAGCGCTTCGGTCAGCAGGTCCAGCACCGGCGGATGAAGCTCGAAACCGACGTAGCGGTCGTCGTCTCCCAATCGTCCGGCGACCAGCCTCGGCGACCCCGGATACAGGGTCACGCCGCCCCCCGGGTTCAGGCGCGCCACCTCGGCCGCCAGCGACTCGATCAGCGGCGGTCGGTCGGCGGCGGCCATCAGCCGGGCGACGCCCGCCTCGGCCTCCTTCGACCGCGCCGCATCGCCGGTCAGGTCGTACAGACCCGCCCCGGCATGGGTGTCGATCACACTGACCGGCCCCTGGGCCCGCCGCCGTTCCAGGAGCCAGAGCAGCAGGGCGTGTTTGACGATGTCGGCGAAATTTCCGGCGTGAAAGCTGTGGCGATAGTTCATCGCCCTGCCCTCGACCGGCCCGGCCCGTGGGTCAAGGGGAACCGGCGGTCGTCTCATGACGTTGCCGCTGCGCGATTCCGCAAGAGGCTGAGATGGCGACGAAATCACCAGGCAGGCGGCGCTGATGGCTCACGGCTCCCTGGCGGTCGCGACGCAGGCGGAGGTTCCCGACGGCCTTACCTGGTGCAGCGACGAGCAACCCGGCCTGAAGCGCACGCCCGCGGGCAAGGGCTTCGCCTATCACGACACCCGCGGCGCCCTGATCCGCGACCGCAAGGTGCTGGATCGGGTGCGCGCGCTCGCCATTCCACCGGCCTGGACCGACGTCTGGATCTGCCCCCGCGCCTCGGGCCACATCCAGGCCACGGGCCGGGACGCCCGGGGCCGCAAACAGTACCGCTATCACGACGGCTGGAGCCGCCACGCCTCGGAGAGCAAATTCGACCGGCTGCCCGCCTTCGCGCGCGCTCTTCCCAGGCTGAGACGGCAGGTCGAGGCCGATCTGAACCGGCGCGGCGTTTCGCGCGACAAGGTGGTGGCGACCGCCGTGCGGCTGCTGGAGATCACCCTGATCCGGGTCGGCAACGCCCAGTATGCGAAACAGAACCGCTCCTTCGGCCTGACCACCCTGAGCAAGCGACATCTGGACGTGGACGGCGCCGCCTTGACCTTCGCCTTCAAGGGCAAGAGCGGGATCGAACACGAGGTCACGGTGCGCGACCGGCGGCTGGCGACGGTGGCGCGCTCGCTGCGCGAACTGCCGGGCCAGCAGCTATTCAAATACCGCGACGCCGACGGCGGCCTGTGCGCGGTGACCTCGGACGATGTGAACGCCTATATCCGCCAGGCCATGGGCGACGGCTTCTCGGCCAAGGATTTCCGCACCTGGGCCGGAACCGTGTCGGCGGCGCGGGCGCTGCGGGAAATGGGACCTGCGGCCACGGCGACCGCGGCGAAGCGCGGGATCACCGTCTGCGTCAAGGCGGTGGCCGGCTTGCTGGGCAATACGCCGACGGTATGCCGCGCGTCCTACATTCATCCCGCGGTGTTCGAGCTCTATGAAAAAGGTCGCCTCGCCGCGGTCCTGCCTGGACCCGAGGCCGCGACCTTCGAGCGTGCCCTGGGCAAGGCCCTGACCGGCTGACGGCAAGGTTCCGGAAAGGTTCGTCGTCCACCCTGCCGGCCAACGCAACGGGGCGGGCCGGTGGCTGCACGAGGAAACCTGCGCACGATCCGCAGCGGCGGGAGCGGCCGCCAAAGTCGCGTCGTCATCCTGTCCGAAGCGTTGATCTTGGCCGTGATGGTGCTGGCCGCGATCCTGATCCTGCGACCGGGGGCCGACGTCGCCCGCGCCGAGGTCGAGAGGGGCGCCCCTGCCGACAGCAACCGTCTGGAGGGACTTGGCCGGGTGATCGACGGCGATACCCTGGACGTCGGAACCGTCCGGGTGCGCCTGCACGGCATCGACGCCTTCGAGCGCAATCAGATGTGCGACCGGATCCAGGGGCCGTGGGCCTGCGGGGCCGCCGCGACCGACGCGCTGAAGGCCGGCGCCGAGGGCCGGCGGCTGGTCTGCCGGGTGCTGGACACCGACCGCTATGGCCGCAAGATCAGCCGCTGTGAGCGGGACGGCGTCGATGTTGCGCGCACGCTCGTCGCCGACGGCCTGGCCTTGGCCTATCGCCGCTACAGCCAGGACTATGTGGCGGAGGAAGCCGCTGCACAGACAGGCGCGGTTGGCGCATGGGCCGGATCGTTCGACCGGCCCGAGCAATGGCGCGGCCGGTCGCGCAGGCCGACGTCCGATGCTCAGGCCGTCGCCCAGTAGCCGCGGCTGCGGGCGCTGACCGGCGCCCGCGTCGCCTCGACCCGCGCCAGGATGATCGCAAGGAACAGGTCGGCTGTCTCGTCGTCGCGCAGCAGACGCAGGGACCGGATGATCCGGGTGATGCGCGGGTGGTTGTGGTCGTCGGGCATCAGCCAGTCGTGGGTCGTCTGGTAGAAGGCGATCATCCGGTCGGTCCCCGCCGCCAGGGCGCACTGGGCCATGTCCGACGCGCGGATCGCCTCGATGACGTCGGCCGTCAGCACCGGCGCGTCCGGCACGGCGCTGGACCGCTCCGGCAGCGGAAACAGCCACTGGATGAAGTCGTGCGTCCGCTCCAGGGCGGCGTTGTCGAAGGCCACGACGTCGAGCACGGTGCGGCCCCGGCCGTCCGTCCCCTCCCCTTCGAGGAAGGCCTGCAGCGGCGACACGGGGCCTAGGCCGCCTTGTCCCAGTCCAGCACCACCTTGCCCGACTGGCCCGACCGCATGGCCTCGAAACCCTCCTCGAACCGGGCATAGCTCATCTGGTGGGTGATCAGCGGGGTAAGGTCGAGCCCGGCCTTGAGCAGGCCCAGCATCTTGCGCCAGGTGGTGAACATCTCGCGCCCGTAGACGCCCTTGATGGTCAGGGCCTTGAGGATGATCGCGCCCCAGTCGGTCTCCATCGGCTTTGACGGAATGCCCAGCAGCGCCAGGCCGCCGCCCATGATCAGGGTGTCGACGCATTGTTTGAAGGCGATCGGCGAGCCCGACATCTCCAGCGCCACGTCGAAGCCGACCTTCAGGCCGAGCTCGTGCATGACGTCCTTAAGGTCTTCCCGGGTCGTGTTGACGGTGCGGACGCCCGGCGCGACCTTCCGGGCCAGCTCGAGGCGGAAGTCGTTGATGTCGGTCAGGACCACGGTCCGGGCGCCGGCGTGGCGGGCGACGGCGGCGGCCATCATGCCGATGGGACCCGCCCCGGTGACCAGCACATCCTCGCCCAGCAGGTCGAACTGCTGCGCGGTATGCACGGCGTTGCCGAACGGGTCGAGGATGGCGCCGATCTCATAGGGCACGTCGTCAGGCAGCTCGATGACGTTGAAGGCCGGGGCCACGACGAACTCGGCGAAGGCGCCCTGACGGTTCACGCCGATGCCGCGCGTGTCCGGATCGAGGTGGAAATGACCCGCCCGGGCCGCTTCAGAATTCAGGTCGATGACGTGGCCCTCGGCCGAAACACGCTGGCCGACCTTGAGGCGGCGATCGACGTCCTTGCCGATGGCGACGATCTCGCCGGCGAACTCATGGCCGGTGATCATCGGCACGGGGACGTTCTTCTGGCTCCACTCGTCCCAGTTCCAGATGTGGATGTCGGTGCCGCAGACGGCGGTGCGGTGCACCCGGATCAGCACGTCCTCGTCCCCGGCGACCGGGATCGCGGCGTCGATCAGTTCCAGCCCCACGCCGGGCCGGGTCTTGGCCAGCGCCTTCATCGTATCCGCCATCAGATAACTCCCAATTCGCGTCCGGCCGTCGTGAACGCCGCGACCGTCTGATCGATCTGTTCGAAGGTGTGCGCCGCCGACATCTGGGTGCGGATGCGGGCCTGGCCGCGCGGCACCACGGGGAACGAAAAGCCGATCACATAGACGCCGAGCTCCAGCGCCCGGGCGGCGAAGTCCTGGGCCAGTTTGGCGTCGCCCAGCATCACCGGAATGATCGGATGTTCGCCCGGCAGCAGGGTGAAGCCGGCCTCGCTCATGGCCGCGCGGTAGCGGACGGCGTTGGCGAACAGCTGTTTGCGCAGCGCATCGCCCTCGTCTCCGCCGGCGATGCGGATCGCTTCCATCGAAGAGCCGCAGACGGCGGGGGCCAGGGCGTTGGAAAACAGATAGGGCCGGGCGCGCTGCTTGAGCAGGGCCACCACCTCGGACGTCGCGCAGATGAAGCCGCCCATGGCCCCGCCCAGCGCCTTGCCGAAGGTGCCCGTCAGAAAGTCGATCTCGACCCCATGATGGGCGTAGGAGCCGCGCCCCTGCGGACCGAGGAAGCCCGTCGCGTGGCAGTCGTCGACCATGATCAGGGCGCCGTATTTGTCGGCGAGCGCCCGGATGTCCTTCAGCTTCGCGATATAGCCGTCCATCGAGAAGGCGCCGTCGGTGGCGATGACGATCTCGCGCGCGCCGTCGGCCCGGGCCTGTTTCAGCTGGGTCTCCAGGTCGTCCATGTCCGAGTTGGCGAAGCGGTAGCGTTTGGCCTTGCACAGCCGCACGCCGTCGATGATCGAGGCGTGGTTCAGGCTGTCGGAGACAATGGCGTCCTCGGCCCCGAACAGCGGCTCGAAGATGCCGCCGTTGGCGTCGAAGGCGGCGGCGAACAGGATGGTGTCCTCGAAGCCGAGATAGTCGGCGACGGCCCGCTCCAGTTCCTTGTGAATCTCCAGCGTGCCGCAGATGAAGCGGACCGAGGCCGTGCCCGCCCCCCATGTCTGCTGGGCCGCGACGCCCGCTTGGGTCACCCGCTCGTCGCCGGCGAGGCCGAGGTAGTTGTTGGCGCAGAAATTGAGCACCTGTCGGCCGCCGACAGTGATCACCGGCCCCTGACGGGAGGCGATGACCCGTTCGGGCTTGGTCAGCCCCTGGGCGTCGATGTCGGCGAGTTCCGCGCGGACGCGGTCATGAAAACTGGCTGTCATGCGCGCTCCGCTACGCCGTTTCCGGCCGGGTTTGAACCCCCCTAGAGGCTGGTCGCGGCGGCCGGGGCCGGTTGGGGCGCCGGTTCGGCGACCGGTCGGAAGGGACTGACCCGGATGCGTCCGCCGCAGGGGGTCAGGGCCTGGTTCAGCGAAACCCCGGCGGTGTCGCCGGGCGCCGTCATCCGGATGCGCGCCGCCGAGGGGCAGGACGTTTCGCCGTTTCCTTCATTCGGCACGACGTTCCAGGCGATGTCGAAGAAGGCCTTGCCCTGCGGCGCCAACTCGACGGGCGCCGGGGCCTGCCCCTGGCGGAAATAGCTGCCCAAGGTCTGATCGGCGCGGATAGCCGTCAGGTTGCGGCCCTGCCGGTCCTGAAGCACCACGGTCGGATAGCCGGTCAGGCTGCAGGCCCGGGCTCCCAGATTCTGGACGCCCAGGATCGAGACCCGGTTGCCCGCCCCCGCGTCGCCGCCGTCGGCCGACAGCTTCAACTGCGGCCCCCGGCAAGGGACCGAGGCGGGCAGGACGCCGCCGGGCGCGGGCTCGGGCGCCGGGACCGGGCCGGGCGCGACCGGGCCGGAAGACGGGCGGCTGCACCGTTCCAGCACCGCCACGCCGACATCCTCATTGGGGCCGAGGCGGCTGAGGGTGGCGCTCTCTTGCCCGTCGCGGGTGGCGCTCCACCATTCCAGGCTCGACCCGGCGTAGCGGGCGCCCGAGGCCGACTGGACCGTCCGCAGGGTGTAGCTCTGGCCGCGATAGGTCAGTTGGGCCGTGGCCGTGTCGGGATAGGCGACGGTGATCGACTGGCCGCTCTCGCAGGCATAGCTGATCGGCGGCGCCGCGGGAGACGAGGCGGCCGGCGACGGAGTCACGGGCGCCGGCGGGCTTTCCGCCTCGGGCGTACAGGCGGCCGCGGCGAACAGGGCGACGGCGGAAACGGCGGTGCAGACGGTCCGAAGGCGGCGCATGAAGACTCCCCGTGGTGAGCAGCGTGAACGCCAGCCAACGTCAAAGGCTCCGCTTGCGCAAGCCTGCCCTGTTCAGGCGGTGAGGACTCTGGGCAGTTTGAAGGTCACCGTCTCGCGTTCGCCCGCATCCTCGACCACCTCGGCGTCGAAGCGGGCGCGGACGGCCTCGACCAATTCCTCGATCAGCCGCTCGGGCGCCGAGGCGCCGGCGGTGATCCCCAGGGTCGAAACGCCCTCGAGCCAGGACCAGTCGACCTGGGACGCATCGTCCACCAGCCGGGCGTCGCGGGCCCCGGCGCGCATCGCCACCTCGACCAGCCGCACGGAATTGGACGAATTCTTCGACCCGACCACCAGCACCAGGTCGCAGCCCTGTCCCAGCCGCTTGACCGCCTCCTGGCGGTTGGTGGTGGCGTAGCAGATGTCTTCCTTGTGCGGATCGGGCAGTTCGGGGAAGCGCCGCTTCAGCGTGGCCAGGATTTCCGCCGTATCATCGACCGACAGGGTGGTCTGGGTGGCGTAGGCCAGCGGCGCATCGCCCGGCCGCTCGAAAGCCTCGGCGTCCGCGACCGTCTCGATCAGGCTGATGGCCTCCGGCGGCAGCTGACCCATGGTGCCGACGACCTCGGGATGGCCCGCGTGGCCGATCAGGATGATGTGGCGGCCGGCGGCATGATGGCGTTCGGCCTCGACATGGACCTTGGAGACCAGCGGGCAGGTGGCGTCCAGATACAGCATCTCCCGCGCCCGGGCCGTCGCCGGCACCGACTTGGGCACGCCGTGGGCCGAGAACACCACCGGCCGGTCGTCCGGGCAGTCGTCCAGTTCCTTGACGAAGATCGCCCCCATGGCCTTGAGCCGCTCGACCACATGGCGGTTGTGGACGATTTCGTGCCGGACATAGACGGGCGCCCCATATTTTTCGATGGCCCGCTCGACGATCTGGATGGCCCGGTCGACCCCGGCGCAGAATCCGCGCGGGGTGGCCAGACGGACGGTCAGGAAAGGTTTCTCGGGCGGCCGGACAGGCGCGTGGACAGTCATGGCCCGAACCTAGTCGTTCGAGGTCATCCCCGCCACCGTGCATTAAGCTCGCGCGGGTTTGCCGCGCCTCGGTTTAGCCGCTATCAGCAACGAGCGTGCGCCCCGCGTCGGGCTGTCGCCGCACCTCCTCGTTTCCGGAAGACTATTCCATGCGTCGCGTCCTCAAGGTTTCCCTGGCCTCAGCCCTCGCCGCCACAGCCCTCTCGGTCCTGGTTCTGCCCTCGGCGGCCCATGCCCAGTATCCGCCGGGGCAGCAGGGCCGTCCGGGCCAGATGCCCGGCCAACGTCCCGGCCAGAGTCCCGGCCAGCGGCAGCAGGACGCCGGCGGACCGGACAACCGCCCCCGCCCGCCACGTGCCGCCCCGCTGCGCCGCAGCGCAGCCGCCGGACCCTGCCCCTATGTAAAGGTGCTGTACGACGCCGCCCGCTATGTCGAACTGGCCGGCGTGACCGAAGGCCGCCCGATCACCATCTCCAACGTCGGCTTCACGGGCGAGATCGACGGCCTGGTTTCCGACTGCGCCTATCAGTCGGATGATCCGATCACCGTCCTGACCCGGGTGCAGTTCAACCTGGGTCGCGGACCGCAGGCCCAGGGCGACGGCCGGACCTATCGCTACTGGATCGCGGTGACCGAACGGAACCGCGCGGTGCTGGCCAAGGAATATTTCGACCTGCCGGTCGATTTCGACGGCGAGACCAGCACGACGATCACCCTGGACCAGACCATCGTCATCCCGCGCGCCGAAGCCACCACCAGCGGCGACCATTTCGAAGTCCTGGTCGGCTTCGACATCACGCCCGAGATGGCCGAGTTCAATCGTCTCGGCAACCGGTTCCGCGTCAACGCCGGAACCGGCGCCACGCAGCCGCCGGCCCAGTAAATGACCGACCTCAGGACTGTTCTGGGCGAAGCGGTCGGGGCCGCCTTCGCCGCCGAAGGCGTGGACCCGGCGCTGGCGCGGGTGACCGCGTCGGACCGCCCCGACCTGGCGGATTTCCAGTCCAACGGCGCCCTGGCCGCCGCCAAGGCGCTCAAGGCCAATCCGCGCGAGCTGGCGATGCGCGTGGCCGAGCGGCTTCAGGGCGACGCCCGCCTGGCCTCCGTCGAGGTGGCGGGACCGGGGTTCATCAATCTGAAGCTGGCCGACGCCGCGCTTTCGGTTCGCGCCGCGGAGGTGGCCGCCGACCGCGAGCATGCCGGGGCTTCGGCCGTCGCGTCTTCACGCAAGGTCGTCGTCGATTTCGCCGGACCGAACGTGGCCAAGCCGATGCACGTCGGCCATCTGCGGTCCTCGATCATCGGCGAGAGCCTGAAGCGCCTCTATCGCTTCCGGGGCGACAAGGTCTGGGGCGACGCCCATTTCGGCGACTGGGGCTTTCAGATGGGGCTGCTGATCGTCGCCGTCGGCGCCGAGGGCAAGGCGGGCGACTTTCTGGTCGAGGGCGAGGGCCCGTTCCCGGCGCAAAGCCCGGTCTCGCTCGAGGATCTCGAACGGCTCTATCCGGCCGCCGCCGCCATGGCCAAGGAGGACGCCGACTTCCGCGACCGCGCCCGCAAGGCGACGGCCGAACTACAGGCGGGGCGTCCCGGCTACCGCGCCCTGTGGAAACACATGCACGACGTCTCGATGGCCGGTCTTGAGCGTGAGTTCGCCGCCCTCGGCGTGACCTTCGATCTGTGGAACGGCGAGAGCGACGCCGATCCCCTGATGCCCGAGATGATCGCCCATCTGGAGGCGACCGGTCTGCTGGTCGAGGACGACGGCGCCCGTGTGGTCCACGTCGCCCGACCCGGCGAGACGCGCAAGCGCAAGCTGGCGGACGGCAGCGTGATCGAGGCGCCCAGCCCTCCGCCCCTGCTGGTCATCAGTTCCGAAGGCTCGGCCATGTACGGCACGACGGACCTGGCCACGATCCTGGACCGCCGCAAGGCCATCGACCCCGACCTGATCCTCTATGTCGTCGACGAACGTCAGGCCGAGCATTTCGAACAGGTGTTCCGCGCCGCGTACCTGGCCGGCTACGCCGCCGAGGGCTCGCTGGATCACCTCGGCTTCGGCACCATGAACGGACCGGACGGCAAGCCCTTCAAGACCCGCGCGGGCGGCGTGCTGAAGCTGCACGACCTGATCACCATGGCGGTGGACAAGGCGCGCGAACGTCTGCACGAGGCCCATCTGGGCGAGGACCTGACCGAGGCCGAGTTCGGGGCCATCGCCCACAAGGTGGCGGTGGCGGCCCTGAAATTCGCCGACCTGTCGAACAGCCGGACCACCAGCTACGTCTTCGACCTCGACCGCTTCATGAGCTTTGAGGGCAAGACCGGGCCGTACCTGCTGTACCAGGCCGTCCGCATCAAATCCCTGCTGCGCAAGGGCGCGGAACAGGGCGCGGCGCCGGGCCCCATCGTCATCGCCGAACCGGCCGAGCGCGACCTGGCCCTGACCCTGGACGCCTTCTCGCAGGCCGTGGCCGAGGCCTATGACAAGCGGATGCCGCACGTCGTCGCCGAGCACGCCTACCGGCTGGCGCAGAGCTTCTCGAAATTCTACGCCGCCTGTCCGGTGCTCATCGCGCAGGATGAGGCGACCAAGGGCTCGCGACTGGCGCTGTCCAAGGCGGCGCTGGACCAGCTGGAGACGGCGCTGAACCTGCTCGGCATCGACACGCCGGAGCGGATGTAGCGTCCAACTCTCCGGGGTGCTATATTTGCTAGCATCGGAGGTTCAGATGCCCACCAATCTTCACGTCCGCAATGTTCCTGATGAAGTGGTGAGCCGGCTCAAACGTCGTGCCGCCGAGAACGGCCGGTCAGCGGAGGCCGAACACCGCGCGGCTCTTGAGCGCGCCTTCGGCGAGATAAGCCGAGAAGAATGGGATCGCCGTGCGGAGGCGCTGAGCGAACAACTCAAGGGTCGCACTTTCCTGAAGTCGGAGGACTTGGTCCGCGAGGATCGCGACACCCGATGAAATGGGTGATTGACGCCAGCGTGATCCTCAAGTGGATTTTCCCCGAGGAGGACCATGACCTAGCGCGGGGGCTCAAGCGCCAGCCCTTGATCGCTCCCGACCTGATCATGTCCGAGTGTGTGAACGCAGTTTGGCGGCGGGCTGCACGCGAGCAAATGTCATCGGACCAGATCGACGAGGCGCTGCTGCTGATCAGCCGCTTCGGCATCGACCTCCATCCGTCGCGCGAACTCGTCCGCCGAGCTGGGGCGATCGCATTCGCACTCGATCACCCAGCGTACGACTGCTTCTACCTCGCACTGGCCGAACGTGAAGGTTGCGAGTTTCTGACGGCCGACTCGAGGCTCCTCGCAAAGTTGTCGGAGAAGCCCGGCGGGACCGTTGCGCGGGTGTCTGGCCTCACCTCATTGCGCGCCCTGGGGTCTCCGAATGGCTAACCTCGACGCCTATATCGCCGGCCTGCCCAAGGCCGAGCTTCACCTGCATATCGAGGGCAGCCTCGAGCCCGAACTGATGTTCGAACTGGCCCGGCGCAACAAGGTGTCGATCCCGTTCGACAGCGTCGAGGCCGTGCGGGCGGCCTATGACTTTTCCAACCTGCAGGACTTCCTCGACATCTATTACGCCGGGGCCGACGTCCTGCGGACCGAGCAGGATTTCCACGACCTGGCCATGGCCTATTTCCGGCGGGCGGCGGCGGACAATGTCCGGCATGCGGAGATATTCTTCGACCCTCAGACCCACACCGACCGCGGCCTGCCCTTTTCGGTGGCCGCCGACGGCTTGCTGAGCGGGATGAAGGCGGCGGAGGCCGAACTGGCGGTCAGCTCAAAACTGATCCTGTGTTTCCTGCGCCATCTGGACGAGGCCGCCGCGATCAACACGCTGAAGGCCGCCGAGCCGTGGCTGGACCGGATCGTCGGCGTGGGGCTGGATTCGTCGGAAGTCGGTCACCCGCCGTCAAAATTCCGGCATGTCTTCGAGCGCGCCGGACATATGGGTTTGAAGCGCGTCGCCCACGCGGGCGAGGAAGGCCCGCCCGCCTATGTCTGGGAGGCGCTGGACGTGCTGCACATCGACCGGATGGATCACGGCAACCGGTCGATGGAGGACCCGCGGCTGGTCGAACGCCTGGCGGACGAACGCATGACCCTGACGGTCTGCCCGCTGTCGAACCTGAAGCTCTGCGTGGTCAGGGACCTTGAGGACCATCCCGTGCCCGAGATGCTGCGCCGGGGCCTTCACGTCACCCTGAACTCGGACGACCCGGCCTATTTCGGCGGCTATGTGAACGAAAACTACCGTCGGCTGGCGGCGGCGACGGGGCTGAGCCGGGAGCAGGTCACGCTGATGGCCCGGAACAGCTTCGAGGGGTCGTTCCTGTCGCCCGAGGAAAAGGCGGCCCTGATCGCGGAAGTGGACGCCTACTCCGTCGCCCACGCTTGACTTGAGGCCGGAGTCGGGGCCTAGGTCCGCTCGCTCTCGCGGGAGAGATCGGAGCCCTTTTCGGGGTGTCCGGAGCCGAAGGCGCAACCGCCCCGGAAACGCTCAGGCAAACGGACCGCGAGGACGTACGGACGCTGGAAAGTCGCTCTGTTGAGCGCGCCGACGGAGCAAGCCTTGTCATCCCGGACGGTGCGCAGCGCCGAGCCGGGACGGGGCGGAATCTCTCAGGCTTCAGGACAGCGGGGGCGCGAGGACGGCGGAGCTCTTCCGCTCCAGAACGCGACCGTGGAAGTCTGAACATGACCGACGAAGCCCTGAAGACCACCCCTCTCAACGCCGCGCACCGGGCGCTCGGCGCCCGCATGGTGGGCTTCGGCGGCTATGACATGCCGGTGCAGTATGAGGGCGTGCTGGCCGAGCACCGCTGGACCCGCGAACACGCCGGCCTGTTCGACGTCTCCCACATGGGCCAGTGCAAGATCACCGGCGAGGACGCCACAGCCCAGTTCGAGCGCTTCGTCCCCGGCGACTATGCGATCCTCAAGGCGGGCCGGCAGAAATACAGCCTGCTGCTGAACGCCGAGGGCGGGATCATGGACGACCTGATGGCCGGCCGCCCCGACCATGACGGCCTCTATGTCGTGGTCAACGCCGGCAACAAGGACGCCGACTTCGCCTTCCTGGACTCGAACCTGCAGGGCGACGCCAGGCTGACGGTGCTGTCCGACCGCGCCCTGATCGCCATCCAGGGCCCCGAGGCGGCCGAGGTCATGGCCGCCCACGAACCGGTGCTGGCCGAGTTCGGCTTCATGGACTGCGCGCGGCTGGTGCTGTTCGGGGTCGACTGTTTCGTCTCGCGCTCGGGCTACACCGGCGAGGACGGCTATGAGATTTCCGTGCCGAACGCCGACGCCGAACGCATCTGGAACACCATCCTGGAAGACGCCCGGGTCAGGCCGATCGGCCTGGGCGCCCGCGACAGCCTGCGTCTCGAGGCCGGCCTGCCGCTGCACGGCCACGACATCGACCCCACCACCAGCCCGGTCGAGGGCGCGCTGACCTTCGCCCTGTCCAAATCCCGCAAGGAGCGCGCGGACTTCAACGGCGCCGACCGCATCCTGAAGGAACTGGCCGACGGCCCGTCGCGCGTCCGCGTCGGCCTCAGCGTCAAGGAAGGCGCCCCGGCCCGTGAAGGCGCCGAGATCGCCGAGATGGACGGAAACATCATCGGCAATGTCACCTCGGGCGGCCCGTCGCCGACGCTGGGCCGCAACATCGCCATGGGCTATGTCCCGCCGAAATTCGCCGAACTGGGCACGGACCTGAAGGTCATCGTGCGCGGCAGGCCCGCCGCCGCCGAGGTCGTCGCCACCCCCTTCGTCGCCCAACGCTACTATCGCAAACCGAAAGCCTGAGGATCGGACCGATGCATTTCACCAAGGATCACGAGTGGGTTCGCCTCGACGGCGACGTCGCCACCGTCGGAATCTCCAAACACGCCGCCGACGCCCTCGGCGACGTGGTGTTCGTCGAGACGCCGGACGCCGGCAAGACCGTCTCGAAGGGCGATGGCTTCGCCGTCGTCGAGAGCGTCAAGGCGGCCTCCGACGTTTACGCCCCCGTCTCGGGCGAGGTGATCGAGGGCAACGCCGCCCTCGCCTCCGCGCCGGAAACCGTCAACGCCGATCCCGAAGGCGAAGGCTGGTTCGCGAAGATCAAGGTCTCGGACGCCTCGACCGACGGCCTGATGGATCGCGCGGCGTACGATCAATACCTCAGCACGCTCTAGTTCACGGGGCGCTTGTCATCCCGGACAGCGCGCAGCGCTGATCCGGGACGGGACCGGCCCCTTCCCTATCGTCCCGGAGAGCGAAGCTCATCCGGGGCAAACGCAGATCGACCCTCCCCGTGTCCCGGTTCAGCCCTGCGGGCCGACCGGGACGAAACACACTGCTCCCGCTCCGTCCCGGCTCTCCGCTTCGCTTCGGCCGGGATGACAAGGTGACCTGAACCATGCGCTACCTCCCCCTGACCCCCGACGACCGCTCCGCCATGCTCGCCGCCATCGGCGCCAAATCCATCGACGACCTGTTCGTGGACGTGCCTGAGGCGGCGCGGCGAGACGGCTTCGTCGACCTGCCGCGCGTGGCGGGCGAGCTGGAGGTCGAGCGGGCGCTCGGGGCCATGGCGGCGAAGAACGCCTCGGCCGGGACGGTCCCGTTCTTCTGTGGCGCGGGCGCCTACAAGCACCATGTCCCGGCCACGGTGGATCATGTGATCCAGCGGTCGGAATTCCTGACCAGCTACACGCCCTACCAGCCGGAAATCGCCCAAGGCACGCTGCAGTATCTGTACGAGTTCCAGACCCAGGTCGCGAACCTGACCGGCATGCCGGTGGCCAACGCCAGCCTCTATGACGGCTCGACCGCCATGGCCGAGGGCGTGCTGATGGCGACCCGCGTGACCCGCCGCAACAAGGCGGTGATCTCGGGCGGGGTGCATCCCCACTATGTCCGGGCGACCGAGACCGTCGTCCACGCCGTCGGCGTCGAGACCCAGGTGCTGCCGGCAGCCGTGGACGCCGAGGCCGACGTCATCGCGCAGATCGGGCCGGACACCGCCTGCGTCGTCGTCCAGACCCCGAACGTGTTCGGCACGGCCACCGACGTCACGAAGATCGCCGAAGCCGCCCACGCCGCCGGGGCCCTGCTGATCGTCGTGGTCACCGAGGCCGTGTCGATGGGCCTGCTGAAGTCGCCGGGCGAGATGGGCGCCGACATCGTCGCCGCCGAGGGCCAGTCGATCGGCAACGCCCTGAATTTCGGCGGCCCCTACGTCGGCCTGTTCGCCTGCCGCGAAAAGCTGGTGCGCCAGATGCCGGGCCGCCTGACCGGCGAGACGGTGGACGCCGACGGCCAGCGCGGCTTCGTCCTGACCCTGTCGACGCGCGAGCAGCACATCCGCCGCGACAAGGCGACCTCGAACATCTGCACCAACTCCGGCCTGTGCACCCTGGCCTTCACCATCCACATGAGCCTGCTCGGCGAAACCGGCCTGCGCCGGATGGCCCTGCTCAACCACGACAAGGCCCTGGCGACGCGCGACGCCCTGGCGGCGATCCCGGGCGTGCAGGTGCTGACCCCGCGCTTCTTCAACGAGTTCGCGGTGCGCCTGCCCAAGCCGGCCGCCGAGGTGGTGGAGGCCCTGGCCGAGCGCCGCATCCTGGCCGGCGTGCCCTACAGCCGCCTGGCCCCCGACGCGGGAATGGACGACGTCCTGCTGGTCGCCGCCACCGAGATCACCACGGACGCGGACATTCAGGCGCTGGCGAGCGCACTCACTGAGGTGATCCAATGAGGATTGTGCTAGCTCTCGCCGCACTCGGCGTGGCGTCAGCGGTGACAAGCGCAGTGTCGGCCCAGGATCGGACCAAACAGTTCTCCGCTGAATTCCATCGATGCGAAGCCGCCGATCCTTCCATGGTCGCGCTCAGCGAGTGCTTGGGTGACGAACTCGATCGGCAGCGGATCCAGCTTCGGGCGGCGCTTCGAGAGCAAGGCCTTTACCCCGGCAGCGACGAACCAGCCGATCTCGTCGAGTCGCAGCAGCGCTGGGAACGAGCGGCTGAGCAGGACTGTCAGTTCGAGTACAATTTGGGCGGTAGTGCCGCTCCTATGCGCCAAACCTCGTGTCTGATCGCGCTGACCATTCAGCGCATCGAGTATCTCAACTGGCGCGGAAACTGGTGAGCGAGCCAAGAATGACCAGCACCATGAACACCGTCGGCCGTCCGACCACGCCCAACGCGGTCGCCGCCAAGCCCGCCACCCTGACCGGCGGCCGCGGGCTGCTGCAGGACGAGCATCTGATCTTCGAGAGCGACGGCTGGGGCAAGACCGGCGTCGACCTGCCGGAGCCGAAAACCGACGGTTCCGACCTCGGCGATCTGGTCCGCAAGGATCCGATCGGTCTGCCGGGCCTCTCCGAACCCGAGACGATGCGCCACTATGTGCGGCTGTCGCAGAAGAACCACGCCATCGACCTGGCCATCTATCCGCTGGGCTCGTGCACCATGAAGCACAATCCGCGCCTCAACGAGAAGATCGCCCGCCTGCCGGGCTTCTCGGACATTCACCCGCTGCAGCCGACATCGACCGTTCAGGGCGCGCTGGAGCTGATGGACACGCTGGCCCACTGGCTGAAGACCCTGACCGGCATGCCCGCGGTGGCCCTTTCGCCGAAGGCCGGAGCCCACGGCGAACTGTGCGGACTGATGGCCATTCGCGCCGCCCACGAGGCCTCGGGCCAGCATGAGAAGCGCCGCAAGGTGCTGGTGCCGACCTCGGCCCACGGCACCAACCCGGCCACCGCCGCCTTCGTCGGCTATTCGGTGGTCGAAGTGGCCCAGACCGACGACGGCCGCGTCGACGTGGCCGATCTGGCCGCCAAGCTGGGCGACGACGTCGCCGCCATCATGGTGACCAATCCCAACACCTGCGGCCTGTTCGAGCGCGACATCCTCGAGATCAGCCGGCTGACGCATGAGGCCGGAGCCTATTTCTACTGCGACGGCGCCAATTTCAACGCCATCGTCGGCCGGGTGCGGCCGGGCGATCTGGGCGTGGATGCGATGCACATCAATCTGCACAAGACCTTCTCGACGCCCCACGGCGGCGGCGGTCCGGGCGCGGGTCCGGTGGTGCTGTCGGAGGCGCTGGCGCCGTTCGCCCCTGCCCCGTGGGTGGTCCACGACGCGGATGGCTACCGCCTGATCGAGCGCGAGGAAGACGAGGCGGCACAGGCCTTCGGCCGTCTGTGCGCCTTCCAGGGCCAGATGGGCATGTACACCCGCGCGCTCAGCTACATGATGAGCCACGGCTCGGACGGCCTGCGTCAGGTCGCCGAGGACGCGGTGCTGAACGCCAACTACATCAAGGCCCGGCTTTCGGACCTGATGAGCCCGGCCTTCCCCGACGGGCCGTGCATGCACGAGGCCCTGTTCGACGACGAATGGCTGAAGGGCACCGACGTGACCACGCTCGACTTCGCCAAGGCGATGATCGACGAGGGCTTCCACCCGATGACCATGTATTTCCCGCTGGTCGTCCACGGGGCCATGCTGATCGAGCCGACCGAGACGGAATCGAAGCAGGAGCTGGATCGCTTCATCCACGCCATGCGGGCATTGGCGGAAGCAGCGAAAGCGGGGGACGTCGACCGGTTCAAGGGCGCACCCTTCCATGCGCCGATGAAGCGTCTGGACGAGACCCGCGCGGCCCGCTCGCCGGTGCTGCGCTGGACCGCTCCCGAAGGCTCGAACATCGCGGCCGAATAGGCCGCCTCAGACCGGCTCGAACAGGAAGTTGTTGCTGTAGTCCGGGTGGCGCCAGGGCCGATCTCCGGCCAGGCTCTGATGCCGCGCCAGATCGAACCCGGATACCGCCTTCAGGGATTTTCCCTGAACGAACCGGCCGGTGTAGCCGCGCGCCTCCAGATGCCGGAAACAGTCGAGGACCGAGCCGGTCCTGAGATGCCGTTGCTCGCATTCGAACAGCAGCACGGGCCGGTCCTGGAGAAGGATCCGGTCCGCGCCCTTGAACACGTCCAGCTCGGCGCCCTCGACATCGACCTTGAGCACGGCCAGCCGCTGCGACGGGTCGAAATAGTCGTCCAACGCCACGACCGGGACCTGCACCGTCTGCGCGCCCTCGATCGGCACCAGACTGGCCTCGGGCGAGTTGGCGGAGGGCATGTAGAGCTCGAGGACGCCCGAGTGGTCCGAGACACCTTTCTGTTCGATCGTCACATTGCGCAGCGGCAGACCGGCGGCGATCGTCTCCAGATAGGCGGCCAACCCAGGTTGCGGCTCGAACGCGACGACGCGATCCGCCCATCTGGCCATCCAGTAGAGATAGCTGCCCTTGTTGGCCCCGACATCGCAGACCAGATCGCCGGGCCGGGTGTGACGACGGATCAGGGCCAGTTCGGTCGCCTGATCGAGCAGGCGCGCCCGGTGGGCTCGCCAGAGGAAACGCGCTTTCATCGGGCGACTATACAGGCCCGGGCGGGGGCCGCCATCCGCGCCGTCATGCGGCGCTTCCGGCCGCGCACGGCAATGTGAACGCCGCCTGCCCCAACAGGCGTATGCTCCCCCTTGCGTAGTCTGCACCACAACAAGCGTTTGGGAGGCGCTGCGGTCATGATGTCACGCGTACAAAAGGGTATTGTCGCCGGTCTGGCCGCGACGATCGCGGTCTCGGTGCTTGAAGCCGCCAATCTTTACGGCGCTCCGATGTTGGGGATGGAGCCCTGGGCCGTCAGTTTCCCCCGACTGCTTTCCGTCATGTTGCAGATGCCCGACGTGATGGCGGCGGGCTGGGTCGCCCATTTCCTGGTCGGCACCTTCATCCTGGGACCGGTGTTCGGGGTCCTGTGTCCGCGGCTGCCGACGGATACGCCGGAATCCAAGGGCATATTGTTCGCCGTGGGGGCCTTCATCGCCATGGGCCTGACGGTCGCGCCGGCCGTGGGCCTGCTGGGAGGCCGGCCGGTCGGCATCTTCTTCATGCAGGCAGGATTCGGAACCCTGGCCTGGATGATCGCCACCCACGCCCTGTACGGCATCGTCCTGGGCAGCGTTTACGGGCGGCTGGTCGAGCGGGACAAGCGGGCGCATGCGCCCGCCGAAGGCGCGCCGGCGCACTGAGGCAAACGTCCACGAAAAAGGGTCCCGAGCGAAACGCCGGGACCCTGTTCGATTTCTATCGACGATCGACCTAGTTCAGCCGCGCGCCGATCTGGCCGATGGCGGCGTCGAGCAGCGGGTCCGAAGTCTGGCCGGCCAGGCGGGCGGCGAGGATTTGTTCAGCCGCGCGGGCGGCCAGGTCGGCCGCGGCGGTCTTGACCTCGGCCGTGGCCTGGGCTTCGGCCTGGGCGATGCGGCGTTCGGCCAAGGCCTGACGGCGGGCCAGGGTCTCTTCGAGCCTGGCCTTGGCCTCGACCTCCATCAGGCGGGCGTCGGCTTCGGCGGCGGCGAGCATTTCGGCGGCCTGGGCCTCGGCCTGGGCCTTCTCGGCGCGGATCTGGGCCAGCAGGGCCTCGGCCTCGGCGCGCAGACGGGCGGCCTCGTCGAGTTCGGACTGGATCCTGGCGGCCGTGGCGTCGAGCGTTCCGGCGATCGCGGCGGGGACCTTCATCGCCACCAGAATGCCGAAGAAGACGACCAGGCCGGCGCCGACCCAGAATTCGGCGTTGGCGAGGTCCCAGAACTCGCCGGTGAAGAAGGCGGGCATCAGGCGGCTCCCTTGACGGCGGCGTCGGCTTCAGCGGCCGTGGCCGCCTTGCCGGTCAGCTTCTCGACGATGGCGCGGGCCGTATCGGAAGCGATGGACGAGACATTGGTCATGGCCGCGTCGCGGGTTTTGCCGATGGCGGTTTCGGCCTCGGCGATGCGGGCGTTCACGACAGCCTCCTCCTCAGCCGCGCGCGCGTTGGCGGCCTCGGTGACGCGGGCCTTGGCGGCGGCCGCGGTGGCGCGCGAGGCGGCGCGGGCCTGTTCGACCTCGGCCTTGGCGATTTCGGCCTGACCGGCGGCCTCGGCCTGAACCTGACGGGCGGTGTCCACGGCGGCGGAGATGGTCGCGGCGCGCTCGTCCTTGACGCGGCGCAGGCGCGGCAGGAAGACCCGCGACAGCAGGACGTAGAGAACGGCGAAAATGATCAGGGTCCAGAAAATCTGGCCCGCCCACCACTGGAACTCGAACTGCGGCAGGCCGCCGCCCGAGGCGGGTTCGGCTTCCGTGCCCGTGGCATGGGCGTCGACATGCGCTTCCGCCGGCGCAGCCGTGGAAACGTCGTGGATCGGAGGTGCGTCGCTGGTTTTCACAGCCATGATCAGTCCGGTTCAGAAAGAGCGACGGGCGGCGGCGGCCCGCAGGGACCGGCCGCCGCCCGAAAGGGTCGTCAGGCCTAGCTGAAGAGGATCAGCAGGCCGAGCACGAAGGCCAGAATGCCCAAGGCTTCGGTCAGGGCGAAGCCCAGAACGAGGTTGGTGAACTGGCCGCTGGCGGCCGACGGGTTCCGCAGGGCGCCCTGCAGGAAGCCCGAGAAGATGGTGCCAACGCCGATGCCGGCGCCGATCATGCCCAGGGTGGCGAGGCCAGCACCGATGTATTTTGCGGCTTCAGCTTCCATGATTTCAGTCCTTTGAACGAAGCGATTGAAGGGTGGGTGGAAAGATTAGTGATCACCGGCGTGAACGGCGTCATTCAGATAGACGCAGGTCAGAACCGCGAACACGAAGGCTTGCAGGAAGGCGACAAGGAACTCCAGCGCCGTCAGGGCCAGCACGCCGCCGAAGGCGAGGACGGCCGCCACATAGGCGAGGTAGGCGACGCCGCCGGCCGAGGCGACCGCACTGAGCGAGACGATGAAGCCGGCGAACACCTTCATGGCGACGTGGCCGCCCAGCATGTTGCCGAACAGTCGGAGCGACAGGGTGACGGGGCGCAGCAGGAAGGAGATGACCTCGATCGGCACCACCAGCCACCACAGGTACCAGGGCACGCCCGAGGGCAGGAACAGCTTGAAGAAGCCGAGGCCGTTCTTGACCAGACCCACCACGACGACCAGCAGAAAGCTCATCAGGGCGAAAGTCAGGGCGACGGCCAGCTGCGCCGTGGCGGTGAAGACCGTGAACATGCCCAGCATGTTCATCGCCAGCAGGAAGACGAAGAGGGTGAAGACGAAGGGGAAGAAGGCCCGCCCCTGCGAGCCGATGATGCCGGTCGCGAGATCGTCGATGAAGCCGAACATCCCCTCGCCGACGACCTGAAGGCGTCCCGGGATGACCTTGGGCGAGGCGGTGACGACGGCGAAGAACAGGATGATCATCGTCGCGGCCACGAACATGGCGACGGTGGAATTGGTGACCGAAAGGTCGACCAGCCCGAGGCCGGGCACGTTCACCGGGGCGATCTCCACCACCGGCTTAACCTCGAACTGATGCATCGGGTCGGCCATGCCGCCGGGTCTCCCAAATCAAAAACGCCGAATCGCCGTGAGGCGGTTCGGTCAGCGGTCCTGTTCGTCCTCGTCCGCGTCGTCCGGAAGGTCCTTTGGGGGACCGAATTCCTTCAGCGCGCGGGCGCTCAGCTTTTTGGCGGAATGCACCGCCAACCAGATCGACACGCCGAACCCCAGAAGGGTGCCGACGATGATTCCCCAGGGCATGGATCCGACCATCAGGTCGAATCCCCAGCCCAGTCCCAGACCCACGAACACCCCGCCGAGCATCTCGGCCATGATGCGGTAGCCGTAGCCCACCGCCGCTCCGCCATACTGGGGCGGCTCCGGGGTGGCCCGCGCCTTGAGCGAGTCGGCCTGGGCGTTGAGACGTTTGATCGTCTCTTCGCGGGTTTCCTCGATCGGGGGCATGGCCTGCTCAGCGCCTCTCCGCTGACGTCGAAAGACGGGCGTCGAGGAGGGTCTGAATTCGGCGCGGAACCTATAGGGGCGACCCCCCTAGGTCAAGGCGGTGCGACATTCTGTTAAGGCGTTGTATCGGCTAGAAAAACCGAACCGGCCTAGCCGCCCGGAACGGCGGGCGGCGGCGCGGAGGGGACAGGGGCGGCAGCGGCGGGCGCCGGCGCGCCGGGGTTCATGCAGTCCCGACCGGCGTAAAGGCCGTTGAGATAGTACCAGCGGTGGCGGACGGCGGCGGCCTCGGCCTCCTTGCGCTCGCGCTCCGGGGCGGTCAGGGCGTCGGTCCCGGCCATGACCAATCCCGCGCCGGGAACCACCATGGCGGCCCCGGCGCGCGCGACGCCGCCGAGACGACCGAACAGGCTCCCGCCGGGCTCGCCCCCCATGGTCTCGCTGAGCCTTGCCGCCTCGTCCGCCATGGCGGGGCAGGTCAGGGCGCTGTCGGTGGCGCGGATGATCTCGATGGGGCCGGACGGTGCGTCCTGGGCCAGCGCGGGTGAAACGGGGCCCAACCCAACGACGACGGCGGCAAATACGGCAACGGACTTCATGACACTCAACTCTCAAAGCCCCGCAGCACAACGGGTCCAAGGGAGGGGAGTTGCGTTCTCCCTCCTCTTGATAGGGAGGGCGAACTGGCGTCCAGGGTTCATACTCAATACCGCTCATCCCCGCGTTCGCGGGGATGAGCGGAAAAAAGGTAAGCCCGTGATTGCGTTGAACCGCAATTGAGTCTGGACCCTAGGCCCTGACCGCCCGGCTCGCCTCGACGCCCAGCGCCCGCAGGGCGGCGGCGGCGATGTGTTCGGCGTTGAGGCCGGCCGTGGCGTACATGGCGACCGGATCAGCCTGGTCCTGGAAGACGTCGGGCAGGCACAGGGTGCGGATCTTCAGGCCGGCGTCGAGCGCGCCCCTGTCGGACAGGAGCTGGAGCACGAAGGCGCCGAAACCGCCCATGGCCCCCTCCTCCACCGTGATCAGGCATTCATGCTCGCGGGCGAGGCGCAGGATCATGTCGGCGTCCAGCGGCTTGGCGAAACGGGCGTCGGCGACGGTGGCCGAGACGCCGCGGGCGGCGAGGGCGTCGGCGGCCTTGAGCGATTCCTGCAGCCGGGCGCCCAGCGACAGGATGGCGACCGTCGTGCCTTCGCGGACGATGCGGCCCTTGCCGATCTCCAGCGGGGCGGCCAGTTCCGGAATCTCGACCCCGACGCCGTCGCCGCGCGGATAGCGGAAGGCGGACGGGCGGTCGTCGATTTCCAGGCTGGTGGCGATCATGGCGGCGAGGTCGGCCTCGTCGGCGGCGGCCATCAGCACCATGCCCGGCAGGGCCCCCATGAAGCCGATGTCGAAACTGCCCGCGTGGGTGGCGCCGTCGGCGCCGACCAGACCGGCGCGGTCCATGGCGAAGCGGACCGGCAGCTTCTGGATGGCGACGTCGTGGACGACCTGGTCGTAGCCGCGCTGGAGGAAGGTCGAATAGATGGCGCAGACCGGCTTCATCCCATCCGCCGCCAGACCCGCCGCGAAGGTGACCGCGTGTTGCTCGGCGATGCCGACGTCATAGGTGCGGGTCGGGAAGGCCTGTCCGAACAGGTCCAGACCGGTGCCCGAGGGCATGGCGGCGGTGATGGCGACGATGGTGGGGTCGAGCGCCGCGCGCTTGATCAGCTCGGTCCCGAACACCTTGGTGTAGCTGGGGGCGTTGGAGACGGATTTGGACTGCTGGCCCGAGACCACGTCGAATTTGGCGACGGCGTGCAGCTTGTCGGCGCTGCTCTCGGCGGGGGCGTAGCCCTTCCCTTTTTGCGTCACGACATGGACCAGCACCGGGCGGTCGGTGATGGCGGCGGCGTTCTTCAGGATGGGGACCAGATTGTCCATGTCGTGCCCGTCGACCGGGCCGATGTAGTAGAAGCCCAACTCCTCGAAGAGGGTGCCGCCGACGATCATGCCGCGGGCGTATTCCTCGGCCTTGCGGGCCGCCTCGCGGAAGGGGCGCGGCAGATGTTTCGCCACCGACTTGCCCAGGCGGCGGACGCTGCGATAGGCGCCGCCCGAGACCTGTTTGGCCAGATAGGCGCTCATGCCGCCGACCGGCGGAGCGATCGACATGTCGTTGTCGTTGAGGATGACGGTGAACTGGCCGTTTGTGGCTTCGGCGGCGTTGTTCATCGCCTCATAGGCCATGCCCGCCGAGAGCGAGCCGTCGCCGATGACGGCCACGACCTTGTTGGTCTCGCCCTTCTGATCGCGGGCGGAGGCGAAGCCGAGGGCGGCGGAGATGGAGGTCGAGGCGTGGGCGGCGCCGAAGGGGTCGTATTCGCTCTCGCTGCGTTTGGTGAAGCCCGAGAGACCGCCGGCCTGGCGCAGGGTGCGGATGCGGTCGCGCCGCCCGGTCAGGATCTTGTGCGGATAGCACTGATGGCCGACGTCCCAGATCAGGATGTCCCTGGGCGTCTCGAAGACATGGTGCAGGGCCACGGTCAGCTCGACCACGCCGAGACCGGCGCCGAGATGGCCGCCGGTGACGGAGACGGCGTCAATGGTCTCGGCCCGCAATTCGTCGGCCAGCTGGCGCAGCTGGGGCACATCGAAATGGCGGGTGTCGGCGGGGAGGCGAACCTGGTCGAGCAGCGGGGTGTCGGGCATCTGAACCTTGAACTCTTCGTCCTTCAATGACCCGCGTGCGGGTCTGTTCCTTCTCTACTCGTCATCCTCGGGCTTGTCCCGAGGACCCATTCATCCGCCGCGCGACATCGAGTAGCGAACCATATCCCGTCCGCTGGAGGCCGGCGCCGCGATGGGTCCTCGGGACAAGCCCGAGGATGACGGACTTAGTGCAAGGGGACTACGACCGGCGTTTCAGCACGAAGTCCACACTGGCCTTGAGGATTTCGGCGTCGGGGCCGAAGACATCGAGATGGGCGCGGGCCTGGTCGGCGAGGTGCGCGACCCTGTGCCGCGCCTGGTCGACGCCCAGCAGGGTGACGAAATTGGTCTTGCCGCGCGCCGCGTCCTTGTTGGCCGCCTTGCCCAGAATGTCCTCGTCGCCCTCGACGTCCAGCAGGTCGTCGACGATCTGATAGGCCAGGCCGATGTCGTGGGCGAAACTGATCAGGGCCTGGCGGTGAACCTCGCGGGCCTGGGCGATGATCAGGGGAATCTCGAAAGCATAGGTGAACAGGGCCCCGGTCTTGAGCCGCTGCATGCGGGCGACGCCGCCCAGGTCGTCGCGGACGCCCAGCAGGTCGATCATCTGGCCGCCGGCCATGCCCCGCGCGCCGCTGGCCAGCGACAGCCGGGCCGCCAGCTCGCAGCGCACGGCGGGATCGTCGTGGGTGTCCTCGTGCAGCAGGATGTCGAAGGCGGCGGTCTGCAGCGCGTCGCCGGCGAGGACGGCGGTGGCCTCGTCATAGGCCTTGTGCACAGTGGGGCGGCCGCGGCGGACGTCGTCGTCGTCCATACAGGGCAGGTCGTCATGGACCAGGCTGTAGGCGTGGACGCATTCGAGGGCGCAGGCGGCGCGCAGCACCGGCCGCTCCTCGATGTCGAACAGATTGGCCGCCTCGAGGGCGAAGAAGGGCCGCAGCCGCTTGCCGGGACCCAGCGCCGCATAGCGCATGGCCTCGGTCAGGCGCGATTCGGGGCCGTCGGCGCGGGGCAGCAGTTCGTCGAGGGCGACGGTGACCAGATCGGCGATCTCGGCCACCCGGTCGATGACGCCCTGTTCCGGCGAATTGGCGGCCAGGACCTGGGTCAGAACAGCCTCCCGCCCACAGGGACCTCGCGATCGACGCCGATCAGCACCACCTCACCCGCCGCGTCGGGGAAGCCGAGGGTCAGGACCTCGGACATGAAGGGGCCGATCTGGCGCGGCGGAAAATTGACCACGGCGGCGACCTTGCGGCCCAGCAGCTGGTCGCGGCTGTAGTGGGTGGTGATCTGGGCCGAGGACTTCTTGACGCCGACGTCGGGGCCGAAGTCGATGGTCAGTTTCCAGGCCGGCTTGCGCGCCTCGGGGAAGGGATCGACGGCCAGGACCTGACCCACGCGGACATCGACCTTCATGAAGTCGTCGAAGCCGATCTGGCCCGCGGCCGCCGGCATCAGTTGAACTCGGCCGGTTCGACGCCTTTCGCCTGGCCGTCGGGGCCGACCACGATCTTCTCGACGCGCAGCTGGGCGGCCTTGAGCCGGCTCTCGCAATGGGCCTTCAGCCGCGCGCCCTCTTCGTACAGGGCGATCGACTCCTCCAGCGGGGCCTGGCCGGACTCCAGTTTGGAGACGATGGCCTCGAGACGCTGGAGAGCGTCCTCGAAGCTGAGGTCGGCGGGGATGGGGGCGGAGTCGGTCATGGCCGGCGACCCTAGAGGGGGCCGGGGCGGGCCTCAAGCGGAGACCGATGATCGGGCGCTATTCGGCGACCGGGACGCGGCGGGCCGAGACGATGCGGACGCGGGGGTCCAGCATCTGGCCGCGCATGAAGCCCTCGCCCTCGGTGGGGGATTTGGGGGCGACGAGGATGGCGCGGACCACGTCCATGCCCTCGACCACCCGGCCGAAGACGGCGAAGCCCGGGTCGCCCGGCGCGGCGCGTCCGGCGTCGAAGCCCGGCAGATTGCCGACGATGATGAAGAAGTCGCCGTCGGCCGTGCCCGGATCGAACCGCGCCATGGACAGGGCGCCGTCGACGTGGCGCAGGCCGGTCTGGCTGGTCGGCTCATGGGCGATGGGCGGCAGGATGCGGTCGGGGGCGTTGCTCGTCCCGCCCTGGACCACGCCGGTCCCGGCGCCCAGTTCCATGCCGCGATAGAAGGTTGTCCCGTTGAACCGGCCCTCATCGACATAGCGCAGGAAGTTGGCGGCGGTGATCGGGGCGCGGGGGTCGGTCTCGACGAGGAGGGTTCCGGCCGAGGTCTCGATCATCACCCGCACGGCGACGGCGGGGGCGACGGGTTCCTGGGCCGACGCCGGGACCGACAGCGCGGCGAGGGACAAGGCGAAGGCTAGCAGGGACCGTCGGATCATCGCCCTCTCCCCGCCGTCAGCGCCGCTCGTAGCGCCGCTGGGACCAGTATTTGAACCCCTGATTGTGGACCAGGGCCCAGCCGTCGGCCTTCAGACGCTTGCCGACCATGTGGTTGAAATAGCCGTGGGCGAGGACCAGCACGTCCTGGCCGCTTTCGGCGCGGGCGATCAGGGCCTGGGCAGCCTTTTCGGCGCGGCATTCGGCCTGGCGGCGGGTCTCCTGGCCCTCGTGGTGGTTGAAGGCATGCCACCAGATGCGGGCGACCACGCCCCAGTATTTCGGCGGCAGCCTGAACCAGGTCGGGAAGTGCGGGGGCGGCAGGGGCGCCTCGATGAACAGCGCGTCCGACATGACCTCGCGGCCGGCGGCGATGGCGGCGGCGGTTTCCTGGGCGCGAGGGCGGGTCGAGGCGTAGATGGCCCCCACGCCCTGCGCCGTCGCCACCAGTTCGGGTGGCGGGGTCTGGCCGGCGCGCAGGCCGCCGACCTCGTATCTGGCCCACCAGTCGCGGTACTGGTCGGAGGTCAGATAGCATTTGCGGGACAGGGCCGGCTCGCCGTGGCGGGCCAGGACGATGGCGCCGGGACGCACCGAGACCAGGGCGGCGCGGGGCGGCGACGCGGACTCGGTCGGCGCTGGCGCGGGGGGATCGGCCACGATTGAGTCTCTGGCGGGGGCGGGCATGATGGTTGGACAATAAGCCGTTGGCGAACCGTCCTTTATTCCTCCCCCAAGGCCTGAACATGGGCGACCGCGGAACGGCCCAGCCCCTCTAGGTCGTAACCGCCCTCGAGCGAGGACACAACCTTGCCGCCACAGCACGATCTCGCGACCTCGAGCACGGCGCGGGTCGCCCAGGCGAAATCCTCGGCCTCCAGCGACTGATGGGCGAGGGGATCGCGGCGGTGGGCGTCGAAGCCGGCGGAGATCAGGATCAGGTCGGGGGCGAAGGCCTGAAGCGCCGGCATCAGCCCCCCCGCGAAGGCGCCGCGCCAGGCTTCGCGGGCCGCGTGCGGCGGGACCGGGACGTTGACGATATTGCCCCCACCGGTCTCCGACGCCGCGCCCGTGCCCGGATAGAGCGGCATCTGGTGGATGGAGCCGAGGAACAGGCTGTCGTCGGCCTCGAACGCCGCCTGGGTGCCGTTGCCGTGATGGACGTCGAAATCGACGACAGCGACCCGGGCCATGCCCTCGGCCTGGGCCACGCGAGCGGCGACGGCGACATTGGAGAACAGGCAGAAACCCATCGACTGGTCCGGCTCGGCGTGGTGGCCCGGCGGGCGGACGGCGGCGAAGGCGCGGACGGTCTCGCCGCCGGCCACGGCGCGAACGGCGTCCACGACGGCCCCCGCGGCGAGGCGGGCGGCGCGGACGCTGCCGGGCGACAGGACGGTGTCGGCGTCCAGCTGACGGAACCCGCTGTCCGGCGCGGCGGCGAGGATGCGGGCGACATGACCCGGGGGATGCAGCCGCTCGAGGTCGGCCACGGTCGCCTCGGTCGCCGCGCGGCGGTCGAGACCGAGGGCGGCGGCGTCCAGCGCGTCCAGCACCGCCTGCAGCCGTTCGGGGCTTTCGGGATGACCGAGGCCGGGCCGGTGCTCCAGCATGTCGGGATGGGTGAACAGGGCGACGCTCATCGGCGGCAGGATAGAAGCGGGCGTCGGGCTTGTCGCGTGCCGATCATGGTCCTAGTACAGGCTTCCACGATTGTCTGATTCATGATTCAGCATTGGGATGATACCCAAGGCTGCTTTGGTCCGGCTGACGCCGGAGGATCGTGTTGTTCTGGAGGCTCGGGTTCGGGCTCCGACGT
>CALSBO010000034.1:0-31012 GCA_943373195.1 Brevundimonas vancanneytii
ATCGTGCCCCAGGCGGTCATCGACCTCGACCAGAAACCCGACCATGTCATCGTGCGGACGGCGGATCAGACCTTCACGGCCGACAAGGTCATCCTCGCGCCCGGCCCCTGGCTGACCCGTCTGCTTCCGGACCTGGCGCCGCTGCTCGAGGTGACGCGCCAGACCGTCGGCTGGTTCAGGCCCGCGCGGCCTGAGACTGTCGGTCCCGACGCCTTCCCCATCTTCATCCTCGCCCGGAGCGAGACCGACCTCGTCTACGGCTTTCCCGACTTCGAGGGTCGCGGCGTCAAGGCCGCGCCGCACAACCACGGCCCTGCTGTCGACGCCGACGCCTGGGACCCCGAGGCGACCGATGCCGAGCTTCGTTCGGTCACCGACGCCCTGGCCGAGCTCGTGCCCGGCGCGGCCGGACCGATCACCGAGCGCGACGTCTGCCTCTACACCAACACCCGACCAGCCGACCGCCGACCCGATGCGGGCGAGGAGTTCATCATCGACCGCTGGCCCGGGTCGCGCCTGATCGTGGGCTCGGCCTGCTCCGGCCACGGGGCCAAATTCGCCCCGGCCATCGGGGACCGTCTGGCTCGACTGGCGCTCGACCCCGACTACCTCGCCGATCCCTTCTTCCGCCTGTCGCGCTACTCAGCCTTCCCAGACGACGGGCCGCCTTCACCCTGAGCCGCAGGTCGCGGTTCGCCGCCGCACATGAGCCGCTGTCAGGCTGACGGGCGGCGCGGAGGGACCACCGGCGGGGGGATCACCGGCGGGACATAGGTCTGCAAGCGCACCACGATCGGCGCGAAGGGTTGCCCGCGCGGCGGTTGCTGCACGATCAGGGCCAGGGCCCCGCCGCCCTGGCCGCTGGCGTAGCCGCGGTTGCTGGTCTTCTCCGGCGCGGGGCCGAAGAAATCCGAAGTGACGACCTCGATGCCCGGCCGCTGGATCACCAGTTCACAGACACGGGTGATCTGCTCGGGCTGGGGGATGAAGATGCCATACCTCCCGGCCGCCGTGGGCCTGAACGTCACGATGCCGTTGCGGTCCGTCACCCCGCTGAAGTTGAGCCCACCGGGAACCTGTCCGAGATTGACATTAACCCCCGGCACCGGGTCTTTCGCCAACGCCGGGCCCGGCAGGGCGGCCAGACCGGCCCCGCCGGCGATCACCGCGAGCGCGCGGCGGCGTGACACTGTCATCATGGCAACCCTCCCCTTGCGACCCGCCGGTGAGTCAGCGGCTCCACAGGCCGAAACTGGTTAACCGCAGAGTGGGCCGCAGATGAACGTTACTGTCAAGCTGACGGGCGCCTCCCGGCTCAGCCCGCCGAATAGCTGGTCTTGGTCTGGGTGAAGAACTCCACCGCCGCAAAGCCCTGCTCACGGGCCCCGTAGCTGGACGATTTCGAGCCGCCGAACGGGACGTGATAATCCACGCCGGCCGTCGGCAGATTGACCATGGTCATCCCCGCCTTCGCCCGCCGCTGGAAGTCGCGGGCGTGCTTCAGCGAACGGGTGACGATGCCGGCCGAGAGGCCGAATTCGACGCCATTGGCGATTTCCAGCGCCTGCTCATAGTCCTTGACGCGGATCGTCGAGGCGACGGGGCCGAACACCTCCTCATTATTGATCCGCATCGCCGCTTCAGTGTCAGCGATCAGGGTCGGCTGGACGTACCAGCCCGGCTTGTCCAGCTTCAGCCGCTCCCCGCCGGTGACGATGCGTCCGCCCTCGGCGCGCGCGACATCGACGTAGCGGTAGGAGGTCTCCATCTGGTCCTCGGACACGGCCGGACCCATCTGGGTCTGGGGGTCGAGGGCGTCGCCCACACGCAGGGCCGCGACGCGCTCGGCCAGGGCCGCCACGAAGCGGTCGTGGATGCCGTCCTGCACGATCAGCCGGCTGGAAGCCGTGCAGCGCTGACCCGTGGCGAAGAAGGAGCCGTCCAGGGCGATCTGCACCGCCCGGTCCAGATCGGCGTCGTCCAGCACGATCAGCGGATTCTTGCCGCCCATCTCCAGCTGGACCCGCGCCTGTCGCCGCACCGCGCCCGCCGCCACGCCCGCGCCGACGCCCTGCGAGCCGGTGAAGCTGAGGCCGTCCACATCCGGATGGTCGACGATCGCCTGTCCGACCCGACCGCGCCCGATGACCATGTTGAGCACGCCCTTGGGCAGCCCCGCCTCGTGCAGGATGGCGACCAGGGCCTCGGCCGTGGCGGGCGTCGGCCCGGCCGGCTTCATCACCACCGTATTGCCGAAAGCCAGCGCCGGCGCGGCCTTCCAGGCCGGGATGGCGATGGGGAAATTCCACGGCGTGATCAGTCCATAGACCCCGACCGCCTGCCGATAGGTCTGGATCTCCACGCCGGGGCGGACCGAGGCCAGGTTCTGGCCGTGCACGCGCAAGGCCTCGCCCGCGAAATATTTCAGCACCCGCCCGGCGCGGACGGTCTCGCCAATCCCCTCGGCCAGGGTCTTGCCCTCCTCGCGCGACAGCAGGCGGCCGAGCGCCTCGCGCCGCTCCATCACCAGCGTCCCGGCGCGGTCGAGAATGTCGGAGCGCACCTCGGGCGAAGCCTCGGACCAGGCCGGGAAGGCCGTCTTGGCCGCCGCGACCGCCGCGTCGACCTCGGCCTCGCCGCCGTCGGGGATGCGGGCCACGATCTCGCGGGTGTCCGAGGGATTGAGGCTCTCGCCAGGCCGTTCGGCGGAGACCTTCTCGCCGTTGATCCAGTGGGACAGTTCGATCGTCTCGGTCATGCTCGGCCCTCGCTTGGTCCGACGCCCTTAGCAACCGGCGCGGCCTTGCGACAGACCTCAATCCGGCCAGACGCGGCGAAGTCTGCGATAAGCTGATCCGGTTGGGCGAGTCGGAGCGGCAGGATGAGCGCAGGAACGGCGGGCTGGCGCTTCTGGATCGACCGGGGCGGCACCTTCACCGACATCGTCGCCCGCGCGCCCGACGGGGCGCTGCGGACGCGCAAACAGCTGTCGGACAATCCCGAACAGTATGCCGACGCCGCGGTCGAGGGCGTCCGGCGCATCATCGGCCTCCCCTCCGGCCCCCTGCCCGCCGGTCTGGTCGCCGAAATCCGCATGGGCACCACCGTGGCCACCAACGCCTTGCTGGAGCGCAAGGGCCAGCCTGTCGCCCTGGCCATCACCCGCGGCTTCGGCGACGCCCTGCGCATCGGCTGGCAGAGCCGCCCCGACCTGTTCGCCCGCCACATCGTCCTGAACGACCAGATCCATGATCGCGTCATCGAGATCGACGAGCGGATGCGCGCCGACGGCGGCCTCGATCGGCCGCTGGACGACGCGCGGGCGCGGACCGACCTTGAAGCGGCGCGGGCGGCGGGGTTCCGCGCCCTGGCCATCGTTCTGGTTCACGGCTGGCGCTTCACCGCCCACGAACGGCGGCTGGCCGAGATCGCCCGCGAGATCGGCTTCGAACAGATATCGGTCAGCCACGAGGTCGGGGCGCTGATCAAACTCATCGGGCGCGGCGACACCACGGTGGCGGACGCATACCTTTCGCCGATCCTGAGAGCCTATGTGGACCGGGTCGGTGCCGACCTCGGTCCCGCGACCCCGCTGCTGTTCATGCAGTCCAGCGGCGGGCTGACGGCGGCGGAGGCCTTCCGCGGCAAGGACGCCATCCTCTCGGGACCCGCCGGCGGCGTGGTCGGCATGGCCGAGACAGCGCGGGCGGCCGGGTTCGAACGGGTCATCGGCTTCGACATGGGCGGCACCTCGACCGACGTCTCTCATTTCGCCGGCGACTATGAGCGGACCTCCGACGCCGTGGTGGCGGGGGTGCGGCTGCGCGCGCCGATGCTGGGCATCCATACGGTGGCGGCGGGCGGCGGCTCGATCTGCCGCTTCGACGGCTCACGGCTGAGGGTCGGGCCGGAATCGGCCGGCGCCGTGCCGGGTCCGGCGGCCTATCGCCGGGGCGGGCCGCTGACGGTGACCGACTGCAACGTCATGCTGGGCAAGTTGCGGCCCGACCAGTTCCCGGCGGTGTTCGGCCCTGACGGCGATCAGCCGCTCGACGCCGAGGCGGTGAAGGCAGGCTTCGCGGCGCTGGCCGCAGAGGTCGCGCGTACGACCGGCCGCGCCGCGACACCGGAGGCCCTGGCCGAGGGCTTCGTCACCATCGCCGTCCAGAACATGGCCGAGGCGATCAAGTCGGTCTCGATCCAGCGCGGCTACGACGTCACCCGCTACGTGCTGAACTGTTTCGGCGGCGCCGGGGGGCAGCACGCATGCCTCGTCGCCGACGCCCTGGGCATGACACGGGTCATGCTGCATCCGTTCGCGGGCGTGCTCTCGGCCTATGGCATGGGGCTGGCCGAGGTGCGGGCCATCCGGCAGGCGACCGTGGCGGCGCCGCTGGAGGCCGCCGGCGACGCCGCCTTGGCGGCGCGCGTCGCCTCCCTCGACCGTCAGGCGCGCGGCGATCTGATCGCCCAGGGATTCGCCGATGCCGCCCTCACCACCTTGGTCCGGGCGGAGATCAAATTCGCCGGGTCCGACACGCCGCTGGTCGTTCCCTTCGGCCCGGCGACCGAGATGCGCGCCGCGTTCGAGGCCCTGCACCGGCTGCGCTTCGGCTTCTTCGCCGAGGACAAGGCCCTGGTGGTCGAGACGCTGGAGGTCGAGGCGGTGGGGGCACCGGGACAAACCGCGTCCGCGTCTCCCTCCCCCGAAGTGGGGAGGGACGACCGCGAAGCGGTCCGGGTGGGGCTGTCCGAAACTCCCCCACCCGGGCGTCGCTCGCGCGCCGCCGTCCCTCCCCATGAAGGGGAGGGAGATCGTGATGTCCGGTCCGTGGTCCGGGTTCTGGTGCGCATGGCGGGGGCGGATCACGACACGCCGGTCTACCGCCGCGACGCCTTCGGACCCGGCGCAGCGGTCGACGGACCGGCCATCATCCTGGAAGACACCGGCACCACCGTGGTCGAGCCGGGCTGGCGCGCCTCGGCCGACGCGGCGCTGAACCTGATCCTCGAGCGCACCACCCCCCTGCCCGCCCGCACCGCCATCGGCACGGACGCCGATCCGATCATGCTCGAGGTGTTCAACAGCCGCTTCATGGCCTGCGCCGAACAGATGGGCGAGGCGCTTCGGGCGACCGCCTATTCGGTCAATATCAAGGAGCGGCTTGACTTCTCCTGCGCCCTGTTCGACGCGACCGGCGCCCTGATCGCCAACGCCCCGCACATCCCCGTCCACCTCGGCTCGATGGGCGAGAGCATCCGCACCGTCATCGCCTCGCGCGGCGGCGGCGCCGACGGCCGGGGCATGCGGCGCGGCGACGTCTATATGCTCAACGCCCCCTACAACGGCGGCACCCACCTGCCCGACATCACCGTCATCATGCCGGTGTTCCTCGGCGACGACGACGCGCCCGCCTTCTACGTCGCCGCGCGGGGACACCACGCCGATGTCGGCGGGATCACGCCCGGGTCGATGCCGCCGTCCTCGAAGACCGTCGAGGAGGAGGGGGTGCTGATCGACGACTTCCTGCTGGTCGACGCCGGGCGGCTGAGGGACGCCGAAACCCGGGCCCTGTTCGCCTCGGGCCGCTGGCCCTCGCGCAACGTCGACCAGAACCTGGCCGACCTGAAGGCCCAGATCGCCTCCTGCGCCCGCGGCGGAGACGAGCTCATGCGGATGGTCGGCGAGTTCGGACGGCCCGTCGTGGCCGCCTATATGCGCCACGTCCAGGACAATGCCGAGGAGGCCGTCCGGCGCGCCATCGCGGCCTTGAAGCCGGGGGCCTTCGCGCTCGAGATGGATGACGGGGGGGTCATCCGGGTGCGGATCGACGTCGATCCCGCGACCCGCGGCGCCGTGGTCGACTTCACCGGCACGAGCGACCAACTGCCCAATAATTTCAACGCCCCCTTGTCGATCGCGCGGGCGGCGACCCTGTACGTCTTCCGCACCCTGGTCGACGACGCCATCCCGCTGAACGAAGGCTGTCTGAAACCGATCCGGCTGATCGTGCCCGAGGGCTCGATGCTGAACCCCCGCTATCCGGCGGCGGTGGTGGCGGGCAACGTCGAAACCAGCCAGGCGGTGGTCGATTGCCTCTACGGAGCCCTCGGCGTTCTGGCGGCCAGCCAGGGCACGATGAACAATTTCACCTTCGGCGACGACGCCCGCCAGTACTACGAGACCATCGCCGGCGGCTCGGGCGCCGGGCCGGGTTTCGACGGCGCGGCGGCGGTCCAGACACACATGACCAACAGCCGGCTGACCGATCCGGAGGTGCTGGAGACCCGCTTCCCTGTCCTGCTGGAGGCGTTCTCCATCCGGCGCGGTTCGGGCGGCGACGGCGCCAACCGGGGCGGCGACGGGGCGATCCGGCGGGTGCGATTCCTCGAGCCCCTGACCGCCGCCATCCTGTCCAACCACCGGCGCACCGCCCCGTTCGGCGTGGCGGGAGGCGAGGAGGGGGCCGTCGGGATCAACCGGGTCGAGCGCACCGGCGGCGCGGTCGAGGCCCTGGGCGCGACAGCCGAGGTCGAAATGGCCGCAGGCGACGTCTTCGTCATCGAGACGCCGGGCGGCGGCGGGTTTGGCGCGAAAAGGGCTTCCTGAACCGGGCGTTCGGGGCAACCATCGGCGGGAGGGGAGAATCCGATGCTGGTGCTTCTGGGAATTGCGGTGGTGGTCGCGGGCTTCGTGGCCCGGATCAATCCGCTGCTGGTGATACTGATCGCCGCCATCGTCACCGGGATAACCGCTGCGATGGCCCCCGGCGTCGACCTCGCGGCCCTGGCCCGGGCAGGCGTCGCGACTCTGGCGGCCTTCGGCGAGGCGTTCAACGACAACCGCTATTTCCACATCACCTGGCTGATCCTGCCCGTCATCGGCCTGCTCGAACGGGCGGGGCTGCAGGAACGCGCCCGGATGCTGATCGCCCAGGTCAGGGCGGCCACGACCGGGCGACTGCTGCTGACCTATCTGCTGGTGCGCCAGGCCACCTCGGCGCTCGGCCTCACCTCGCTGGGCGGCCATCCGCAGATGGTCCGGCCGCTGGTCGCCCCCATGGCCGAGGGCGCCGCCGAGGTCCAGGCGGGCGGCGACCTGCCCGACAAGCTCCGCTTCCGAATCCGCGGCATGTCGGCCGCCACCGACAACATCGGGCTTTTCTTCGGCGAGGACATCTTCATCGCCATCGGCTCGATCGTCCTGATGGTCGGCTTCCTCGAACAGGCGGGGATCATCGTCGAACCGCTGCAGCTGTCGGTCTGGGCCATTCCGACCGCCATCGCCGCCTTCGCCATCCACGGGGTCCGGCTCTTGATGTTCGACCGCGAGATAGCGCGCGGCCTCGCCGCCCGTGACGCGGAGGCGGGCCGATGATCACCCTCGACCACGCCTATATCCTCGTCGGCCTGATGTTCCTGGCCTTCGCCGTCCTGACGCTGCGGGATCGCGAGCATCCGACCCGGATCCGCAGCGCCGTCTTCTGGGGCCTGATCGCGGCCTCCATGCTGTTCGGCTCATGGCTGGGCGGTCTCGGCAACGGCGTGCTGGTGCTGGCCCTCGTCGCGGTCGGCGGCTTCAAGGCCCTGGGCGTCGGTCGCCCGGCCACGACCACGCTGGACGAACGGCGCGAGAGCGCGACCCGGCGCCGCAACGCCCTGTTCATCCCCGCCCTGATCGTGCCCCTGATCGCCGTCGGGGGAACGCTCGCGGCCAAACACACGGATGTCGGCGCCTGGCTGATCTCCCCGACCCAGACGACGCTGATCGCGCTCGGCCTCGGCTGCCTCATCGCCCTCGCCGTCGCCATGGCCTGGCTGCGGCCGCCGATCATGGCCCCGGTGCAGGAAGGCCGGCGGCTGATGGACTCCATCGGCTGGGCCGCGCTGCTGCCGCAGATGCTGGCCTCGCTGGGAGCGGTCTTCCTGGCCGCCGACGTCGGCGGGGTGGTCGGCGAGCTGGTGACCCAGGCGGTGCCGATGAGCTCGCCCCTGCTGGCCGTCGTCGCCTATTGCCTCGGCATGGCGCTTTTCACCGTCATCATGGGCAACGCCTTCGCCGCCTTCCCGGTAATGACCGCCGCCATCGGCCTGCCGTTCGTGGTCGGCCAGTTCGGCGGCGACCCGGCCATCGTCTGCGCCATCGGCATGCTGGCCGGCTTCTGCGGCACGCTGATGACCCCGATGGCGGCCAATTTCAACGTGGTGCCGGCCAATCTTCTGGAACTGCCCGACCGCAACGACGCCCTGAACGGCGTCATCCGCGCCCAGATTCCGACGGCCCTGATCCTGCTGTTCGTCAATATGGCGCTGATGTACGCCCTGGCCTTCCGGTTCTGATCATGGCGCATGTCCTCGACGCCGCCATCGCTTCGCGCTTCGCCACCGCCGCCCTCGGCCATGTGACGCGCGAATATCCGAACAAGATGGATCACGCTCTGGCCGGCCCCGCCGACGTCCAGGGCCCGCGCGCCCTGCATCCGATCTTCTTCGGCAGTTTCGACTGGCACTCCTGCGTCCACGGCTGGTGGACCCTGTTCACCCTTCTGCGGCTGTATCCGGACCTGCCCGAGGCCGGTCGCATCCGGAGCCTGGCCGACCGCCTGTTCACGGCGCAGAACGTCGCCGCCGAGACCGCCTACCTGGACCGGCCCGGCAGCCGGGGGTTCGAGCGGCCCTACGGCTGGGCCTGGCTGCTGATGTTGGCGGCGGAGCTGGAGCGGCACGGCGACGACCGCGCCGCTGCCCTGCGCCCTCTGGCGCGGGCCTTCGCCCGGCGCTTCACCGACTTCCTGCCGCTGGCCGACTATCCGGTGCGGGTCGGGACCCACTACAACACCGCCTTCGCCCTCAGGCTGGCGCTGGACTATGCCGAGGCCGTGGGCGACTCCGACCTCGCCGCCCTGTGCCGCGACCGGGCCTTGTGCTGGCATGCGACCGACCGCGACTGTCAGGCGTGGGAGCCGTCGCAGGATGAGTTCCTGTCCCCCGCCCTGATCGAGGCGGTGCTGATGCGCAGAACCTTCGCGCCCGAGGTCTTCGCGGCCTGGTTCGACGCCTTCCTGCCCCGGCTGGCCGAGCGCCGTCCCTCGACCCTGTTCGCCCCGGCCAGCGTCAGCGACCGCTCCGACGGCAAGATCGCCCATCTGGACGGGCTGAACCTGAGCCGCGCGTGGTGCTGGCGCGAGATCGCCGCGGCCCTGCCCTCCACCGATCCCCGTCGCTCGATCGCCCTGGAAGCGGCGGAGGTGCACCTCGACGCCGCCCTGCCCCATGTCACCGGCGACTATATGGGCGAGCACTGGCTGGCCAGTTTCGCCCTACTGGCCCTGCTGGCCCACGCCGCCTGAGGTGCTTGACGTTCGTCCCGCCGCGCCAGCATAAGGGCCGCCCGTCGAGACGGCGGCCGGCTTAGCTCAGTTGGTAGAGCGCCAGTTTTGTAAACTGGATGTCGCGGGTTCGATTCCTGCAGCCGGCACCATCCCCACCCTCAGAAGATCAGTCCGCTCCGCGCCTCGTGCAAACGCGCGAAATGGCCCGCGGCGTTGCTCCCGAACAGCACCGGATCGGCCGAATGGGCGTCCTCGATGACGGCCAGGACAACGTCCAGCGAATCCCGCCGACTGGGCTGGCCGCCCTCGGCGATCCGGTCCAGAAGGGCCAGCAGATTCTCGCGCCGCTCCCGCGCCTGGGCCTTCAGCACCTGGGCGCTGATCGCGCGACGCACCGGCGCCGCCGGCTCCGCGGCCGCCGGGAGAGGTCCGTCTGCAGGTGGAATCTCGAAGAAGGCGCGGTCCAGCGTCCCGATCGGGTCCAGCACGCCGGTCAGGAACCCGGGCTCCGCCGCCGGCTCCAGAAGCCCTTCCTCCGCCGGGATGGCGGCGGACGGCGCCGCGACGGCCTGGGTCTTGCCGCAACGACGGCACAGGTCGGATCGATGACGCTCTGACCAGTAGAACTCGTGCCGACACAACAACGGCTTTAGCGGCGACAGCATCACAACCTCCCCGGACGAAAGGGGATTCGCCTCAAGGCCTCGTGCTTGTCAACCGCCGTCGTGCGACGCGCGAACGATCCGGCGCCTATCCGCCGCCCATCGCCACGGCCACGCGATAGACGACGAAGGCCGCCAGATAGGCCAAGCCGAACATGTAGGCGACCATCACCCACATCCATTTCCACGAGTTCAGCTCGCGCTTGACCACGCCCAGGGTCGCCACGCACTGCGGCGCGAAGACGTACCAGGCGAGGAAGGCCAGACCCGTCGCCAGCGACCATTGGGCCGCAAGGGTCGCGCCCAGCAGGCTGGTGGCGCTTTCGGGATCAGCGACCGCATAGACCGTGCCCAGGGCCGCCACCGCGACCTCGCGGGCCGCCATGCCCGGCACCAGGGCGATGACCATCTGCCAGTTGAAGCCGATGGGGGCGAAGATCGGCTCCAGCCCGTGACCGATCATGCCCGCGAAACTGTAGTCGATGGCCGGCCGCGTCGCGCCCTCGGGTGGATAGGGGAAGGTCGCCAAGGCCCAGACGATGATCATCAACGGCAGGATGATCCGCCCCGCCCGCTCCAGGAAGATGCGCGCCCGGAGCCAAAGATTGAACAGCACGCTCTTCAGGTCCGGCGTCTTGTAGGCCGGAAGCTCCATCATGAACGGCTCGACCGCGCCTCTCCAGAACACCTTGCGGATAACGAAGGAGACGAGCAGGGCGCTGACGATCCCGGCGGCGTACAGGCCGAACATCACCAGCCCCTGCAGACTGGCGAAGCCCCAGACGGTCTGGTTGGGAATGAAGGCGGCGATGATCAGGGTGTAGACCGGAATCCGCGCCGAACAGGTCATCAGCGGCGCCACCATGATGGTGGTCAGGCGGTCGCGCTTGCTGTCGATCACCCGCGCCGCCATGACGCCGGGAATGGCGCAGGCGAAACTGCTGAGCAGGGGAATAAAGGCTCGTCCGTGAAGGCCCGCCCCGCCCATGATCCGGTCCATCAGGAAGGCGGCCCGGGCCATATAGCCGAAGTCCTCCAGCAGGATGATGAACAGGAACAGGATCAGGATCTGGGGCAGGAAGACCAGCACGCTGCCGACCCCCGAGATCAGGCCGTCGACAATCAGGCTTTCCCAGATGCCGTCGGGCATCACGGTCGCCACCCAGCCGCCCAGCATCGCCAGGGCGCCCTCGATGCCGTCCATCAGCGGCGTCGCCCAGGTGAAGACGGCCTGGAACATGACGAACAGCAGAGCCAGCAGGATCACCAGACCCCCGACCGGGTGCAGAAGAACGGAGTCTATCCGGCCCGTGAGGGTATCAGGCCGTTCCGGCGGACGGACGCAGGACCTCATGATCCGCTCGGCCTCGCGCGCCGCGCCGCGCAGGGCGTCGGCGTCCGGCGCGCTCCAGGCGTTTTCGACGGTGGCGCTTGCGGCGCCGGCGGCGGCGTCGATCGCCGCGACCAGCTCATCGATCCCGCGTCGCCGCGTCGCGGTCGTCGGCACGACCGGCACGCCCAGCTCGGCCGACAGCCGCTCCAGGTCGATGCGCAGGCCCTGACGCTGGGCGATGTCGTACATGTTGAGCGCCAGCACCATCGGTCGGCCGACGGTTTTCAGCTCCAGCACCAGCCGCAGCACCAGCCGCAGATTGGTGGCGTCGGCGACTGCGACGATCACGTCCGGCGGCGTCTCACCCGCCAGCCGGCCCAGCACCGCATCGCGCGTGATCTCCTCGTCCGGACTGCGGGCGCGCAGGGAATAGGTGCCGGGCAGGTCCAGCAGCGCCATGGTCCGGCCCTCCGCCGACCGGATCAGGCCTTCCTTCCGCTCCACCGTGACGCCGGCGTAGTTGGCGACCTTCTGATGGGCGCCGGTCAGGGCGTTGAACAGGGCGGTCTTGCCGCTGTTCGGATTGCCGACGAGCGCGACCCGCGCGCTCCGAACCGTCATATCCATCAGGCGCCGACCGGTTCGAAGCGGACGGTCAGGCTGGCCGCCTCGTGGCGGCGCAGGGCGACACGCATGTCGTCCACCTTCATGGCGATGGGATCGCGTCCGAACAGGCCCTCGTGCAGCAGTTCGACGTTTGCGCCCTCGACGAAGCCCAGTTCCAGCAAGCGGCGCTCCAGTTCCAGCGCATGGCCGTCGTGGTGGCAGTGATCCCCCACCTGGACGATGACGCCCCGGTCGCCCTGTCGGGCCTCACTGAGTTTACGGGTGTCGGACATGGGTTCGTGGACCATCGGCGCGGCCATCCGCGTGTTGACACTGATTATCAGGTGCGACTGCGCTTCGTCCAGCCCGATGCGTCGCCGCAGCCGGTTGCCCGCCGCCATGGTTGGGCTATCACAGGCGGACGCCGCCGGAGACCGCCGATGCCCCGCCTCACTCTGATCGTTCCCGCTCTGACCGCCCTCGCCGCCCTCGCGTTGACCGGCTGCGGCCAAGGCTCGGATCAGGGCCAAAAGGCGGACGCCCCCGCCGCCCCGGCCCGCCCGGCGCCGACCGCGGCCGAGAAGGCCGCCCTGCTGGCCGCCCTGCCCGCCCCCTGGAACGCCGCCGATCTGGACAACGGCCGCCGCGCCTTCGCCCGCTGCCGCTCCTGCCACACCCTGACCGAGGGCGGCTCGAACATGACCGGGCCGAACCTCTACGGCGTGTTCGGGCGTCAGGCGGGGACCCATCCGGGCTTCAACTATTCCCCGGCCGTCAAGGCCGCCGGATTCGCCTGGGACGGTGAACGCCTCGACCAATGGCTGGAGAACCCGCGCACCTTCCTGCGGGGCACCAAGATGAGTTTCGCCGGCATCCCCGATCCGACCGACCGGCGCGACGTCATCGCCTTCCTCAAGGTCGAGACCGGCTACACGCCGCCACCGCAGCCCTGACCGCTATTCGGCCGCCGCCGGCAAAGCGTCGTTGGCGGCGGCCTCCTGCGCCTCCCATTCCTCGATCTTGCGGGCGGTGTATTCGGGCGATTTGGTGAAGCGGGCGAGCGCGCCATAGATCACCGGCACCACGAACAGGGTCAGCAGGGTCGCGAACATCGCCCCGGAGAAGATCACCACCCCGATGGTCTGACGGCTGCCCGCCCCCGCGCCCTGCCAAAGCACCAGCGGCAAGGCCCCGAAGGCGGTGGCGATCGAGGTCATGATGATCGGCCGCAGCCGCAGGGTGGACGATTCGATGATCGCCTCCTGGATCGACCGGCCCTGGTCGCGCAGCTGGTTGGCGAACTCGACGATCAGAATGCCGTTCTTGGCCGCTACCCCGATCAGGATGATCAGGCCGATCTGGCTGTAGATGTTGAGGCTGGACCCCGCCATCATCAGGCCGAAAAGACCGCCCGCCGCCGCCAGCGGCACGGTCAGCATGATCACGGCCGGTGTGATCCAGCTCTCGAACTGCGCCGCCAGCACCAGAAACACCAGCAACAGGGCCAGGCCGAAGGCCGCCGCGACGGCGCCGCCCGCCTCCTGCTGATCCCGCGCCGCGCCGCCCCACTGGGTGGTGACGACGCCCTGCGGCTGTTCCTGCGAGACGCGGGTCATGAACTCGGTCGCATCCACCAGCGTCATGCCCGGGTTCAGATCGGCCGAGATGGAAATGGCCCGCTGGCGATCCAGTCGCCGACGGTCCGGCGTGTCGCCAGAGGTTTCGGTGGTGACCACGGCCGACAGGGGCACCAGCTGTCCCGAGCCGGTCGCGACGTAGAGGGCTTCGAGGTCAGCGACGCTGCGGCGCTCGGCGCGCTCGGTCTGCAGAATGACGTCATATTCCTGACCGCCACGCAGATAGGTGGTCGCGCGCCGCGAGCCGAACATCGTCTCCAGCGTCCGGCCGATGGCCTGTGACGAGACGCCAAGGGCCGCCGCCTTCTCGGGATCGACATCGACCAGCAAGCGCGGGGCGTTCGGTTCATAGTTCAGGCGCGGTCGCGACAGGCCGGGGTTCTCCAGCGACGCGGCCAGCACGGGTTGCAGCCAGTTGTAGATGTCTTCGTATTCGGCGCCCGTCACGACCATCTCGATCGAGTTGGAGTTGCCTCCGCCGCGCTGGAAGGCGCCGGGGACCGAGGCGTTGACCTGGGCGTCGGTCTGGCCGCGCAGCTTGCCGTTCAGTTCCTGGGCGATCTCGTCCGCGGACCGATCGCGTTCGGACCAGTCGCCGAGGATCAGAACACCATTGCCGGAGTTGAAGCCGCCGCCGCCGAAACCCGGCGCGGAGATCAGATAGCTGCTCGCTTCGCCGCTGGCCTTGTACTCGGCCAGGATGGGTTCGATCCCCATCATGATGTTGCGGGTGTAGTCAAACCCTGCGCCTTCGGGTCCCTGAACACGCAGTTGCACCCGGCCCCGGTCTTCCGCCGGCACCAGTTCATTCGGCAGGCTGAAGAACATGACCGCGGCGCCGCCTGCGACGGCCACGATCAGCCCCGCCATGCCGACGACCGCGATCCGCTTGCCCAGCATGGCCTGCAGCGAGTTCTGATAGGAGTTCCGCAGCGCCTCCATCGCGCGATCGACCTTGCGAGCGACCCAGCCGCCGGTCTTCGCCGGCCGCAGGATGCGCGACGCCAGCATGGGGGAGAGCGTGAGGGCAAGGAAAGCCGAGAAGGCCACAGCCGCTGCGATGGCTGCCGCCAGTTCCACGAACAACCGGCCGACATAGCCGGGCAGGAACAGCAGCGGCGCGAACACCGCCAGCAGCACCACCGTCGTCGCCACCACGGCGAAGAAGACCTGACGCGCGCCGCGCTCGGCCGCCACCAGCGGCGGTTCGCCGTGATCCAGGCGGCGCTGGATATTCTCGGTCACCACGATGGCGTCGTCGACCACCAGACCGATGGCCAGAACCAGGGCCAACAGGGTCAGCAGGTTCAGCGAAAAACCCAGTGGCGCCAGGACGATGAAGGTCGACAGCAGGCAGATCGGCGCCACGACCGACGGAATGAAGGCCGCGCGCAGACTGCCCAGAAAGATGAAATTCACCAGGGCCACCAGGGCCAGGGAGATGCCGATGGTGATCCAGACCTCCTCGATGGCGTGCGAGGTGAACACCGAATTGTCCGATCCGACGACCAGCTCCGTGCCTTCGGGCAGACTGGGGCGCACCGCTTCCAGCATCGCCTCGACGCCGTCCGATATGACCAGGTCGTTGGACTGCGCCTGACGTGTGACGGCGAGGCCGATCTGGTCCTGTCCATTGCCGCGGAACAGGCGGCGATCCTCCGCCGGGGCCTCGACGATGCGGGCGATGTCGCCCAGCCGCGTGACATAGCCGGACTGGCCCTGGATGGCGCCTGACGCGCCGCTCGGCAGAGCCGTGGCGCTTGACGGGACGAGGGCGCCGGGCACGGGGGGGGCGCCGCCGGTCTGCGGGGCCGCGGACGGTCCCGAGCCCCGGGTGCCGATAGGGAGCTGACGGAAGTCCTCGGCCCGGGCGTAGGTGCGGGCGACGCGGACGGTGTAGTCTTTCTGGCCCGATTCCAGCTGGCCGGCAGGCAGTTCCACGTTCTGGGCGGTCAGGGCGGTTTCGACGTCGATCACAGTCAGACCGCGGGCGGCCAGCGCGGCGGCGTCCAGCCAGATGCGCATGGCGTAGCGCTGCTCACCATAGATCTGCACCTGGGCTACCCCCGGCACCGTGGCCAGCCGGTCGATCAGGTAGCGGTCGGCATAGTCGGTCAGCTCCAGCCGATTCATCGTGGTCGAGCGCAGGAACAGGATCATGATCGGCTGGCTGTCGCTGTCGGCCTTTGACACCTCCGGCGGCTGGGCCTGATCCGGCAGACGGCCGACGACGCGGGACACGCGGTCGCGCACGTCGTTGGCGGCGTCGTCGATGTTGCGGTCCAGCGAGAATTCGATCGAGACGTTCGACCGCCCGTCCCGGCTGGAGGAGTTGATCCGCGCGACGCCCTGGATGCCGGCGATCTGCTGTTCGATCGGCTCGGTGATCCGGCTCTCGATCACCTCGGCCGAGGCCCCGGCATAGGTGGTGCTGACCGAGACGATCGGCGGGTCGACGTCGGGCAGTTCCCGCACCGGCAGGAAGAAGAAGGCGGCCGCCCCGATCACGCACAGCACGATGGCGGCGACCGCCGCCAGAACCGGCCGGCGAACCGAGATGTCCGACAGCATCATTGCGGTGCGCCGCGGGCCGGGGCCGCGGCCGGTCGGCGACCGCCCTGGCCCGCGACGCGCACCGGCGCGCCCGGCTGGATGCGGTTCAGACCCGAGCCGACGATGCGGTCTCCGACGTTCAGTCCGGAGATGACTTCGACGAATCCGCCCTCGACCGAGCCGGTTTCGACCTCGACGCGCTGGGCGGTCGAACCCCGCTCGCCGCGGGCGATACGATAGACGAAGGCGCCTTCGCCCTCGTACTGAACGGCGGCCTCGGGGGCGGCGGGCGCGGTGCGCTGGCCCTGCTGGACCGCGACCTGAACGGCCATGCCGGGCCGGATGCGGGCGCCGGGGTTGGGAATCTCGGCGCGGGCGGTGATGGCGCGGGTCTGTTCATTGACCCGGGTGTCGACCAGGGCGATCCGGCCGGCGAAGGCCTCGTCGCCATAGGCGTCGATGGTGGCCCGGATCGGCGTCCCGGCGCGCAGCACGCCCAGATACCGTTCCGGCACCGGGAAATCGACGCGCACGACGTCGATGTCATCCAGAGTCGTGATCACCCCGCCCGGATTGACCAGGGTTCCCGCGGTCACCGAACTCAGGCCCAGCACGCCGCCGAACGGCGCCCGGATCAGGCGGTCGCCGCGTCGCGCCTGCGCCGCCGCCAGCGAGGCCTGCGCGGTTTCCAGCGCCGTCTCCGCGTCCTCGGCCGTCACCCGCGGGGCGATGCCCCGGTCGGCCAGCGTCTTGTAGCGATCATGCTGGCGCTGGGCCTGGGCCACCTGGGCTCGCGCCTCGATGATGCCGGCGTCTTCCTCGCGCGCCTGAAGTTCGACCAGCGGCGTACCCGCCGCGACCCTCTGGCCGTCGGTGAACAGCACACGGGTGATCAGTTCGCTGGTCGAGGCGGTGATGTTGACCGAGCGCCGGCCGCGCGCCACGCCCAGCACCCGGATCTCATCGGTGAACGACCGCGCCCCGATCACGGCCTCGGAGACGGTCTGTCCGCGCCCGCCGCCTGGGCCGCCGCGTCCGCCCGGGCCGCCGCCGGCCTTCTCTTCGCCCGCGAAGGCCATCTTCAGGACGACGGCCACGACCATCAGACCCAGCAGCACGGCGGCGGCGAACAGGAAAAAGTGGCGTTTGATCACTCGGGAGGCTTTCCGGCGGTTGACCGAGCCGACTTAACGGCTGAAGCCGCCGATGCAACCAAAGTCCCTGTAACGGACATCGTTTCCCGTTCCGTCGCCTGAAAGGCCCGCCGCGATGGCGCGGTCAGAACCGCCGCCACAGCGCGATGACCGGCCCGGCGCTTTCGGGGGTCTCGCGTCCGGATACGGCCTGGCGCCAGCCGGCCTGAACGCTCCAGTCGCCGAAGTCGCGCACCACCGACGCCTCCAGCGACAGCCAGCGTGGCCCTCCGTCATCGGCCTGCCCGCCGAAGGCCTGGCCGAGAACCATCCAGTCGTCGCCGAAACGGGCGCCCGCCGTGGCGTCTATCCGCGTCTCGTCCGGCAAACCCTGGCGCATCCGCCGCGCGGCCTGAAGGTCCACGAAGGCGCCGCTGGTCCGCCATCGCTCGGACGGGCCGAACGCGCGCCCGACCGAGGCGCGCGCCTCCCAATCGCTCTCGCCCACGCCGGGCGCCGCATAGCCGGCGTTGCGCCCCTCCCCGCCGTCGGCATAGCCGGCGTACAGGCTGACCGCCGTGCGCTCGTCCCGCCAGGCCTGCCAGGTCAGCCCGATCTCGATCGGTCCGCGCCCTTCATAGTCGACAAAAGCGTCCTCGCCCGATTGCCAGTCGCCCTTGAACCGCACCGTCAGCCGGTCGGTGACGCCATACTCCGCGAACAGGCCTATGGCCGTGTCGCGGCGCTCGGCCGGCAGGTCGGCCAGCGATCCGTCCATATCGAAGCCGCGGTCGGCCCGCATGTCCTCGTATTTGACGATCCACTGGCCCTCGCCCCTGGGCTGGGTCCACGGACCGGCCAGCACGGGTCCGGCGCCCGCCAGCAAGGCCGATGCGGCCATGAGACCGCCGGCGAATCTCAAATGTCGTAACCCGGCGACCTGCGGTCCAGCATGCGCAGGGCGCCGGGCCAGGCCAGGGACGAGATGAAGCCGATGCCCCTGCCCTGGTCTCGCGTCTCCGCCTGGGCCGCGTCCGGCGCGATCAGGACGTGCTCGCGCCCGCCCGACAGGGCCGCCACCTGCTGGGCGCAGGCCCGTTCGAGGAAGAACATCCCGACCCAGGCCGCCGCGGCGGTCTGGCCCACCGCCAGGGTGCCGTGGTTGCGCAGCAGCATCAGCGGCTTGTCGCCCAGGTCCGCCACCAGCCGCTCGCGCTCGTCGTGGTTCAGTGCCAGGCCTTCATAGCCGTGATAGGCGACCTGATGCTGTAGCAGGCAGGCGTTCTGACCGATGGGCAGCAGCCCCTCGGCTTGCGCCGCCACCCCCACGCCCGCGACCGTATGCAGATGGATGACGAAATGGGCGTCCTCGCGCGCGGCGTGGATGGCCGAATGGATGGTGAAGCCGGCCGGGTTGATGAAGCTGGTGGTCTCCTGGACCACATTCCCGTCCAGATCGACCTTGACCAGGCACGAAGCGGTCATCTCCTCGAAATACCAGCCATAGGGATTGATCAGGAAATGGTGCTCCGGCCCCGGAACCCGGGCCGAGATATGGGTGAAGATCATGTCGTCCCACCCGTGCAGCGCCACAAGCCGATAGAGGGCCGCGAGATCCACCCGGGCCGTCCATTCGGCCTGGGAGACCCTGGATTTCAGGGAAACAGCGGCGCCGTCGGCCATGATCGCGGTCCTCGTTCTGATCAACGGCGCACGCTCGCGCCGCCGGAAGCCGCCGTCAAGATTCAGCTTCCGTTAACCGCGTCTTAGTGGGCCGGGCCTAGCGTCGTCCTCGCTGACCTCTGTCGGCGCGCCGGAGACGCCCGTGGTACTCGTCCAACTCGTGCCTGCCAGCCCCTACGCCGGCTCCGCGCCCCGGCCCAGCGAATTGCTGGAGCTCGCCCGCGACACCGGTGCCGACGCCCGCCAGCGGCTTTTGATGGGCGTCGTGGCGCTGTGCGACGCCTCCCCGCCGTCGGGAGAACTCTCCCCCGTCCTCGCCGAGATCTTCCTGACGCTCGCCCGCCAGGCCGAACGCGAGGTCCGCAGGGTGCTGTCGGAGAAACTGGCCCACGCCGACTGGGCGCCGGTCGCCCTGGTCAACGTCCTGGCCCTCGACGAGATCGAGATCGCCCGGCCCATCCTGGCCTCCAGCCCGATCCTGCAGGACGACGACCTGCTGCGCGTCCTGATCGAGGCCTCGCTGGAGCACCAGATCGCCGTGGCCCGCCGACCCCGGATCAGCGGGCGCATCGCCGACGCCGTGATCGATCGGGCCGAGCCGGCCGTCCTCATGGCCCTGTCCACCAACCGCACCGCCGAGATCAGCACCGAGGGCGTGCGTCGGCTGGTCGAGCATTCTCGCCGGATCGCCGCCCTGCGCGGCCCCCTGACCCGCCACCCGCTGCTGACCGAGACCCTGGCCGAGCAAATGTATCACTGGGTCGGCACAGCGCTGCGCCAGTCGATCGCCGCCCGGTTCACCATCAGCGAACAGGCCCTGGCTTCCGCCGTCCATGACGCGGTTGAGAGTGTCCTGCACCCCGCCGCCCCCGAGGCCCCGGCGGACCAGGGCGACCGCGACGAGATGGAGCGGCGGCTGATCGACAAGCTGCAGTCCGCCGGACAGCTTCGGCCGGGCCTGCTGATCCGCGCGGTTCGGGAAAAGCGCCTGAGCCTGTTCTCGCACGGTCTGGCGGCCCTGGGCGGATTCGCTGTCGGTCAGGTGCGCACGGCGCTGTCGGCGTCGACGCCGGAGGCCCTCTATTACGCTTGCGCCGCCGTCGGCATCGACCGGGCCGTCTTCCCCACCCTGCTGGTCGAACTGCGCAAGCTGAATGAATCCCTTCCCGGCGATCAGGGCGAAGCGGTCTGGCTTCGGGGCGCGCTGTCCCAGGGGTCCGCGGGGCGTTCGTTTCGCGTTCTGATCGGCGGCGACCACGGCGAACTGCAAGCCGCCGTTTGACTTCGCCGGCCGGCTCGGCTTGCGTGCGGTCGTGACCGAGCCCGCACCCCCTCTCCGCATCGCCTTCGCCGCCTCGGACCGGGCCGAAGCCCAGGCGGCGCGTGAACGACTGGAGGAACGCTACGGCTCGGCCGATCCAGCCGAAGCCCAGGTCATCGTCGCCCTCGGGGGTGACGGTTTCATGCTCGAGACGCTGCACACCGTCATGGAGCGGCGCACGCCCGTGTTCGGCATGAATCGCGGCTCGGTCGGCTTTCTGATGAACGATTTCGAGGAGGAGGGATTGCTGGAGCGGCTGGCGGGAGCCGGACGGGCCGTCATCCACCCGCTGCAGATGGACGCCTGGACCGAGGCCGGTCAGACTCACAGCGGCGTGGCCATCAACGAGGTCTCCCTGCTGCGCCAGACCCGCCAGAGCGCCAAGCTGCGCATCACCGTCGACGGCCGCGTCCGGCTGGAGGAACTGTCGTGCGACGGCTGTATGCTGGCCACGGCCGCAGGATCGACCGCCTACAACCTGTCCGCTCACGGACCGATCATTCCGCTCGATTCCCGGGTGCTGGCGCTGACGCCGATCAGCGCCTTCCGCCCGCGCCGCTGGCGGGGCGCCCTGCTGCCGCATCAGTCGAAGGTCTGTTTCGAGGTGCTGGAGCCCGACAAGCGGCCGGTCAGCGCGACGGCCGACGATCTCGAAATCCGCCGCGTGGCCCGGGTCGAGGTTCGCGAACGCCGCGACATCGCCCTGACCATGCTGTTCGACGCCGGCCGGTCGTTCGAGGAACGGGTCCTGGCCGAGCAGTTCGCGTCCTGACGAACGTGCACCGCTTTTTAATGACGTAGATGCCAGTCTCCTCCTGTCCGTACGCAGGAGTCAGCCGTGAGCAACCCGGCCCAGGTCATTCGCCCGCCCAATACCCTTCGCATGAAGGTCGGAGGCGGTTTCGGCGGCATCGACGCCGGCGCCATCGCCAAGGCCGAAGAGGCGCTGAAGGCGATGTCGGCTCAATTCGGCCAGTGGCTGCTGGACGAAATCGTCAAGCTGGACAAGGCTCAGTCGGACATCCGCACCCTGGGCTATGACGCCGCGACGGCCGAGGCCCTGTATTTCCGCGCCCATGACCTCAAGGGGCTGGGCACGACCTATCAGTATCCGCTGGTGACCCGCCTCGCCGGCTCCCTGTGCAAGATGATGGACGATCCGGCCAAGCGCATGGCCGCCCCGATCGTCCTGCTCGACGCCCACATCGACGCCATCAAGGCCGTCGTCCGCGACGAAATCCAGACCGACGACCATCCGGTCGGCAAAATTCTGGCCGAAACGCTCGAGGCGCGGGTCGCCGACCACCTGAACTGAGAGGTTCCGCGGCCTCGAAGACGCTGACGCCCGCCTCCGGCGGGCGTTTTGCTGTCAGGCGGCGACGCTGATCCGGGGCTTGGCCGGCAGCGGATCGTGGTCCAGCCGCTCCATCAGATAGGCCAGGTCCTCGCGCGGCGCGTTCGGGCGCTGGGTCAGGAACCGCTCCAGCATCTGCTGGCGGAACGCGTCGCCCGACGTATCCGCCCCCTCGGCCTGAAGCGTACGCCAGGTGTCGACGCCGGCGCGGTAGGCCTGGAACAGGCGCGGCGGCAGGCCCGCGCGGTCGTAGATGGCCTTCAGCCCCAGCGGCCCGGCGTCGTGAATCATCAGCCAGGCCCGCGCATGCGGCGTCCCCGCCAGCTCGGCCACCCCATGCTCGAACAGCGCCATCTGACCCCGCGCCAGCGCCCGCAACAGCAGCGACGCCGTCAGCACCCGCCGCGCATTCAGCCGGGCCACGAACTCCGGCATGTCGGCCTGGCTGGAGGCCTGATCGACCAGATCGACGGTGGCGCGCTCGCGGGCGAAGGCGGCCAGCCGGATGGCGGTTTCGGGGGCGACGGCGTGGCGCGTGACCAGATGCTCGCGCACGGCCTCGGACGCCAACTCGACCAGCCGCTCGGTCACCGACAGCGGCAGGACCTGGCGATAGGCGATCGCGGCGACGATCTCCGGCGAGGCTCCGAACCGGTCGATGCAGCGCCCCAGCGCCGCCTCGGCCACATCGGCGTTGTCATTGGCGGCCAGGGTGCGCACGGCCGGCTCGCAGCCGACCTCGGCCAGCACCGTCGCCACATCGCGGCCCACGTCAGGGCGGCCGGCCACGGCGACCTGGCGCAGCGGCGACCCGGCCTGAACGATCTCGATCAGGTCCTCGTCAGAGAAGGCGGGCGAGAAATTGATCATCGGCAGGGCGACGCTGTCGACATCGGCCGCCAGCTTGCGCGCCACATCACGGGGAATCAGGTCCGAGGCCTTCAGCGTCACGGCCATCGCGCGCCGCACCAGTTCAGCGGCGTCCTGGGCCAGCATGCGCAGGATCTTGTGGGCCGCCGCGCGGTCCTCGTCGTCGAGGTCGGCCTTTTCCATGCTGCGGCACAGCTTATGGGCGGCGGCGGCGCGCTCGTCCTCGTCCGTGGCCTTGATCAGGCGACGGATATCGATCTCGGTCAGGCGGGCGCGATAGGCGGTCATGAGCGGGTCCAGGCTTTGCCGGTCAGCATCGCCCCGTCATCCTTAACGGGTGGTTCACCATCGCCGGATTCGGGATCAGACGCCCTTGCTCGTTTCAGGACCGAAGGCTCCGCCGAAACCGCCTGCCTTGCCGTCGCCGTCCTGGCCCAGCAGCAGGGCCAGCAGGCTCTGGTCCTGTTTCAACCGGTCCAGCCGCGCCGCCAGCATCTGGTCCCGCTCGCTCAGGTCCGGCGCGGCCGGGACCGCGCCCGCCGCCGAGGCCGGCGCCCCGTCGCCCGCGCTGCGTTGCAGATTGGCGTGCACCTCGGCCACCGTCGCCGGGCGACCGTCGCGATAGAAGATCGACCGGTTGGCCGCGGCGGCTTCCGGAAACAGGGCCGCGGCGCTGGAGCCCGGTCGCCGGTCCATGGCGTCCATTAGCTGGGCCGCGCCCGCCGGGCCGAGGAAATGGGCGGCGTACAGGTCCCCCGCCCCCGGCTCGCGCCCCGAACGGCCCCGCAGATAGGCCGCGTTCGACGCCGTCAGTTCGGCCGCCATGGTCGAGGCCGCCTGGGGGTCGAAGCGCAGGTCCAGCACCACGTTTCGGGCCGAGCCCTCCACCCGCCAGCGCCCGTCCCCGCCGCGATAGATCAGGTCCGCATACTGGCCGTATCCATGTTTGGCGCCGTGCGCCTTCACTGTCCCCAGCCAGGTCTGTTCAATGAACTGGAACAGGCCGGCGGCGGACGAGGTCCGGGCCCGCGCCGAGGGGTTCATGGCGCTTTCCCGCCGGGCGGTCCGGACCAGGAAGTCGGCGTCCACGCCGGTCGCGTTCGAGGCGCGCCGGATGGCCGCCTCTACCCCGCCGCCGGATGGAATCGCTCCGATGCTCATGACCCGAGACGCTGGGGGTTCGTGGTTAATCAAATCCTAACATCGGTTAACGCGTCCACAGCCTGCGGACCGACGCTTCGCCACAGTGGCGCTTTCGTGGCCGGGCTCGCCCCAAACTTGCCGTGAGACGGGCGCTCAACTTTCCCGTGGGACGCTGTGGGGACGGCGATAGACAGGGATGAGACGGCCATGATGATCAAGACAGCAGGCGGCCCCGGACTGGTGAGCCCCCTCGACTTCAACGAACGCAGGACACCGCGCATGACCCGGGCGGCCTGGGTCGCCACCGGCATCGTCGTGGCCGGCCACGTCGGCCTCGGCGCGGCGCTCTACTATCAGCGGTTCGAGATGCCGGTTCTGACGGCGCCCGACCAGCCGCCGCCGTTCGAGGTCACCATGGAGCCGCCGCCCCGCCCCCTGCCAGACCCCGAGCCGGTCAAGCCGACCCCTCCGAACACGCCGCTGAACGATACACCGCGGCCGGTGACGCCGACCGAGACGATCGCGGCGGTTCCGAGCGACGCGACGCCGACGGAGAGCACGACGGTCACCATCACCGAGGTCGTGGACAGGCCTGTGGTCGACGCCACCCCCGAACCCGTTCGACCCCAGCCGCCGGCGGTGATCCGCAATCCCAGCTGGTCGCGCCGGCCCACGGCCGATCAGATGATGCGGGCCTATCCGGATCGGGCGATCAACTCCGGCGTGACCGGCTCGGCGGCGCTGAACTGTCTGGTCCTGCCCACGGGCGCGGTCACCGACTGCAACGTCACGCGCGAAACCCCCGGCGGTTACGGCTTCGGGCGGGCGGCGCAAGGCTTGTCGCGGCACTTCCGGGTCAATCCGCGCACCGTCGACGGCGCGGCGGAAGGGTCGCGGGTGAACATCAACCTGCGCTTCAACCTGCCGGAAGACTGATCAGGCGAACCTGAGCGGATCGAGGGCGGCGGCGTCCGGCCCGGGCGGCCTGCCCTCGATTCCATCGGCCGTGATCGCGGCGACCAGCGGACCCATAAGCCAGCCGTTGCGGCGCGGCGCGAGGGCCAGATGCAGGCCCGGTTCGCCCGACGGACCCGCCAGCGGCAGGCCGTCGGCGGTCGCGCCGCGTATGCCCACCCGCGTTGGACCCGCTTCGCCCGCCGCGTCCAGCAGGGCCAGCCCCGCCGCTGCCTGACGCGCGGCCTCCGCCGCATCCGGCTCCAGATCGCGCCGACCCGGCTCCATGGTGGCGCCGATGACAACCCCGCCCTCGCAGGGCGCGGCGTAGATCCCCGGTCCCCGGACCACGCGCGGCGGAACCGCGAGGGGCAGGAAGGTCAGCTGGCCCCGAACCGGTGTGATGGCGGCGACCATGGCGGCGATCCGCTCCGGCAGACCTGCAACGGCCGCCTCGGCGCCCGTGGCCAGCACCACCGTGGGCGTGAACCAGACCCGCCCGTCGCTCGCCTCGACCCGCCAGCGCCGTGCGTCTCCGGCCAGCCGGACCACCCGCCCCCGCACCACGGTCAGGCCGGTCGTCCGGGCCAGGGCCTTCAGGGCCGGCCCGACCTCGATGCGCCAGTCGTCGGCCGTGGTCAGGCCGTCCGGGTCCAGTCGGGCGTCAAAGCCGAGCGCCTGAAGCCGGGCGACGGCGGCCTCCGGCGCCGGTCCACGCCAGTCCGCGCCCTCGCGCAGCACCCGCAACCCATGAGCCTCCGCGAACCCCGGCCACCGGTCGCGGGCGCGCTTCAGCAGGGCCGCGCGGTCGGTGGAGAGGTCCTCGAGCAGGGATTCCAGCGCAGGAGCGATCATGCCGGCGGCGACCGACGAGGCATTCGGGCCGCCGGGATCGACGACGGTCACGGCATGGCCGCGCGCAGTGAGCTCCGCCGCGGTGCAGAGGCCGAGCACGCCGGCGCCGATGACGATCACATCAGGGGAGGAAGCCACGGGCGATCTGATCGACCGCCCGGGGCGTCTTTGCAAGGCGCTATCGCGAACGACGCGGCCGTTCGCGGTTTGAGCGCGGTCTGACGCCCTATTCGGCGGCGATGGCCGCGGCGCGCGTGGCCTCGATCCGGGCCGTCAGAGCCTCATGCTGAGCCCACAGGCGAGCGGGCAGGCGATCGCCGAACTGGGCGTAGAACTCCGGGATCAGCGAGGCCTCCTCGGCCCAGACCGCGGCGTCGACGTCCAGCAGGGTCGCCAGATCGGCCTCCGAGAGATTCAGGCCCGACAGGTCCAGCGCGGCGCGCGTCGGGACGCGCCCGACCGCGGTGTCCGTCGCCTCGGCCTCGCCGTCGAGGCGTTCGGCGATCCACTTCAGCACCCGGGCGTTGTCGCCGAAGCCGGGCCAGACGAACTGGCCGTCCTCGTTCTTGCGGAACCAGTTGACGAAGTAGAGGCGCGGCAGCTTGGCGGCCTCGGTGCGTCCGCCCATCGACAGCCAGTGAGCGAAATAGTCGCCCATGTTGTAGCCGCAGAAGGGCAGCATGGCGAAGGGATCGCGGCGCAGGGTCCCGATGGCGTTCTCGGCGGCGGCGGTGCCTTCCGAGGCCACGGTCGAGCCCATGAACACCCCGTGCTCCCAGTCGAAGGCCTCGGTCACCAGCGGCACGGCCGAGGCGCGGCGGCCGCCGAACAGGATGGCGTCGATCGGCACGCCCTTGGGGTCCTCCCATTCCGGCGCGATGGTCGGGCACTGGCTGGCCGGGGCGGCGAAGCGGGCGTTGGCGTGAGCCGCGGGCTCGCCCGAGGCCGGATCATGCGGCTGACCCTTCCAGTTGGTGAGGCCCTCGGGCGCGATCTTGGACAGGCCTTCCCACCAGACGTCGTTGTCGGCGGTCAGGGCGGTGTTGGTGAAGACGGTATTGGTGGCCAGGGTCGTCAGGGCGTTCTGGTTGGTGTTCCGGCTGGTCCCCGGCGCCACGCCGAAGAAGCCGGCTTCCGGGTTGACCGCGTACAGGCGGCCGTCGTCGCCGAAGCGCATCCAGGCGATGTCGTCGCCGATGGTCTCGGCGGTCCATCCCGGGATGGTCGGCTGCAGCATGGCCAGATTGGTCTTGCCGCAGGCCGAGGGGAAGGCGGCGGCGACGTATTTGGCGCGCCCCTTGGGATCGGTCAGCTTGAGGATCAGCATATGCTCGGCCAGCCAGCCCTCGTCGCGGGCCATGACCGAGGCGATGCGCAGGGCGTAGCATTTCTTGCCCAGCAGGGCGTTGCCACCGTAGCCCGAGCCATAGGACCAGATCTCGCGGGTCTCGGGGTAGTGGACGATCCATTTGTCGTCATTGCAGGGCCACGGCACATCGGCCTGGCCCTCGGCCAGGGGGGCGCCCAGGGTATGCACGGCGGGCACGAACACGCCGTCGTCGCCCAGCACGTCCAGCGCCGGCTGGCCCATGCGGGTCATGACGCCCATCGAGACGGCGACATAGCCGCTGTCGGTGATCTCGACACCGAGGGCGCTGATACGCGAGCCGAGCGGACCCATGGAGAAGGGCACCACATACATGGTCCGGCCGGCCATGCAGCCGTCAAACAGGCCGTCGAGGCGGGTCCGCATCGCGGCGGGGTCGGACCAGTTGTTGGTCGGGCCGGCGTCGATCTCATTGGCCGAACAGATGAAGGTGCGGCTCTCGACGCGGGCGACATCCTTGGGATCCGAGGCGGCGTAATAGCAGCCGGGGCGTTTGGTCTGATCCAGTTCGCGCAGCGTGCCCTTGCCGATCAGGTCGGCGACGATCTCGGCCTTTTCGGCCTGCGACCCGTCGCACCAGTGGACGCGGGCAGGCCTGGTCAGGGCGGCGATCCGCTCGACCCAAGCGATCAGGCCGGCGTGTTTGGTCGGGGCCGGGTGCAGACCCGGAATAGCGGATGCGGTCACGATCACTCTCCTGAACGTCGCCCGGCGATCTGACGCCGCCGTGGCGTTCTGCGTGGGTCATCACGCAATGTTTCAGCGCGGAATGACACCGAAGGCGACGCGGCGTCAACCGACGCATGTTTCAACCTCTCGCGAGCGGGGCGCCCGGTCCGGGGTGCATAATTCCGGTCGCGGCCCAGCCCGGGGCGGGCTATCCGAACGGCCATGCAGACGATGGACCCGATCGCCGCGCCCCCCCAAGGCGCCCTCGCCTCGCCCGCCGTGGCGCGGAATACGGGGCCGATCCTCGAGGTGCTGAGGGCCCATATGCCCGCGCGGGGGCGGGTGCTGGAGATCGCCGCGGGCTCGGGCGAACACGCCGTCGCCTTCGCCGCCGCCCTGCCCGGTCTCGACTGGACGCCCAGCGATCCCAGCTCCGAGGCGCGGGCCAGCATCGCGGCTTGGTCGGCGGCCGCCGACCTGCCCAATCTCCAGCCGCCGCTGGCGCTCGACGTGCTGGACCCGGCGACCTGGCCAGCGGGACCGCTTCAGGCCGTGGTCTGCATCAACATGATCCATATCAGCCCCTGGACGGCGACCGAAGGGCTGATGGCGCTGGTGGGCCAGACGCTGGCGCCCGGCGGCCTGTTGGCCCTGTACGGACCGTATCGCGAGGCGGACATTCCACTGGCGCCCTCCAACGCCGCCTTCGACCAGAATCTGAAGGCCCGCGATCCGGCTTGGGGCCTGCGCGACCGCGACGCCGTGGCCGCGGCGGCCAGGGCCGAGGGTCTGGCCCTGTCGCGGCGGGTCGAAATGCCGGCGAACAATCTGACGCTGCTGTTCCGGCGGGTCTGAGCGGACTTGCGCGAGCGACGAGGATGTGGCGGCATCCGCGCCGGTCCTTCTCGCGATGAAAGCCTCCGACATGAAACGTCTCCTCGTCATCCTGGCGGTTCTGGCGACCGCCGCCCCGGCCTCGGCGCAGACGCCCCCGGCGCCCGCCCAGACCCCGCCCCCTGCCCCGGCCCCCTCCCCGGCCCCGCCCTATGGCGCGCCGATCGGGCTGGAGGCGGCGCAGGCGCTGGTCGACCGGGCCGTCGAGGCCGGCCGGGCGCGCGGCTTCCGCCTGGCCGTCGCCGTGGTCGAGCCGTCCGGCGAACTGGTCGCCTTCGGGCGGATGGACGACGTCCAGTACGGCTCGATCGACGTCGCCCAGGCCAAGGCCCGGTCCGCGGCCCGGTTCCGGGCGGCGACCTCGGCGCTGGAGGAGCGGCTGGCCGGGGGGCGCATGGCCCTGCTGGCCATCGACGGCATCGTGCCCGTCGCCGGCGGCGTGCCCATCGTGGTCGACGGCCGGGTGGTCGGGGCCATCGGCGTCTCGGGCGCGTCCTCGGCCCAGGACGACGAAGTGGCGCGGGCGGCCATCGCGGCGGTGGTGGGCGACTGATCGGCGGCTGGACCCGGCTCCGCCCCGGGGCTACGGACCCGCATGGCGTTTTCCAGAACCTATGACGGCCCGGAGCCGGTCCGGATCAACAAATGGCTGGGCCAGAGCGGCGTCTGTTCGCGGCGCGAGGCCGACGCCCTGATCGCCGACGGCCTGGTCTCGGTCGACGGCGAGGTGGTCGCCGACGCGGGCCGCAAACTGGAGCCCGGCCAGACCCTGACCCTCAGCGACCGGGCCACGGCCGCCCTGGCCGAGGGCGTCACCATCGTCATGCACAAGCCGATGGGCTATGTCTCGGGCCAGCCCGAGCCCAACAAGCTGCCCGCGGTTCGGCTGGTCACCGACAACAACCGCGTCGGCGAAGGCGTGACGCCCGCGGACGAGGTCTCCCTGCCGCCCATCGGCCGGCTGGACGAGGATTCGCGCGGCCTGTTGCTGCTGTCGTCCGACGGGGTGGTGGCGAAGGCGGTGATCGGGCCGCGGTCCGATCTGGACAAGGAGTATCTGGTCCGCATCGCCGGCGACGTCACCGAGAACAAGCTGAAACTGCTGCGCTTCGGCCTGATGCTGGACGGCCGTCAGTTGAAGGCGGCGCGGGTCAGCCGGATGGAGTCCTTCCGGCTCAAATTCATCCTGCGCGAGGGACGCAACCGCCAGATCCGGCGGATGTGCGAGATGGTCGATCTCGATGTTATTGATTTGATCCGTGTACGGATCGGGCCGCTGAAGCTGGACAATCTGCCCGAGGGGAAGTGGCGGATGCTGACCCCGGACGAGCGGGCGGCCCTGGTCGGCGGTTGAGGATCGGGACCTGAAGGTCGGGCGGCGTCTTGCCGGGTCCGGACGCGGGGCGCATCATCCGCAGAGGCCGGGAGGCGCGCCATGACCGCATTCAACACCGTACGCTTTCGGGTCAAGCCCGGGCGGGACCAGGCGTTTCTGGACGCGCACCGGGATGTCGCGACCCAGTGGCCCGGCCTGGTCCGCGCCCATATCATCAAGACCGGCGAAGGGGCCTACTGCCTGCTGGCGGAATGGCGCGACCTGGACGCCGTGGCGGAGGCGCGGCCCGCCATGATCGCCACCCTCGGGTCTTTTCGCGACACGCTGGAGGACCTCGGCGGGGGGAGCGTGACGGACGCGGTGTCGGGGCCGGTGGTGATGGCGGTGAAGTAGGGCGTAGCCCGGTCAGGGCTGATCGGGGAGACCGCTGGGCGCGAGCAGATCGCCATACAGATCGGCCCAAAGCGGGTTTCTTTCCTCGACCAGGGCGAATTTCCACGACCGCAGCCATCGTTTGATGCGCTTTTCCCGCTGGATCGCCTGATCGACGTAGCGGTGGTGTTCATACCAGACCAGTTGGTCCGTTCCCCGCTCGCGGCTGTAGCCGTCGATCTGACCGTGTTTGTGCTCGCCGATCCGCCGGACCAGATCGTTGGTCATGCCGACGTAGAGCCAGCCGCTGGGACCGCTGGCGACGATGTAAACCCAGTAGCTGTGGTTGCTCATGCCCAATCCCTCCACGCTTTGGTAGCGTGAAAAAGGGAACATATCAAGAACATCACGACAGCCTTGTCATCCCGGCCGCAGCGAAGCGGAGAGCCGGGACGGACGGCGCAATAAACCCAGCGCTTCCGGACAGCCCGCAGGGCTGAGCCGGAAGAAGGGCTGCCTCAGAACGGCTTGTTTGAGAGAGGTCACCACCGGAGTCACCTCCACCCGTCTCCCGGCTCAGCCCAAGCGGGCTGTCCGGGAGGCCTGTCTGGGGTGGACCGCGCCGTCCCCGATCTTCGCTTCGCTACGTCGGGGATGACAATGCGGGCCGTTACGGGCCTCCGATGACTGGCGTTGTCATCGCTGAAACACCGAGCTTGTCATCCCGGAAACGCCGCAGGCGTTATCCGGGACGGCGCGTCACCTCCCCTAAGAGGCTGACCGGAAATGAAGTTGGGTGAAATCAGTCGTTTGTGATTCTGTTGAAGGTGCGAGCCATCAACGGATATCGACATGTGGACTGAGATCACCCGGCGCAAGCATGCCCGAAAGGGCCTGCGGTATTCAAGCGATCTGACG
>CALSBO010000035.1:0-30596 GCA_943373195.1 Brevundimonas vancanneytii
CCGTCAACAAGATGGACCTGGTCGGCGGCGATCGAACCGTCTTCCGAAGGATCGAGAATGCCTATCTGGAGTTCGTGCAGGAACTCGGGTTCAGCGCGGTCACGGCGATTCCGACCAGCGCACGAGGCGGCGACAACCTGGCGCGACGCTCGAACCTGACCCGCTGGTATGACGGACCAACCCTGCTGGAGGCGCTGGAAACCGCAGAGACGGCGACTATCGGCGCCTCGGCGCCGTTCCGCTTTCCAGTGCAGTACGTCAATCGGCCCAGCGCGGAGTTTCGCGGCTACAGCGGGACGGTGGCGGCCGGCCAGGTGCGCGCGGGCGATCCCATCGTCGTCTGCCCCTCGGGCCGGGCGGGGACGGTCGCCCGGATCGTCGCCTGGGAGGGCGACCGGACTTGCGCCCGCGCCGGCGACGCTGTGACCCTGGTCCTGATAGAAGACATCGACGTAGCGCGCGGCGACGTTCTGGCCCATCCGCACAACCGCCCAGCTTCGGTGGAGCGTTTCGCGGGCGAGTTGCTGTGGCTTGACGAGATGCCGCTGGAGCCGTCGCGCGGCTATCTGATGCGGATCGGCGCCCGGGTCGAACCGGTGCGCTTGTCGGCCATCGACGGTGCGGAGCCGGAACTGGCAATGAACGGGATCGGGCCGTTGATCCTGACCCTGCCCACGCCCGTCGCCTTCGACGCCTTTCGTGACAATCCCGCGACGGGTGGTTTCATCCTGATCGACCGCGAGACCAACGCCACCGTCGCAGCGGGCGTGGCGCGATATCCGGTCCGTCGGACGCCGAACATTCACGCCGCGCCCTCGGCGGTCGAGCGGCGCGACCACGAACGATCGAGCGGCCACCGCGGCGGCGCGGTATGGTTCACCGGCCTCCCCGGGTCCGGCAAGACGACCATCGCCGGCGAGGTCGAACGCAGACTTCACGCCCGGGGTATCCGAACGGTCTTTCTTGACGGCGACAACCTCCGTCATGGTCTGAACCACGACCTTGGCTTCTCCGCCGCTGACCGGGCCGAAAATGTGCGCCGGGCAGGGGAGGTCGCCCGTCTGTTCGCCGATACGGGGGTCGTCGCGCTCTGCGCCCTGGTTTCGCCGTCGCAGGTCCAGCGCGACGGCGTTCGTCTGCGTTTTGGCGACCGTCCGTTCCTGGAGGTGTTCGTCGACGCTTCGCCGGCCACCTGCCGGGCGCGGGATCCCAAGGGACTGTATGCCCGCGCCGCCGCGGGCGAGATCGCTGACATGACGGGCGTCAGCGCCCCCTATGACATCCCCGGGAAGCCCGAACTGATCCTGGACACCGGGCGTCTGTCGCCGGGCGAAGCGGCGGATCGGGTCATTGCCCTGCTTGAGGAAACATTCGGCTTTCAGTCGGGCGAAGGCGGCGGCGGCGATCAGTAGGCGGCCGTGCCCGCGCGATGATCCATCTGCCGCTCGAAATCGCCTTGGGCGCCGACGGTCGAGCGGCGATAGACCAGGGCTTCGGCGATGTGGCGGCGCAGGACGCCGTCGCGGCCGTCCAGATCGGCGATGGTGCGGGCCAGCCGCAAGGTGCGGGTCCAGCCGCGCGCGGTCAGGCCGCCGGCCTCCCCGGCCCGCATCAGCAGGACCCGACCGGCCTCGTCGGGGGTCGCGAACCGGTCCAGGGTCTCGCCTGAGGCGCGGGCGTTGACGGCCTGGTCGCGGGCGATGTCCGGGTCGATCCCGGCGGCGCGCAACCGGTCCTCCTGCATGGCGCGGGCGGCCAGCACCCGGGCCGAGGCCTCGGCCGTGCCCTCGGCGGGCGGCGGCAGGGCCATGTCGGCGGCGGTGACCGGCGGCGTCTCCACCGTCAGGTCGATGCGGTCGAACATCGGACCCGAGATGCGGTTCTGATAGTCGCGCTGGCAGCGCGGGGCCTTGCCGCAGGCCCCCTTGCCGCCGCCGCCCATGCCGCACCGGCAGGGGTTCATGGCGGCGACCAGCTGGAACCGGGCCGGATAGCGGACATGGGCGTTGGCCCGCGCCACCACGATCTCGCCGGTCTCCAGCGGCGCGCGCAGCGAGTCGAGCGCCTGGGCGCTGTATTCGGGCAGTTCATCGAGAAACAACACGCCGTTGTGCGCGAGCGAGGCCTCGCCCGGCTTGGCGCGCAGCCCGCCGCCGGTCAGGGCGGCCATGGAGGCGGAATGATGCGGACTGCGGAACGGCCGGTCGCGGGTCAGGGCGCCGCGCTCGATCAGTCCGGCCACCGACCAGACCATCGAGGTTTCCAGCAGTTCCTTCGGCGTGAGCGGCGGCAAGAGACCCGGCAGGCGCGCCGCCATCATCGACTTGCCCGAGCCCGGCGCGCCGACGAACAGCAGATTGTGGCCGCCCGCCGCCGCGATCTCCAGCGCCCGTTTGGCGCTCTCCTGGCCCTTGACCTCGCGCAGGTCGGGCACGCGGTCGCCCGAGCGCATCGCCCCCGGCTCCGGCCGTCGCAGCACCTGCGTGCCTTTGAAATGATTGACCAGGCCGATCAGGGAACGAGGGGCCAGCACCGCCACATCGCCGGCCCAGGCCGCCTCGGGGCCGTTGGCCTCCGGGCAGATCAAACCCAGACCCATGGCGTCGGCCGCCACCGCCGCCGGCAGGGCCCCGCCGACCGGGGCGATGCGGCCGTCCAGCCCCAGCTCGCCCACCGCCGCCCAGCCCGCCAGCATGTCCGGCGGGATGACGCCCATGGAGGCCAGCAGGGCCAGGGCGATCGGCAGGTCGAAATGGCTGCCCTCCTTGGGCACGTCGGCGGGGGCCAGATTGGCGATGATCCGCTTGGGCGGGAGCGACAGGCCGATCCCCGCGAAGGCGCCCCGCACCCGCTCCCGGCTCTCGGCCACCGCCTTGTCGGCCAGGCCGACGATGGTGAAGGACGACTGGTCGCCCGACGGCAGTTGCTGGACCTGCACGTCCACCCGCCGGGCGTCCACCCCCTCGAAAGCCACCGTCACCACGCTGGCGAGCATCGGCCCCTCCCCCTATTCGAGAGAGAACGAACCATGAACTTGGTCGGATTGCAAGATCGGCGTTACAGATGACGTCGCTTGAGCGCATCGCGCGTCATCGCAACTGCATAGCTGAGCATGTACGCGCCCAACGCCATTTCCACCAAGATGCTCTGTGTGTCCCGAAACGCGAGAATATTCGGACCTTGGACGCCGAAAACAAACACAAGAAGCCCAATGGGAGGGATCAGCCAAGATAGGCGGTGGGACAGTGAAGGGCGAGGCTCACGCATGTCTCAATGTGCTCGATCGATCACCGCTACGCAACTTTCCGTCGATCACGTCCCACATCAACGCCGCCGCATCGACGCCGGTGAACCGCTTCAGCTGCTGGGCGCCGGTGGGGGAGGTGACGTTGATCTCGGTCAGCCAGTCGCCGATCACGTCGATGCCGACGAAGGTCAGGCCGCGGCGTTTCAGTTCGGGGCCGATCCGTGCGCAGATCTCGCGGTCGCGGTCGGTCAGTTCGACCGGGGCCGCCGTGCCGCCGACGCGCAGATTGGAGCGGACCTGATCCTTGGCCGGAATGCGGTTGATGGCCCCGACCGGCTCGCCGTCGATCAGGATGATCCGCTTGTCGCCCTTCGACACCGCCGGGATGAATTTCTGGATCACCAGCGGATCGCGGCTGCCGGTCGCATGGATCTCGATCAGGGCTTCCAGATTGGGGTCGCCGGCCTTCAGCTTGACCACGCCCGAGCCCGCCGCGCCGTGCAGGGGTTTGAGCACCACATCCCCGTGGCGCTCGTGGAAATCGACGAGGGCGACCGGGTCCGAGCTGATCAGGGTCGGCGGGGTCAGGCCGGGGAATTTCGTCACCAGCAGCTTTTCCGGCGCGCTGCGCACCTCGGCGGGATCGTTCACCACCAGGGTCCTGGGATGCACCGTCTCCAGCAGGTAGGTCGAGGTGACATAGGCCATGTCGAAGGGCGGGTCCTGGCGCATCAGGATGACGTCGATGTCCTCGGCCAGGTCCAGCTTCACCTCCTCGCCGAGCGTGACGTGGTCGCCCACCGTCTGGCGCAGGGTCACCGGGCGGGCGCGGCAGAACAGGCGGCCGTCCTCCAGCGCCAGGGTGTGGAAGTCATAGACCCACTGGGCATGGCCCCGGTCCTGGGCCGTGGTCATCATCAGCCAGGTGGTGTCGGACTCGATGTTGACCGCCTCGACGGGGTCCATCTGGATCGCGACTCGCAGCATGCCCTGTCCTTCCGAGCGGTGGGACCTTGGCTAATGGGCAGCGGGAGGCGGCGGCGCAAGCCTAGTTGAGCTGGAGGCGGACCCGGTCGACCGACATCTGGCGCGTGACCTCCATCGGATCGTCGACGGTGCGGGCGCGGGCCAGGGCGTCCAGGGCGCCGGCGAGGGAGCCCTGTTTCTCGCGCGCGGCGGCGACGTCCAGCCAGGGCCGGTGGTCCTCGGGGTCGAGCAGGGCGCGGCGCAGGGCCGAGCGCTCGGCTCCTTCATAGTCCGCCGCGCGGATGGCGCGGCTGAACAGGACGTTCTGCAGCCGGATCAGGGCCTGGCGGTCGGTCACCGGGGCCATCAGCACGTCCAGCCGGTCGGCGACGTGCGGCGTCAACCCGGCCCGCAGGGCCCGCCGCGTCAGCTCCGACGGCAGGACCAGCCGGCCCTGGCTGAACGGATCCAGCGCGACCGGACCCTCGGAGGTCTCGACCCGCAGCAGGAAATGGCCGGGGAAGTCGACCCCTTGCGCCTTCACCCCCGCCCGACGGGCCGCGTCGAGATAGTAGACCGACAGCGCCCCCGACAGGCCGCGGCGGCTTTCGGCCACGTCGATGACGTCCGTATTGCCCGGACTGTCGTGGTTGAGCAGGTCGCCGTTCAGGCGCAGGTCCGAGGCCATGGTCTCGGTCAGGGCGTCGTCGGGGCTCTCCCCGCCGATGCGTTCGGCGAGGCGTTCGGCGGCGGCGGCGGCGAGGGTCCGGACGGGCTCGGGATCGCGGAACGGATAGTCGTGGATGGCGCAGGCGATGGCGGCTTCCAGCAGGGGAAACGCCTCGTCCCCGGCCTGTCCGGCCTCGGTCAGCACGGCGATCGCCTCATCGCGGGTCATGCGGCGCCCCTCCCGAAGGCGACAACCCCGCGACGATGGCGCGGAAACCGGCCCGGGGCCAGCGCCACCATATCGATCCGCAACACATGACCGGCCAAGCTGGGTCTTTGGCGCAACACCGACCGGCCGGCGGCGAGCAGGCGATCGTACTGGTCGGGGCCGAGGGCGGTGAGCGCGGCCTCGAGGGTGGCGCGGCGTTTGACCTCGACCACGGCCAGCACCTTGCCGCGGCGGGCGAGGATGTCGATCTCGCCGGCGCGGGTCTTCAGGCGAAAGCCGAGCACCTGATAGCCCTTGGCCATCAGCAGCGCGGCGGCCAGCCATTCGGAGCGGTGGCCGAGCCGGTGGGAGACGGCCCCGAGGGCGACGCGCCAGCCGCGCTTGGCCCGCACGACCTTCGGCGCCCTGACTTTCGTCGGGGGCCGCTTCGGGCTCACCGGCCCTGCATCTCCAGCGCCCGCTTGTAGAGCGGCTTGCGCGGCAGGTTGAGGGCTTTGGACACCTCGGCCGCCGCCTCGCCGGGCGGCAGCCGGGTCATGGCCTCGGCCAGGGCCGCGTCGGCGTCGGCCTCGGAGGCGACCTCCATCTCGCCGGGGGCGATGACGATGACGATCTCGCCCTTGGGCGACTGGCAGCGCGGGTCGACGGCCAGTTCGGCCAGCGAGCCGCGCACGCACGCCTCGTACAGCTTGGTCAGTTCGCGGGCGACGGCGGCGGGGCGCGGCCCCAGCACGGCGGCCATGTCGGCCAGGCTGTCGGCCAGACGCGGGCCGCTCTCGAAGAAGACCAGGGTCTGGCGGGCGGTGCGGACCTCCTCCAGCGCCGCGCGCCGGGCGCCCGATTTCGCCGGCAGGAAACCGGCGAACAGCACCCGGTCGGCGGGCAGGCCCGCGATGCACAGCGCCGCCAGCAGGCTGGACGGGCCGGGGATGGGGTGGACCGGCAGACCCGCCGCGATCACCGCCCGGGCCACGACGAAGCCGGGGTCCGAGACCAGCGGCGTACCCGCGTCCGACACCAGCGCCACCACCGCCCCCTCGCGCAGCCGTGCGACGGCCAGTTCGGCGGCGCGCGGCGAGGCGTGGTCGTCGCAGCGTTCGAGCTTCGCCTTCAAGCCGTAGGCCGACAGGAGTTTGGCGGTGACGCGGGTGTCCTCGGCCAGCACCAGATCGGCGGCGGCCAGCACATCGAGCGCCCGCAGGGTCATGTCGCGCAGGTTCCCGATCGGCGTGGCCACCAGATAGAGGCCGGACGCGACCGAGCGCGGCGGCGGGGCGGTCGGCGGGAAAGGCGAGGGCGCGGCGCTGGACTCTGGCATCGCCGGGACCGTGCCCGAGGGGGACGGCGGGCTCAAGGGCGGGCGATTCCGGCGCGGCATGGAGCGACCCCGGGAAAATGCCGAAAAGCGACACTCTCGCCCTTCGGGGGCCGATGCTGGAATGTCAGCAATCGCCCGGTTGGCGCGCGGTCGCAGGGACCGGATCCGTTCAAATGGCGATGTCAAAGACCGTGACGGCGGGCGTTCAGTCCCGACCCGCGCATTTTACCACGCCCGGGAACGGCGCCAGGGAAACGGGCGGGGTCCCGGCGGCGGATCAGGGGCGAGAAGGCACGGTCGGGGGTGCGAAAGGGACGGAAGATTGGGGGCGGGAGTATCCGGTTGTCGTCCGGTCTCTAGGCCACGGCAAAGGTCGGCGGCGGCAGGGTCAGGTTGGTGTCGGCCACGGGCTGTTCGCCGAAGAAGCGGACGAGCAGGGTCTGAACCTCCGGATGCGCCTCGAAGACGTTGTGGCCGGCGTTCTCGACCAGCACCCGCGCCTTGTTCTGGAACTGGGCGATCACCTCGGCCTGTTCCTCAAGCGGGGTGCGGCCGTCGAGGGAACCCGCGACGAGAAGGGCGGGGGTGTCGATCCGGATGGCGCTGCGGAAATCCTCGCCGAGATCGGCGCCGGGGATCGCGCCCAGCAGGTGGGGCATGGGCAGGTTGAAGGCGTCGCCGAGAACGGCCGTTTTCGCCTCCTCCGTGATGAGCGCCAGGCGGGCGGGCGAGATGCCCGACGCGAGATCCGTCGCCTCCGGCATGCCGGCGATGTTGAAGAAGCGGTGGGGCGGCGGGAACAGCGGCGCCAGGACCTCGGTCCTCCCGGCGTCGAGCGCCAGGTAGATGCCCGGCAGCATGGACAGCTGCGGCGGATTGGCGACCAGGGCGGAGGCCATGAGCTGGATCCCGAAACCGCCCATCCTGACATCGACCGTGCCGGTTTCAGCGGGCATGGTCACCGTGGCCGGATCGGCCTCGAGCCGCTCGTGCACGCGACGCATCAGGGCCGGCATGTTCGGGATCGCCGCGCGGACCGCCGGGTCCGTTCCCATCAGGCGATCCACACGGTCCAGGAACATGTCGATGTGGGCCGGCCGCTTGATGGTCTGGTCCTGACCTTCGAGGCTGGCCAGGGCGACGCGGTCGATCGAATTCGGATGCCGTTTCAGCACCGAGAGGGCCAGGTGGGTGCCGTAGCTGATGCCCCACAGATTGACCTTGTCCACCCCCAGATGGCGGCGCAGGTCCTCGATGTCGTCGGCGTTCTGTTCGGTGTTGTAGCCGGTCATGGCGATGCCGGCGCGGGTCCAGTCCACCCAGGCCTTCTGCATTTCCTCGCGGTACCAGCCGGTGACGCCCGCATGGGTCATGGCAGGATAAGGGGTGGTGTTGGCCCGATCAGGAATGCCGGCCGACAGGCCGGTTCCGCGTTGATCGAAGGCGATGACGTCGGCCACCTCCCTCAGGGCCATGAAGATCGGAAACCGCGGCCCCATCGCCGTACGCACGCCCGACCCGCCCGGCCCGCCGGCCAGATAGACGATGGGCGGCCCCGGGTTGGGCGAGGTCGAGGCAAAGCGCACATAGCCGAGGCGGATGCGACGCGAGCCGGGGAGGCGCCGGTCCTCGGGAACCTCGAAGAAGCCGCGTTCGGCGTCGGTTTCCTGACCGTTTCCGGCGGTGAAACGGAAAGGGCCGGACGGCTCCTGTGCGTGGGCCTTCCACGGAAGAGCCAAGGCGGGAAGGGCGGCGCCGGCGGCGGCGAGGATGGAGCGGCGGTTCAGGGATGTGTGGGTCATGACGATGGTTGAAGCAGGGTTTTCGACCGGATGGGGCGCGCTTCGGTGAAAGGTCATTCCGCATCGGCGAATGGCGGCGCATTTCGGCGAATGACGCGATAAGGGTCCGGTCATGTGGCGGATGCTTCTCATCGCGATTCTCCTGACCTCGCTCCCGACGGCGTTGCGGGCGCAGGATCAGGACTGGCAGGCGTGTCGCGGTGAAACCGGCGCCGCGGCGCCCGTGCTCCACGACTGTCGCCCGGTCGAGGGCGTCATCGACCCGCAAGGGCGGGCGCTTTGGCTTCGCTCTGTCGTGCATCGTCCGGCCGGCGGCGATCCCGTCGCCCTGTATGTCGTCGGCGTCGCCTCCTCGGAGGTCTGGCTCAACGGTCATAGGCTGGGCGCGAACGGACGACCGGGCGTTTCGCCGGCGACGGAAACGCCCGGACGGTATGAAGCGGCGTTCCCGATCCCCGACCGGATGTGGCGTCCCGCGGACAATGTGGTCGTGATCCACATGTCGTCTTTCCACGGGTCGGTGCGGCTGGACGGCCCCATAGCGGGAATCGTCGTCGCCCCCTGGCCCTGGCCGTCGCGCGCCCTTCCCCTGGCGGTCACCTTTGTCGCGGCCGGCGCCCTGTTCGCCGCCGCCTTCGGCTTCGGCGTCATTCACAGCCTGCGCCGCACCGGTTCGAGCCTGACGCTGGCGGCCCTGGCCGGCGTCGCGGGTCTGCAGGCGATCCTGGAAAGCCTGCGGACGCTGGTTCCCTATGCCTATCCCGTTCACGGCTGGCGACTGGTCGGCATCTGGGTTCTGACCGCCGTCTTCGCGGTTCTGCTCGTGTCCTATGTCGCGTCGCGCTTCTGGCCACAGGCGCGCCGGCCGCTGATCGCCGTTGCACTGGCGGCCGTGGGGGCGACCGGCTTCGCTCACGGCTTCGATCTCAAGACCGGGATGGCCTTGCTGGCCGGCGTGGGGCTTTCGGCGGCGGTGGCGGCCGTCGCCGTGTATCGCCGTCTCCCGGCCGCGCGTCTGACCCTGGCCTATCTCGGCGTCTTCATGGCGATCGGCGTGCTCTTCCCCGTCTGGCTCGTCGATCTGACCTATTTTCTGTTCGCCGCCGGCCTGGTCCTTCCTCTCCTGATGACCGAGGTGGTGCGGCTGGGCCGCGACGATCAGGAGCGGGAGGCCGCGCTCGCCCGCGCCGCCGCTCGCCCGAATTGCCTGACGGTGGCGTCGTCGCGCGGAGTCGAGCGGGTGCCGCTCGGAGACATCGTGGCCGTCGTCGGGGCGGACGACTATGTCGAACTGAGACTGACGGACGGGCGGCGACTGCTGCATGCCGCCCGTCTTGATCGGCTCGAAGCGGAACTGCCCGCGACCTTCCTCCGGGTCCACCGATCGGTGATCGCCAACCTGGCGTTCGTCCGCGGCTTCGAGCGCGACGGCGGCCGGGGCCGGTTGCTGATGCATGAAGGTCCGCCTCTGCCCATCAGTCGAAACCGTCTTGCGACCGTCCGCGACGCGCTCGACGAACCGGCCCTTGTTCAATCGACCGGGCGCTGACGCGAGCGGGCGATCGGCTGTTCGTCGGCCCTCAAACCAACAAGGCCCTCAACACCCCGTCCAGCACTGGCCGTCCGGACGCCGTCGCCCGGACCCGTCCCGCCTCCACGGCCAGGAAGCCGCCCCCGATCAGCCCGGCCAGCGGCTCCGCCTCCACCGTCCGGCCCAACACCGCCAGATCGCCCAGCGCCACCCCCTCCACCGTGCGCAGACCCAGCAGCACCTTCTCCTCCGCCGCGTCGCGCGCCGACTGCGTCTCCCGCCCGCTCCACGGCGCCCCGGCCGCGACGCCGGCGACATAGGCCCCGATGCCCTTGTGCGCGACGGTCGCCGTCCGCGCCCCGTCCAGCGTCAGCCGGCCATGGGCGCCCGGGCCGACGCCCAGATAGTCGCCGCCGCGCCAGACGTGGAGATTGTGGGCCGATCTCGCCGCCTCGCCCCGCGCGTGGTTGGAGACCTCATAGGCGTCGAAGCCGGCGGCCGCGAGGACGGTCTGGGTCGTTTCGTACAGGGCGGCGGAGCGGTCTTCGTCGGGCGGGGTCCAGGCGCCGCGGGCCACGGCGCGGCCGAAGGCGGTCGTGGGCTCTATGGTCAGCTGATAGGGCGAGACGTGTTCGAAGCCCATTTCGATGGCCCCGGTCAGTTCGGCGCGCCAGCCGTCCACGGTCTGGTCCGGGCGCGCGTAGATCAGGTCGATGGACAGGCGGGGGAAGGCGCCGGCGGCGACGGCGACCGCGCGGCGGGCCTCGTCCGCCGAATGGTTGCGGCCCAGAAACGTCAGGGCCGCGTCGTCCAGCGCCTGGACCCCCATGGACAGGCGGTTGACCCCGGCCTCGGCGAGGGCCGCGAACCGGGCGGCCTCGGCGTCGGTGGGATTGGCCTCGAGCGTGATCTCGATCTCGCCGCGCGGCGGGAACAGGGCGCGGGCGCGGGCGATGACGGCGGCCACGGCCTCGGGCGCCATCAGGGAGGGCGTGCCGCCGCCGAAGAAGAGGGAGGCCAGCCGGCGCGGGCCGGTCAGGGAGCCTTGCGCCTCCATGTCGGCGAGGATGGCCTCGACCAGCGCGCCCTGTTCCACCGCCTTGCCCCGGTCGCGTACGACGTTGAAGTCGCAATACGGGCAGATCCGGGCGCACCAGGGCCAGTGGACGTAGAGGGCGACGTCTGAGCCGGGGTTGGGGGGCATGGGTGATGAGTGATTGGTGATTAGTGATTGGCGGGGGCGAGCGTCGGCGGTCGGGCGGTGGTCGCCGGCGGGCGACCGTCCAATCACTAATCACTAATCACCAATCACTCCATCAGCGCCGCCCTCAGCTTGGCGAACGCCGCCGCCCGATGGCTGATTGAGTCCTTCAACGCCGGGTCCAGTTCGCCGAAGGTCTGGCTGTGCCCTTCGGGGATGAAGATGGGGTCGTAGCCGAAGCCGCGGTCGCCGCGGGGGGGGAAGGTGAGCTGGCCGTCGACCCGGCCCTCGACCACCACGGCCGGACCGTCGGGCCAGGCCACGGCCAGCGCAGACGTGAACCAGGCGCGGCGATCCGGCGAGCCGGTCTCCTCCAGCCGCTCCTCGACGCGGCGCATGGCGTGGGCGAAATCCTTGTCCGGCCCGGCCCAGCGGGCGGAGAAGATGCCGGGCGCCCCGTCCAGGGCCGCGACCGACAGGCCGGAGTCGTCGGCCAAGGCGACCTGACCCGCACGGTCCGCCGCATGGCGGGCCTTGAGCAGGGCGTTGCCGGCGAAAGTGCTCTCGGTCTCGTCCGGTTCGGGCAGATTCAGGCTCGCGGCGGTGACCACCTCGTAATGTCCGCCCAGAAGGGCGTCGATCTCGACTGCCTTGCCGGGATTGTGGGTCGCCACGACCAGACGCATCCCCTTGATAAGCTTCAGATTCATTCCGATCACGCGCTCCGCGACATTTCCTTGCCAAAGTTTAATATCGTTAAACGATATGTAACGTGTGTTTTGGTTACGCAAGTCCTATCTATGTCTTCAAGGACGGACGCCGCGACGTTCCCCGGACAAGCCGATACCGGCAAGTTCGATGCAGCGGAACAACAGAACGAGGGCAAAAACGTCCCTCGCTCAGGACCAACGGAGAAAGACCATGAACACCATGAACGCTTCCTACTTCATCGAGAAGGTCGGCCACGGCATCCTCAACGCCTTCCTGCTCGCCGCCTTGCCGACCGCCCTGGTCACCACCCTGATCCAGGCCCTGTGATTCTTCTCTTCTGTCTCACAGGAGCTTTGACGATCGGCATGACAATCGCGATGAATAAGACCGCGTGCGGGTTCGCCGGACCCCGCGCGGCATCCTCGCCCCGCCGACCGGCCCTTTAGACGAGAGGTCGACCCATGCGTTTCCCGAAGTCGCTGTCGCTCGGGATCCGCGTGCCTTCCGTCCGGACCCCCGCCCTGCCGGCCCTGGGTCCTGGATCGATGTCCGGCCTGCTCGGCGTCGCCCTCGGGGCCGCCTTCTGGATTCTGGCGCTGCTGACCCTGGGCGCCGTCCTGTTCTTCATCTTCATGGTTTTCGTGCCGATGGGGCCGCTCGGCCTGATCGCGACCTCGGAAGACGGCGGCACCAGCGTGCCCGTGCCGCGCGCCTATGTCCTGTTCGGGGTCGGCGCCATCACCGGCTATCTGGGCGGGTTTGCGCTGATCCTTCGCCACCTGCGCCGCATCGTCCATTCCCTGCGCATCGGCGACCCCTTCCAGCCCGCCAATGTCAGCCGGCTGAAGCAGATCGGCCTGATCCTGGCCATCGTCACCGGGGGCGCCTGGATCGGCCAGACCCTGGTGTCGCGGCTGGTGCGCGGCGCGCTGGAGCCGCCCAGCCTGTTCGACCTGGTCACCCCCGCCTTCTCCGTCCTGGTCGTCTTCGTCCTGGCCGAGGTGTTCCGCGAAGGCGCTCGCCTGCGCCGTGAATCTGAACTGACGATCTGATCGGGTTGAGCTAGAGACTCCTCATGGCCATCCGCGTCCAGCTAGACCGCATCCTCCTCGAACGGCGCATGTCGCTGACCGAGCTGGCCGACCGCGTCGGCGTGACCCTGGCCAATCTGTCGATCCTCAAGACCGGCAAGGCGCGGGCGATCCGCTTCACGACGCTGGACGCCCTGTGCCGCGAACTGAACTGCCAGCCGGGCGACCTGCTGGTGCGCACCCCGGGACCGCAGGACGCCGGATCGGACGAGGACACGGACGGGACCGCCCTCGGCACGACATGAGCCGCCGCGACGACCTCAGTCCCGACGACCGCCGCATCTGGGCCCGCGTCGCCGGATCGGTCACCCCCGCCCGGCCGAAGAAATCCGCCCTGATAATTTCCGGCGCCGCCGTGGCCGATCCGCCCGCCGCGCCGCATCCGAAGGGATTGGCGAAGGCGCGGGCCGTCCCGCCGCCCTGGACGCCGCCCACCGCCGCCCCGGAACGGCCGCGCGGTCACCCCGAGGAACTGGAGCCGCGCCGCCAGCGCCGGCTGTCGCGCGAACGCGATCCGATCGAGGCGCGGATCGACCTGCACGGCTTCGGCCGCTTCCAGGCCCAGGACGCCCTGACGGCGTTCCTGTTGGGGGCGCAGGCGCGCGGGTATCGGGCGGTGCTGGTGATCACGGGCCAGGGGCGGCGCGGCGGAACGGGCGTGATCCGCGCCTCGGTCCACGAATGGCTGCAGGGTCCGGCCTTGAGGGGTGTGGTGTCGGGGTTCGCGCCCGCCGCCCGCAGGCACGGCGGGGAGGGCGCGCTGTATGTGACGGTCAGGCGAGGCTGAGCGTCAGACCCGCCTCTTTCGCAAGGCCTTCCAGCGACGTCATCGGTCTCGGCCCCCAGTGGGCGATGACTTCGGCGGCGGCGAGCGAGCCGAGCTTGCCGGCGTCCTCCAGCGAAAGCCCGCGGGCGAGGCCCAGCAGGAAGCCGGCGGCGTACTGGTCGCCGGCGCCGGTGGTGTCGACCACCTTGTCGACCGGGACGACCGCGATGGCGACGCGCCGGTCGCCCGACAGGACCACCGAGCCGGCCTCGCCGCGGGTGACGGCGGCGACGTCAACCATTGACGCAAGTTGCGCGGAGGCGGCGTCGAAATCATCGGTCTGGAACAGGGCCAGCAGTTCGCCCTCATTGGCCAGGACGATGTCGGCGGAGGCTTCGATGAAGGCCAGAAGCTCGGCGCGCCAGCGGGCGACGACGAACGCATCCGACAGGGTGATGGCGACCTTCCTGCTCGCGGCGTGCGCGGCGGCCGCGGCGGCCTCGAAGGCGGCCCGGGCCGGGGCCGGGTCGAACAGATAGCCCTCCAGATAGACGATCGCCGAGGCGCCGATCAGGCCGGCGTCGATGTCGGCGGCCTCCAGTTGGTTGGCGGCGCCCAGATAGGTGCACATGGTCCGCTGGCCGTCGGGGGTGACATTGATCATGCAGACGCCGGTGCCGAGTCCCTGGGCGGCGCCGTCCCGCAGCGGCGGGGTTTCGAAATGGACGCCGACGGCGTGGATGTCGTGGCTGAAGACGCCGCCCAGCATGTCGTCGGCGACCTTGCCGATATAGGCCGCGCGGCCGCCCAGCGAGGCGACGCCCGCGACCGTATTGCCCGCCGACCCGCCCGAGGCCTCCACGCCCGCGGCCATGGCGGCGTAGAGGGCGGCGCTCTGGCTCGCGTCGACCAGCTGCATCGAGCCGGGGGTCAGGCCCTGGGCGTCGAGGAAGGCGGGGTCGCAGGGGGCGAGGACGTCGACGATGGCGTTGCCGACGGCGCAGACGTCATAGGTGGGGTTCTGGCTCATGGGCGGGGGCCATAGCGGGCGCGGGCGGGAATGGCCAGCCAGCATCGCCCTCTCCCGCTTGCGGGAGAGGTGGCCCGGCGATCGGCGCAGCCGATCCAGGGTCGGAGAGGGAAGTCAAAGATTCCCTCATCGTCGCTGTTCGCCTGCGGCGAAGACGCGACACTTCTCCCGCAAGCGGGAGAAGGCTATGCCCCGGCCATGATCGAGATCGCCGTCCTGACCCCCGACCCGTCCGATCCCTCCTATGCGGGCCAGTGGCCGGGCGTGCTGGAGCGGCTGGGAGAGGCGCTGGCCACCGGCGGACTGACAGCGGCCCCGACGCCTTGGACCGACCACATCGACAGCGCGGACGGCCTGGCGCGGTTTCCGCTGGTCCTGCCGCTGATCGCCTGGGGCTATCACCGCGACCACGGCCGCTGGATGCAGGCCTGCGCGACCTGGGAGGCGGGCGGAGTGCGGATGCTCAACCCGCCGTCGGTGCTGGGCTGGAATTCGGACAAGAGCTACCTCGGGCGGCTGGCCGATCAGGGCGTGGCCATTCCCGACACCATCTGGGTCGACGGCCCGACGCAAGGCCATGCCGACGCCGCCTTCGACCGCTTCGGAACCGACCGGATCGTGGTCAAGCCGCGCGTCTCGGGCGGGGCGTACAAGACGTTGCGGCTGTCGCGCGGTGAGCGGATGGACGGCGCGCCCGAAGGGCCGGCGATGATCCAGCCCTATCTGCCGACCATCGAGAGCGAGGGCGAGACCAGCCTGCTGTTCTTCGGCGGCAGGCTGAGCCATGCCGTCGGGAAGCGGCCGGTGGCGGGCGAGTTCCGGGTCCAGGTCCAGTACGGCGGCGGCTATACGGCGCTGGCTGAGCCGCCCGCCGGGGCGCTCGCGCTGGCGGAACAGACGCTGGCGGCGATCGGCGAGGACCTGCTCTACGCCCGCATCGACATGGCGCGCGACGCCGAGTGCGGCTGGTTGCTGATGGAGGCCGAACTGATCGAGCCGGACTTCTATCTGGGTTCGGCGCCGGAGGGCGGGCGGCGGTTCGCGGAGGCGGTGAAGAAGGTGATTTGGTGAATCGTGAGTCGTGAGGGACGCGTGGCGTAGATCTCGCCGCCTCGCCAACCCCTCCCGGTTCAAGACTCACCCGTTACCCCGCCTCCCCCAGATCCATCAGCCCCGCCCGGGACGGGCACAGGTCTCTGATCACGCAGGCGCTGCATTTCGGCTTCCTCGCCGTGCAGACATATCGGCCGTGCAGGATCAGCCAGTGGTGGGCCTTGGGCAGCCATGCTTCGGGGACGACGCGGAACAGCTGGGCCTCGACCTTGTCGGGCGTATTCGCGTTGGCGAGGCCGAGGCGGTGGGAGACGCGGAACACATGGGTATCGACGGCGATGGCGGCCTCGATCCCCAGTTCGTTCAGCACCACGCTGGCGGTCTTGCGGCCGACGCCGGGCAGGGCCTGAAGGTCGGTGCGATTGAGCGGGACCTCGCCGCCGTGCCGCTCCAGCACGATGCGGCTGAGGGCGATGACGTTGCGCGCCTTGCCGCGATACAGGCCGATGGAGGCGATGTAGGGCGTCAGTCCCGCCTCCCCAAGCGCCAGCATCTTCGCCGGGGTGTCGGCGACCCTGAACAGCTTGTCCGTGGCCTTGTTGACCCCGACGTCGGTGGCCTGGGCCGACAGGGCGACGGCGACGACGAGCGTATAGGGGCTGGAGAAACTGAGCTCGGTCTTCGGCTCGGGCATGGTTCGCGCCAGCCGCTCGAAGATCGCCTCGACCCGGTCCTCGTCGGGCGGCCAGCCGAGCACGGGAGCCATCGCCCCGGTCATGACGGCGGGGCGTTTGGGCGCGGGCTGTGGGCGGACCTTCGAGCGAACCTTGGGCGGCTTCATGCCTGTGCGTAGCAGACGCGCCGGGCCGCCGCTATTTGGCCCAGCGGTCCGGAATGAACAGGGCGGCCGCGCCGATGGTGATGCCGATGAAGCCGATCGAGACGGGCAGGTCGTACAGCAGCACGCAGGCCAGGATCAGCAGGCTGAGCGGCTGGGCGACGAGGGCGACGAAACGCTTCATGGGGCCGAATCCTCTCAGCTCGGGCTGAGCGTCACCGCAGTCGGACGCTGGGTCAAGCGTCCACGATCTTGTCATCCCGGACGACGCAAAGCGGCGATCCGGGACGAACTGCGTGTTTCGGTGCGAAGCTCCCGGAAATCGCGAAGCGATTGTCCGGGGGACGGGCGGCCGAAGGCTGGAACCCGAGCTGTCTCCCGGATCGCCGCTGGCGCAGCGTCCGGGAGGGCGAAAACCTGGCGCCGAAGCGTCCCGGCTCTTCGCTTCGCTTCGGCCGGGATGACAAACGCACACTGCCCAAACCGTCGCGGACGGTTGGCCTGGACCGCCAAACGGCCTAGACCGCGCGCAATTCGTTGCCGGAGTCCCCTCATGCTGATCCATCTGTCGACCTGGCCCGAGATCGACGCCCGGCTGAGGACCTCGAAGACCGTGGTCGTGCCGATCGGCTCCAACGAGCAGCATGGGCCGACCGGCCTGCTGGGCACCGACTGGATGTGCCCCGAGATCATCGCCCATGCCGCGGAGAAGCAGGACGGGAGCCTGATCGTCGCCCCGACCTTCAACATCGGCATGGCCCAGCATCATCTGGCGTTCGCGGGCACCATCTCCCTGCGCCCCTCGACCTTCATGGCCGCCATCACCGACTGGGTGTCGTCGCTGAGCCGGCACGGGTTCGAGCGAATCTATTTCCTCAACGGTCACGGCGGCAATGTCGCCACCATCGAGGCGACCTTCGCGGAGATGTATGCGGAGTGGTCGTTCGTCGAGGAACAGCCGCCCTTCGTGCTGAAGCTGAAGAACTGGTGGGACCTGCCGGGGGTCCACAGCCTGTGCAACCGCATCTTCCCGACCGGCCACGGCATGCACGCCACGCCGTCCGAGATCGCGGTGACGCAAGCCGCCTATCCGGACCATATCAAGACAGCGGCCTACAGCCCGCGGATCGCGCCGAGCGGCCCGATCCGCGACGCCCTGGACTATCGCGCGCGCTTCCCGGACGGCCGGATCGGCTCGGACCCGGCCCAGGCCAGCCCCGAGAAGGGCCGGACCATCATCGACGCCTCGGTCACCGCCCTGCTCAAGGATGTGGCCGAGTTCACCAACGAGGTCTTGCCCGAGGCCTGATTGCGGCCGCGGAGAGAAATCGGCTTGATGTACGAAGTCCATCAAGTCTCAGATTTCTCTCCGCTTTGTTTCTGGACCATTTTCTGGATTCAGGTCGTTTCGACCTGAAGCAAAAATGGTCTAGGGCTTGGCGCATGACCGAGTTCGAAAAAGCCATCAAGACCGGCCGCCGCCTGACCCGCGACGGCGCGCGGGCGGCCAATACCGCCCTGTCCGGGGGCGAGATGCTGCATGCGGCGGGCGACGTCATCAACGCCCGGCTGGAGATCATGGCCGCGGGGCTCGCCAATCCGCTCAAGGCCGACCTCAAGGAAATTTCGCTGATGAGCTCGGAGAAGGTGGAGGCCCTGTCGGCCTCGGCCTCGTCGGTGGCGAAGACGTTCGGGGACATCGGCGGCCGTCTGGGCTCCGGCGCCATGACCGAGGCCGGGCTGGCGTCGAAGGCGGCGACCTCGATCGCCACCGCCGCGACGCCGGCGGCGGCGATGCAGGCGCAGTACAGCTACGCCGTCGGCTGGTGGAGCCGCGCGGCGGCGCAGATGCTGACCCTGAACAGCGCCATGTTGAAGGGCCAGGCCGACGCCATGCGCCCGATCCACAAGACCGCCGTCGCCAATGCGAAGCGGCTGAAGAAATAGTTCTCCCTCCCCTTTATGGGGAGGGACGGCGAGGCGCAGCCGAGCCCGGGTGGGGAACGCCAGTCCCGCACCGCTGACGCCCCGCTTCGAAATTCCCCACCCGGTCGCTGCGCGACCACCCTCCCCATGAAGGGGAGGGAGAAGCAATCACCTGAACGGCGGCTCGTCGAAGGCGCGGAGCTTGCGGGAGTGCAGGCGCGAGCCCTCGGCGCGCAGCAGGTCGATGGCGTGGATGCCGATCTGCAGATGCTCCGAGATCGAGCCCTCATAGAAGCGGTTGGCCTGGCCCGGCAGTTTGATCTCGCCGTGCAGGGGCTTGTCCGAGACGCACAGCAGGGTGCCGTAGGGCACGCGGAAGCGATAGCCCTGGGCCGCTATGGTGGCGCTCTCCATGTCGATGGCCACGGCCCGGCTCTGGTTGAAGCGCAGCGCCGATTTGGAATAGCGCAGCTCCCAGTTCCGGTCGTCGGTGGTCACCACCGTGCCGGTGCGCAGCCGCCGCTTGACCTCTTCGCCGGGCGCGCCCGAGACGATCTTGGCCGCGTCATAGAGGGCGCGCTGGACCTCGGCGATGCTCGGGATCGGAATGTCGGGCGGCAGGACCGCGTCCAGCACATGGTCGTCGCGCAGATAGGCGTGAGCCAGGACGTAGTCGCCGATGCTCTGGCTGGGACGCAGGCCGCCGCAGTGGCCGATCATCATCCAGGCGTGGGGCCGGGTGACGGCCAGGTGGTCGCAGATGGTCTTGGCGTTGGACGGCCCGACCCCGATGTTGACCAGGGTGATGCCCGTCCAGCCCGGCGCGGTCAGGTGGTAGGCCGGCATCTGGTGCTTCTTCCACGCCGCGTCCATGGCCGCCGTCTCGGGACTGGGCGTGTCGCGGGTGATCTCTATGCCGCCGGCGCAGACCAGCCGGTCATAGGGGCTGCCCGGATCCTGCAACTGGGCGCAGGCCCAGCGCACGAACTCGTCGACGTAGCGATTGTAGTTGGTGAACAGGATGTAGGACTGGACGTCCTCGACCGGGGTGCCGGTGTAGTGGCGCAGCCGGGCCAGGGAGAAATCGGTGCGCAGGCCGTCGAACTGGGCCAGCGGGAAGTCCCGGGTCAGGTCGAACAGGCCGTCCGAGATTTCGTCCCCGATATGGGCCAGGTCGGTGGTCGGGAAATAGCGGGCGACGGCGGCCGTCTGGCTGCGGTCGAGAGCGACGTCCGAGCCGTCCATCACATAGGGGAAGGGGATCTCCTGCTCCGACGGTCCGACGTCGAAGGTGGCGCCGTAGTCGGCCTCCAGCAGGCCCAGCTGTTCGGTCAGATAGGGGCGGAACAGGTCGGGGCGGGTGATGGTGGTCGAATAGACGCCGGGCCGCGACAAACGGGCATAGGCGCGGGCGGCCAGATTGCTGGGCCGTTCTCCGAACCAGCTGACCCGAAGCTCCGGATAGGAGAACAGGCCCCTGGCCCGCGCCTCGGCGTCGGCGCGTTCGCCGGTCCTGAGAAAGGCCCCCACCGCGGTGCGCAGGTTGGAGACGGATTGGCTGTAGAGGGTTTCGAGGCGGTCCAGCGCCGCCTGTGCTGTCATCGTTTCTGTCATGGCCTCCTCTAGCGGATGATCATGACCTTGGCGAGACGGCCACGCTTGGCGTGGCCGAATCCCTAGTGGCGCTATGCTCGCGACGCGGTCGCTCGCGGCTTGAGCGCGGGAGCTTAGGCGTCCAGCTCGCGGTGGAGGAAGGCCGTGGCGTCGTCCAGCACCGGGGCCTTGCGCCGGAACAGGGGCGAGAAGGTCGAGATCAGGTCGGCGTGGTCCAGGCCCGGATAGAGTTTGAACTCGCAGCGGCCGCCGACGGCCCGCATGCGGTCGCACAGGATGGTGGTGTCCTCGGCATGGACGATGACGTCGGCGGTGCCGTGCCCCAGCCAGATCGGCGGGGCGTCGGCGCGGGCGAAGGTGACCGGTTGGGTCAGGGTCGGGTCCGGCGCGCGGCCGAAGGCGTTGATCGAGGCGGGGACGTCATAGGGCAGGAAGTCATAGGGGCCGGCCAGGCCTACGGCGGCCTTGATCAGGCCGGGGGCGCCCGCGGCGGCCATGTAGCGACGGTCCAGGGTGATCATCAGGGCCAGATGGGCCCCCGCCGACTGGCCGATGACGCCCAGACGCGCCGGATCGCCGCCGTACTGGCCCGCGATCTCGCCGACCCGGGCCGTGGCGAGGGCGGCGTCCTCGATGAAGGCCGGGAAATGCACCTGCGGCACCAGCCGGTAGTCCGGCAGGGCGACGACGAAGCCGCGCGCCGCCAGCGCCTGGGCGGCCCAGGCGTAATGGGTCTTGTCGCCGCTGTCCCAGCCGCCGCCATAGAACAGCACCAGCACCGGCCAGGGGCGTTCGGCCGTCGCGGTGGGGACGAAGACGTCCAGTTTCTGGCGCGGGTCGTCGCCATAGGCGATGTCGCGGGCGGCCCGGCGCACGCCGCCGTCGCGCGGGCCGAAGGTGTTGAGCAGGGCCAGCGGCGAACAGGCCGCGGCCAGCAGTCCGAGCGCGGGGGCGAGGAGGCCTCTTCGGGTCATGCGGTCCTTGCGGGCGAGTGCGGCGACAGGCCCCAAGATACGCACGGAACCCGGTTTCGGCTCAACCTGTCGCGCCCCGTTATCGCGCGGACGAGATCAGGGCGCCGCAATTGGCGTCCTCGGCCAGGCCGGGATCGACGAAGGGCAACAGGGCGACCAGCGGATTGATCAGGGCGCCCAGGGCCGCGCCGAGGCCCACCTGACCGGCCACCGAACTGGAATCCACGCCGACTCTGGGGGCCGTCAGCGGTCCCTGGACCGTGATCGGCGACCACAACCGGACCAGCCGCGCCTGTTTGGTTTCGCCGTCGATGCGCAGGTTCATCGTCTCGGCGCCGAGATCGATGGTGCCGCTGCCTTTGGCCAGAACCGGGGTGGTGTCGATGACGAAGGTGCGGGCGGTGGCCGTGCCGTTGCGCACGGTGAAGTCGGCCACGGCGCAGCGGATTTCGGACGCGCCGGTATCGCCGGACAGCAGCTTGCCCAGCCCGGCGGTGACATTGATGCCCAGCAGTTCGGCGAAGGCCGAGCGTATCCGCCCCTGGGGCACGACGAGGCTGAGGGTTCCGTTGGCGTTGGCGGCGAAGTCGTGCACCGACTTGCCCGGCCCTTCCAGTTTCGCCCTGCCGAGGGCGGCGCCGGACACGGTCGGCGCTCCGTCGCGCGCAGGCACGATCGATTCCAGCGGATAGCCTCTCAGCCGGAAGTCGGCGGTCGTGTACGGGGTGTCCTTGTTCGCGTCGATCCGCGCGGTCCCGTTCAGGGAGCCGCGATTGAAGTCGAAGGAAACGGGATCCAGCTTCAGGATTCCGGCCTCGAGCTCGGCCCCGAGGTCGACCTGCCGGATGTCCAGTTCATTGCGTTTCACCCGCGCGGCCCGGTAGCGCAGGGTCCCATCCATGACGCGCAGCCGCTCGACGTTCAGTGAGGCGGTCGGCAGCAGTTTGGCGCCCGCGCCCGAGGTCATCACCGTGTCGCCGGACGCCGTCACCCGCGGCGTACCGCCCAGAACGGCGGCCAGGTCGTCGATGTCCAGAAGTTGCGACCGCAGAACCGCGTCGACCCGGCGCCGGTCGCCGGCCTTCTCGACCCGTAGATCGCCTGACAGGTCCGACGACCCGACCCGGCCGGAGAAGTCGTTGAAGGTGAACAGGGCGTCGTCGCGGGTCAGGGTTCCGCTGAGCCGATACGGCGGGGTGTTCGGCGTGGTGATCCCCGTCAGCAGATACAGGTCCGCCATGTCCCGGCCCTGCAGACTCAGGGTCGCGGTGAACTGGCCCAGGTCGAACGGGCGGGTGACCGACCCCTCGGCCGTCAGCCGCGAGCCGACGCCGGACAGTTCGGCGGTGAAGGCATAGGGCCGGTCCCGGCGGATGTTGATGAAGGGACCGCCGCTGATTTCCAGCGTCAGGGGCGTGCCGTTCATCGCCCCCCGCCCCTCGAGACGGAACCCCGCCTCGCCGTCCGATCCTTCTCGCGCGGTGACCGTGGCCTCCAGCTTCATGCCGCGGCGCTGTTCGTCGAGGCTGATCCGGCCCTCGCGGATGGTCAGCTGGTGGATCGGCGGCAGTTTCAGTCCCTGATCGGTTTCGGGGGCGTCAGGATCCAGTTTCCAGCTCTTGCGGCCGTCCTCGGTGGCGATCAGCACCACCTCGGGCCGGGTGATCGACACCACCGGCATTTCGATGCGGCCCGAGAGCAGGGGCATCAGCCTGACCGAGGCCTGGATGTCCTCGACCGCCAGGGTGTCGCGCTCATCGGCCCAGTCGGGACCGCCGATCCGCAAGGCGCGGATGCGGGCGGAGGGCGTGCCGCTGAACAGATTGACGTCCAGGTCGCCGTTGATCTGGATCTCCCGGTCGTAACGGGCCGAGGCCCAGGACCCGATCGGCCCGCGCAGCCAGTTCCATTCGAACAGGGCCAGGAAGAGCAGGATCAGGGCGATGACCAGAAGCGTTCCGCCGGCGGCGATGGCCTCGGTCCGGCCCGGACGGCGCAGGCCGCCATAGACGGGGTCGTTGGCCACGATCCAGTCCCGACGATCTCGCGCCCAGGCCCCGGCCGGGACCAGGGCGCGGTCGCGCACGGCCAGCCAGTTCGGATTGTCTTTCAAGGGGTTGGGCAAGCGAAGGACTCCGTCGGAGCCCTGACAACGCGCGAGCGGGGCGGATGGGGCCATCCGCCGCCCAAAGCAAAGGCGCGCCCGTCGCCGGACGCGCCTCCCTGCCTCCGCCCTGTGCCGCCCGTCAGTCGGCCGGGTTCAGATATTTGTCGAGCCAGCCGAACACTTCCGTGTGCCATTGGCGGCTGTTGGCCGGCCTGAGGACCCAGTGGTTTTCATTGGGGAAGACCACCAGCCGGCTGGGAATCCCGCGACGTTGCAGGGCGGTGAAGGTCGACAGGCCCTGGGCGGTCGGGATGCGGAAATCCAGATCGCCCTGGATCACCAGCATCGGGTCGCGCCAGTTCTGCACATGATTGGCGGGGTTGAACGCCTGATAGGCGGCCGGATTGTCATAGGGCGTGCCGCCGTTCTCCCATTCGGTGAACCACAGCTCCTCGGTCGAATAACCCATGCCGAAGGTGTCGAAGACCCCGTCGTGGTTGACCAGGCATTTGAACTCGCCCGCCCAGTTTCCGGCGATCCAGTTGACCATATAGCCGCCGTAGGAGGCGCCGAGGGCGCAGGCGTTGTCGCCGTCCAGGAAGCCGTAGCGCTCCTGGGCGAAGGCCCAGCCCTTCTGCAGGTCCTCGAACGGACGGTCGCCCCAGTGCTGGCTGATCGAGTCGGTGAAGGCTTGGCCGTAGCCGGTCGAGCCGTGGAAATCGATCATCACCACCGCATAGCCGGCCCCGGCGTAGCTGGAAGGGTTCCAGCGATACGACCAGCTGTTGCCGAACGAACCCTGCGGTCCGCCGTGGATCAGGAAGGCGACCGGATACTGTCGGCCTTCGACATAGCCGGCGGGCTTGATGACATAGCCGTGCACCGTCTCGCCGTTCCAGCCGGGGAAGCTGAACTGCTCCGGCTCGCCGAAGGTCTCGGCGTCCAGCGAGGGGTTCACGTCGGTGATCCGGCGCGGCATCTCGCGGCCCCGGAAGGTCTTCACGAACAGCTCGCTGGGCCGGACCAGGCTGTCCTGGGCGAAGACGAAGCCCGAGGGCGTCTGCTGGAAGGCCGACACATGGCCGGGGCCGGTGATGGGCGTCACCTGTCCGTTGCGGGCGTCGATGGCGAAGATGCGGGTCTGACCGACATCGCCGGCGGTGGTGTAGAGCGTCCGTCCGTCGCGCGACCATTGCAGGGTGTCGGCGGAACGGTCCCAGTCGGCGGCGATCTGGCGGGTCCGGCCCGTCGCCATGTCGCGCAGGAAGACGGCGTATTTGTCGGCCTCGAAGCCGGGGCGGGCCATCGCGCGATACGCCATCGTCCGGCCGTCCGGCGAGAACACCGGGCCGGTGTCCCAGGCGTCATTGGCCTCGGTCAGGTTCTCGAACGCGCCGTCGCCGCTCAGGCCGTTGGTGCGGTACAGGTCGAAATTGGTGCTCCACGGCTCGGACTGGCCCGCCTCGCGCGCCGAAAAGACGATCGACCCGCCGTCCGGTGCGAAGACGAACTCGCTCTCGTCGCCGAACGGCTTGGAGGGGGCGTCGCCGTCGAAGCCGCGCGTCACCATGACCGGCGCGCCAGAGCCGTCGGCATTGACCACGAACAGATGGTTCTGGGTGCCGTCGTTCCAGGTATCCCAGTGGCGCACGAACATCCGGTCATAGACCTGGCCGGTGGACGGATCGTCGGCCACGGCCTTGGTCCGGTCGACGGTGCAGGCCAGGTCGGCGCAGTCGGGGAAGACCGCCAGCGAGACGACGACCTTCGAGGCGTCGGGGCTGAGGCGGTAGGCGTTGACGTCGAGCGGCAGGCGGGTGACCTGAACCGGATTGTTTCCGTCCGCATCGGCGCGCCAGACCTGGCTGGTCCCCGAACGGCCCGAGAGGAAATACAGCTTGCCGTCCGAACCCCAGCGGGCGGTGTTGGCGCCGCCCTCGTTGATGGCCAGACGCACCGGTTCGCCGGGCGCGTTCAGGTCCATGGCGAACAGGGCGCCCGAGCGGCGATTGGCGTCGACGTCGGTGGCGGTGACCGAATAGATCACCCAGCGTCCGTCGGGGGACACCTGCGGATCGCCCAGCCGGTTCAGGGCGATCATGTCCTGCCAGGTGAAGGTGTTGAGCTCCTGGGCGGCGGGGGCCGGGGCGGCGGCGGCCGCTTCGGCGACGGGCGGCGTCGGCTCGGCCAGGGCGGGGACGGCGGCCATCAGGGCCAGGGCGGCGCAGGCGCCGGTGAGCAGGGAACGGTGACGCATGGACGGGCTCCGGGTGACGGGACGCGGGATCAGGGCGCTGGCGTAGCACCGCCGACGGACGGGCGGAAGTTCAGGGCGCCGGAGTCGCGGCAGCCGGGGCCGGCCCGGTGTGGCGCGCCGTCCAGTCCAGAATCTCCTGCTGCCAGTCGACCCAGTTGCGCGGCTTGAGCACCCAGTGGTTCTCATCCGGAATATGCACGAACCGGCTCTCGACGCCGCGCCGCTGCAGGGCCGAGAAGGTTCCCAGCCCCTGTTCGACCGGGACACGGAAGTCGCGCGAGCCGTGCAGGACAAGCATCGGCTTGCTCCACTCGCCGACCCAGGTGTTGGGGCTGAACTCGCGGTACAGGTCGGCCCGCTCCCACGACGGACCGCCGAACTCGGCGATGAAGGTGGCGATGTCCATGGCGTTCATCAGCTGGCCGACGTCGAACACCCCGGCGTGGTTGACCAGGCACTGCCACGGCCCGTTCCATTTGCCGGCGATCAGATTGACCATATAGCCGCCGTAGGAAGCGCCCAGGGCGCAGGCGCGCTCGCCGTCGATGAAGGCGTTGGAGGCCAGGGCGGACTCCCAGCCGCGCTGCAGATCCTCCAGCGGCCGGTCGCCCCAGTGATCGTTGATGGCATCGGTGAAGGCCTGGCCGAAGCCGGGCGAACCGTGAAAATTGACCAGCACGACCGCATAGCCGGCTCCGGTGTAGATCTGCGGATTCCAGCGATAGCTCCAGCCGTCGGTCCAGGGCGATTTGGGTCCGCCGTGGATCAGATAGACCGCCGGATAGGTTTGGCCCTCGACATAGCCGGCGGGTTTGAACACCCAGCCCTGCACCGGCTCGCCGTTCCAGCCGGCGAAGGTGAAGGCCTGGGCCTCGGATAGGTCGGTGTTCGCCAGAGCGGCGGCGTTGTGGTCGGTCAGGGCGCGCGCCGCCCCACCCGAGGCGTCCACGATCTGGGCCGGACCGCCGAAGCCTTCGTGCGACAGGACCAGCCGGCCCCCGGCCTCGTCATAGGCGGCGACCGTGCCCGCGTCGGTCACGGCGCGCACGGCGCCGGTGCGGGCGTCGATCTCGAACAGCTTCTGCTGGCCGTTCTCGGCGGCGACGGCGTAGAGGGCGCGCCCGTCCGAGCGCCAGCGCAGGGCGCCGGGGCCGCGGTCCCAGTCGGGGGTCAACGCCCGCGCGTCCGAGCCGTCGGCGTTGCCGACCATGATCACGGCCTGGTCGCCGAAGACGTTCTCGCGCCGTCCCGCCAGCCACGCCAGCCGGCGGCCGTCAGGCGAGAAGGCCGCATTGGTGTCCGGGGCCGGATTGGCCTGGGTCAGATTGACCGGCGGACCGCCCTCGATCGAGGCGCTGTAGAGGTCCAGGTTGTTGGTGAAGGCCTCGGTGCGGCCCTGCATCTGGGTCGAATAGACGATGCGCCGGCCGTCAGGGGCGACGACGAACTCGCTGTCGTCGCCGAGGGGGCGCGAGGGCGTGTCGCCGTCGACCCCGGCCATCAGGTCGCGCGCCTCGCCGCCCGCCAGTCCGGAGGCGTTCAGCGGCACGGCGAACAGATGGTTGCGGCGGCCGTCGTTCCAGCTGTCCCACGGGCGCAGCGGCAGGCGGTCATAGGTCCGCACGGTCGAGACCGAGGAGCCTTGCGCCTTGATCCGGTCGCGGGTGCAGTTCAGGTCGGCGCAGTCGACGAATACCGCCAGGGCCACGACCAGGGTGCGGCCGTCGGGCGTCAGGCGGAAGGCGGTGACGTCGACCGGCAGGGTCGTCACCTGCACCGCCGCCATCCCCTCGCGGTCCATGCGCCAGACCTGGCTGGAGCCGCCGCGCGGCGACAGGAAATAGATCGACTGGCCGTCGGGCGCCCATCGCGCGCTGGCGACCCCGCCGTCGGAGGCCGGGAGACGACGCGGCGGACCGTCCGGGTCGATCACCCAGGCCGAGCTGACGCCGCGGTTGCCGGCCCAGTCGGTGGCGCGGACGGTGTAGAGCACCCGGCGGCCGTCGGGCGACAGGCGCGGATCGGCGACCCGCTCCATCATTGCCAGCTGGTCGAGGCTGAGGCCGCCCGCCGCGGTCGGCGCGACCACCGGACCGTCGGCGGCGGGCGGTGTCTGCGCCCCGGCCGCGCCGCCCGTTCCCATCGCCAGCGCCGCCGCGCCGGCCAGAAGCCCCATCCGGATCGTCATCGGCCGCCCCCCTGTTGCACCGTCAGACTTAACACGGCGGCCCGTCCCGCCAAGCCGCTTGCCGTGCGCGGCGCGAGCGGCGACAACCGGGGTCGAATGTCAGAGACCGCCGCCCTCCCGCCGACCCGCCCGGAACCGCACATCTGCGACGTGCTGATCGCTGAACGCGCGCCGGGCCTGACGGGGTCGGTGTTCTGGCCGGCAGTCCGGCCGGTGCTGTACAAGCTGCTGAACTATCGCGCGGCGGTGCGGATGGCCGACGCGGTCAAGCCGCTCTCCGGGTCCGGCGCGCTCGACTATATGAGCGACCTGATGGACCTGAAGGTCGCGGTGATGAACGCCGAACGGATTCCGGCGACAGGACGCTGCATCGTCGTGGCCAACCATCCGACCGGAATCGCCGACGGCATCGCCGTGTTCGACGCCATTCGCGCGCGCCGGGCCGATGCGGTCTTCTTCGCCAACGCCGATGCCTTGAGAGTGTCGCCGCGGCTGGGCGAGGCCGTCATTCCGGTGGAATGGGTCGTGTCCAAACGCACCCGCGAAAAGACCCGCGCCACCCTGCTGGCCGCGAAGGAGGCCTTCGAGGCCGAACGCTGCGTGGTCATGTTCCCGGCCGGGCGACTGTCGCGGGTCGCGAAGGACGGGTCGGTGACCGATCCGGAATGGGCCGCGACGGCCGCCTCGCTGGCGCGCAAATACGGGGCGGTGGTGGTGCCGATCCATGTCGCCGGACCCAACTCCACCCTGTTCCATCTGTTCGACCGGGTGTCGCAGGAGCTGCGCGACATCACCCTGTTCCACGAACTTCTGAACAAGCGGAAGAAGGCGTTCCAGCTGAAGGTCGGCAAGCCGATCCCGCCCTCGCGGCTCGACATCGACGCGGTCAAGGCGACCTATGGGCTCAAGGCCTTCACCGAGCGGGTCCTGCCCAGCCAGCCGGACGCCGATTTCGCATGAGCCGCGCGTGGACTCTGGCGGACGCCGACGCCACGACCCGACTGGGCGCGGCGATCGCGCCGCGACTGGCGCCGGGCGAGACGGTGCTGTTGTACGGGCCGCTGGGCATGGGCAAATCGACCCTGGCGCGCGGCCTGATCCGGGCCCTCACCGGGACTGACGAGGACGTGCCCTCGCCGACCTTCACCCTGGTTCAATTCTATGAGAGCGATCCGCCGGTGGCCCATTTCGATCTCTACCGCCTGACCCGGCCCGAGGAGGCGGCCGAGATCGGGCTGGACGAGGCGCTGGACGAGGGCTGCGCCGTGATTGAATGGCCCGAGCGGCTGGGGGACGATCCGGCCGTCTGGCTGGGCCCGGACCGGCTGACGGTGACCCTGACCGAACAGGGCGAGGGCCGGCTTGCGACCGTTTCTGGCGCAGGGGCGTGGAACGCCAAGTTGAAGGAACTGCATGTCTGACCGCGAGCTTCAACGCCTGGACTTCCTGAAGAGCGCCGGCCTCGCCGACGCCGTCCGCACGCCGCTGGCCGGCGACGCCTCGACGCGCCGCTATGAGCGGCTGACCGCTGGCGACGGCCGCAAGCTGATCCTTATGGACCAACCGCCGGCCGAGGAGAGCGCGGTCGCGCCCGAGGACGCCGACGCCGATCAGCGCCGGGCTCTGGGCTATAACGCCGAGGCGCGGCTGGCCGGGGGATCGGTCGCGGCCTTCGTCGCCATCGCCGGCTGGCTGCGCGAGCGCGGCCTGTCGACGCCCGTCATCGGCGCGCGGGATACGGCGGCCGGGCTGGCGGTGCTTGAAGATCTGGGGGATGACATCTTCGCGTCCCATGACCGGGACTTGCAGACCATCTACGGCGCGGCCGTCGACGCCCTGGCCGGGTTGCACGAGCAAACGCCGCCACGGGTGATCGAGGCCGACGGCGAGCGCTGGCCCCTGCATCGCTATGACGCCCTCGCCTATCAGGCCGGACTGGACCCGTTCCTGGAGTGGTGGCCGGCCTTCGCCGGGCTGCCGGCGCCGTCGGACGAGGCGCGGGCGGAGTGGACGGCCCTGTGGGCGCCGGTGATCGCGATCGGAGAGGCCGCCTCGCCGGTCTTCGTGCACCGCGACTATCACGCCGAAAACCTGTTGTGGCTGCCCGACCGGGCCGGGCTGGCGCGGGTGGGGATGATCGACTTCCAGGACGCGGTCAGCGGCCACCCGGCCTGGGACCTGCTGCACCTGCTGCAGGACGCGCGCCGCGATGTGGCGCCCGAGCTGGAGACGGCGATGCTGGACCGCTATCTCGCCGCGCGCGGACCGGCGCTGGACCGCGAGACCTTCCTGCACGACTACCGCGCCCTGGCGGCGCTGAACGCGGCCCGGATTCTCGGCCGGGTCTTCGCCCGGCAGGAGGTGCTGTTCCGGCGCGACCGCTACACCGCCTTCATGCCGCGCACCTGGCGGCATCTGGAGCGCGATCTCGAGGGCGGCGGGCTCGACGGCCTGAAACAGTGGTTCGACCGTCACGTCCCGGCCCGGGCGCGCACCGCGGAGAACCGGTCGTGAGCGCGCCCGCCTCCGCCCCGACCACCGCCATGGTGCTCGCCGCCGGGCTCGGCACCCGGATGCGGCCCCTGACCGACGACCGGCCCAAGGCCCTGGTCGAGGTCGCCGGGCAGGCCCTGATCGACCATGTCCTTCGCCGCCTGGGCGAGTCGGGCGTCACGCGCGCCGTCGTCAATGTGCACTGGTTCGCCGAACGTCTGGAATCGCATCTGGCGGCGCGCGAGGGCGGGCCTGAAATGCTCATCTCCGACGAGCGCTCGGAACTGCTGGAAACCGGCGGCGGCCTGAAGAAGGCGGCGGCCCTACTCGGGTCAGACCCGGTGTTCGTGGCCAATATCGACAGCGTCTGGACCGACAACGGCGCCCCCGGCGACACCGCCCTGAATCAACTCGCGCGGCTGTGGAATCCGTCAATCATGGATGCGGCCCTGCTTCTCGCGAGACGCGAAGGCTCCATCGGCTTCGAGGGCGACGGGGATTTCTTCCTCGGCGGGGACGGAAAACTGACATTCCGCGGCGACGCCGCCTCCGCGCCGTTCGCCTATATGGGCGTCCACATCTGCC
>CALSBO010000036.1:0-30586 GCA_943373195.1 Brevundimonas vancanneytii
CGAAATAGTGGGCGCGCGGCGGGACGATCTTCTCCTCGCCCGTGACCAGGGCCACGGCGGAGGCTCCGCGCCGTTTGACGATCCGGTCGTAGATCTCGCGGGCCAGCAACCGCAGCGGCAGACCGATCATGCCCGAGGCGTGACCCAGCATCCGCTCGACGGCCAGATGGGTCTTGCCCGTATTGGTCGGTCCCAGCACCGCGACGATGCGCGAGGGGGCCTGTCCGGCGCCGCGATCACTCATGATGCTGAAAAGGTGGCCGTTCCCATCCGGTTCCTCAAGCGGCGCCGCGCGGATTGTCCCGACCGTAAACGAGGCGGCGCGGCGCGGCGGAACAGGGGCGAAACGAATCAGGACCGAATCACCGACACGGCCCGATTCGGGGTTTGTTCACCCCAAGATATTGTATCTTAAGACGGATTAACCACAACCATGAAGCTGGAGCGCGGTACGGGCCTGGCGGTCGGGGCGGAAAATCACAAGCAGCCGACGCAGAGACGACTTCCCCGTCGCGCGATCACCCGCTAGTTCACCGGCTGCGTGGCCCCGTAGCTCAGCCGGATAGAGCAAGGCTTTCCTAAAGCAGAGGTCGGGGGTTCGAGTCCCTCCGGGGTCGCCATGTCCTTTCCGCCGGTCGCCTGCACTCGCGCGAAGACGCTTTCGCCCCGGGCCGCACAAGCGGTACTGTAGCCTCCGGTCGCGCGGGAGGCTTCAATGCGGGCGAAGATCATCTGGACCGTTCTGGCCGTCATCGTCGGCCTGGTCGCCTGGGCGCTGCTGACGCCGCCGGCCGAGCCGGGCCGGGTCGGGTTCAACCGGCTGGTCGAGAATGCGGTCACCACCGCGCCCGCCGGTCAGTCCGACTTTCAGCCGTCGGTCGCCGGGGCGGACGTCAATTTCGGCGACCGGGTCGCCACCGCCGCCGCCAGCCGGCTGGAAGTCAGTCTGCTGGACCGGTCGCTGCTGACCGTGGGCGCCAACGCCCGGCTCGAGATCGACCGCTTCGTCTATGACCCCGAGCGCAATGTCGCGGGGGTGGCGGTCTCGGTGCTTCGCGGGGCGTTCCGCTTCGCCTCGGACAATCGGGGCGCCCAGCCCGAGCCGATCGCCTTCCGCACGCCCGGCTCGGCCATCGGCATCCGCGGCACCCGGATCGAGGGCGTGGTGGGTCCCGAGGCGGTCGCCTTTCTGGCCGGAATCCCCGGCGCGCCCGACCTGTCCGCCGAGGCCGACAGCGCGGCGGTGCTGATTCTGCGAGAGGGCGCGATCGGCGTTGCGGTCAACGGCCAGAGTGTGGTGCTGGATCGGCCGGTGCGGATGGTCGCCCTGACCCGGACCCGTCTCTATCCGCCGTTCGCCGTGTCCGACGAGGCGACGCGGCGGTTCGAGCTGCTGTTGCCGAGCCGCACGGGACTCGTCGCGCCGCCCGCCGCTCTACCGCCCGGGAGGCCGCCCGTCGCCGGACCCGTCCCGGTCGACCCGGCGCCGCCGGTCCGGCCCTCTGATCCCGCAGCGCCCGCGCCGACGCCCGCAACCGACAAGCCCGCGACCGCCGCGCCGCCCGCTCGTGATCCGCCCGTCCGTCAACCGCCGGTGCGAGAGCCGGCTGTGCGTCAACCGCCCGTCCGCGAGCCCGCCGTCGTCCCGCCGCCAAACCGTGCGCCGCCGCCCGCCGTGACAGCCCCGCCGACCAAGGCGCCGCCGGCCTCCGCCCCGCCGGCCCGCGATCCGCCCGTGCAGAGAATTCCCCGACCGCCCGCCACCACGACGGCGCCGCCGACGCAGGTCGCGCCCACCGAACCGCGCCTGCGTCGCCCGGTCCGGCCGCCCGCTCAGTCCGAACCCCAGCCCGGCGTCGCGCCTCGTCCTCAGTAGCGCCCCGGCCTCACCGCCATTTCGAGCCTTCGCCGTGCTTGCCGACGCTCTCGAACTCGGGCGGCGCGGCCTTGTGGACATATTGCTCCGACACCAGCCAGCCCTTCAACGGCCGCAGCACGCCCAGGCAGCCGATGACCAGCAGCGGCATGGTCACCACCATATGCACCCAGATCGGCGGGTGGACGACGAACTCGAACCACATGAACAGGATCATCCCGACCGTCCCGACCGCGCTCATCCCGAAAAAGGCCGGGCCGTCGGCCGGTTCGGCGAACCCATAGTCCAGGCCGCAGGCCGGGCAGGCCTCGCGGATGGTCAGGAACCCCCTCAGCAACGGCCCCTCGCCACATCGCGGACAGCGGCAGCGCAGGCCCGTCGAAAGGGCGCCGAGGCGAGGGTAGCGGGGCTCGGTCACGTTCGGTTCCTGACAGAATGGCCGCCCCGCATGTCGGCCTGCCGGACCCCCTTCGCAACGCGCCGCGATGTCGCGGGCGGTCACCAACCGTTAACCGCGTTGAAAGGCGGCTCGCGCGAGGGTGCGCGCGTATGTCCGGGGTCCCCGTCAGCAAGCGCATTCTCAAGACCTCCGTGGCCGCCGCCGCGGCGGGCGCGGTGCTGTTCGCGCCCCTGGCCCCGCTGGCCCAGGAGGCCGGCGCGCCGCCGGATCCCCTGTCGATCCGCATCGGGGCCGCCGCCGAGTTCACCCGTATCGAATTCGCCGGCGTCGTCGGCGCCCGCTCGCAGGTCCGCCGCGAAGGGCGCGACGTCGTCGTCCGCATCGGCGCCACCGCCGCCCCCGACGTCTCGCGCCTGAAGGTCGATCCCCCGCGCGGGGTGGAGAAGGTCGAGACCCGCGCGGTTCGCGGCGCCACCGAACTGGTCCTGACCCTCGCCGAGGGCGCCGACATCCGCACCGGCTCGGCGGACGGCGCCGTCTGGCTGAACCTGTATGCCGTCGCGCCGCCCCCGGCCGCGCCCGAAACGGCGGAGGCCTCGGCCGTCCAGACCGTCGCCGTCTCGGCGACCGCCACACCCGCCAAGGTCAGCCTGAGCTTCGCCTGGCCGACGCCGGTCGGGGCCGCCGTCTTCCGCCGCGGGGAGGCCGTCTGGGTGGTGTTCGACACGCCCGCCCGCCTCGACATGCCCGGCGACGGGCAACTGGGCCCGGCCTCGGACGCGCGCTGGACCGCCGGCGCCGATCACGTCGCGATCCGCATCGCCGCGCCCGAGGGCCTCGCCGTCTCGGCCAAGGCCGAGGGGGCCAACTGGACCGTGACCATCGGCGGCGCGCCCGTCGCCGTGGCCGGCGTCGCCATCGACCGGGAGGAGGGGGGCGAGCCGGCCCTCGTCGCCCGCATGGCCGGCGCCACCCGCGCGGTCTGGCTGACCGACCCGCTGGCCGGCGACCGCTTCGCCGCCGTCACCGCCCTGGCCCCCGGCAAGGGGTTCGGCGACCGCCGCCGCACCGTCGACCTGGCCCTGCTGCCGACGGCGCAAGGGCTGGCGGTCGAGACTTCGGCCAGCGATCTCGCCATCCAGGCCGAGGGCGATCTGGTCACGCTCAGTCGCCCGGGCGGCCTGATCCTGTCGCCGCCGTCCGCCGCGCTCGACGCCGCCCCCGCCGATGACGGCGCGCCAAGGCGGGCCAAACACCCGGCGCTGATCCTGACCGAATGGGCCGATCCCGGCCACGGCGGCTTTTCCGCCCGCCATCGCCAGCTTCAGGACGCGGCGGCGCAGGAGGCCATGGCCGCCGGAGACGATCCCCGCGCGCCGGCCGAGGCCCGCTTCGCCCTGGCCCGGTTCCTGGTCGGCTCCGGCCTGGCCTATGAGGCCGTCGGCGTGCTGAACAGCATCGTCGCCCAGGCTCCGAACATGGCGGGCGAGCCCGAACTGCGCGGTCTGCGCGGCGCGGCCCGCGCCTCCATCGGCCGGATGGAGGAGGCCCAGGGCGATTTCGCCTCGGCCGCCGTCGCCAACGACCCCGCCTCCGCCGTCTGGCGCGGCTATATCGCCTCGACCCAGGGCGACTGGGACTCCGCGCGTCAGGCCTTCGCCGCCGGGGCCGCGGCGGTCGACGACTTCCCCCCCGTCTGGCGCGCCCGCTTCGGCGCCGCCCACGCCATGGCGGCGCTTGAGACCGGCGACCTGGACGCCGCCCGCGCCCTGTTGTCCTACGGCTTCAGCCAGGACGCCCCCGCCGCCGACCAGCTGACCGCCCGGCTGGTCCAGGCCAGGCTGTTCGAACTGGACGGCCAGTCCGACCGCGCCCTGGCCGTCTATACCGCCATCGGCCGCGCGCCGCTGGACGCCGTCTCGGTGCCCGCCAAACTGGGCGTGGTCCGCCTGTCGCTGGCCAAGGGGACGATGAAGGCCGATGCGGCGGCCAATGAGCTGGAAAGCCTGCGCTGGCGCTGGCGCGGCGACGCCACCGAACTGGCCGTGATCCGCCAGCTAGGTCAGCTCTATCTGTCGCAGGGGCTCTACCGTGAGGCCCTGACCGCCCTGAAAGGCGCCGGCCCCGGTCTGCACCGCCTTCAGGGCGCCGCCGACATCCAGGCCGATCTGGGCGGCGCCTTCCGCATGCTGTTTCTCGAGGGCGGGGCCGACGGGCTTCAGCCGGTTCAGGCGCTGGGTCTGTTCTACGACTTCCGCGAACTGACTCCCATCGGCGCCGACGGCGACGAGATGGTCCGCCGTCTGGCCCGCCGGCTGATCGACGTCGACCTGCTCGACCAGGCCGCCGAGCTGCTGAAATACCAGGTCGACAACCGGCTGGAGGGCGTGGCCAGGGCCCAGGTCGCGACCGACCTGGCCGCCGTCTATCTGATGGACCGCCAGCCCGAGCCGGCGCTGCAGGCGATCTGGAATTCGCGCACCACCATCCTGCCGACCGCCCTGAACACCGAGCGTCGCGCGCTGGAGGCCCGGGCCCTGATGGAGCTGGGCCGCTTCGATCACGCGCTGGAGGTGCTGGGCGCCGACGCCTCGCCCGAGGCCCGCGACGTCCGCGCCGAGGTGTTCTGGAAACAGCGCAACTGGGCCGCCGCGGCGGGTCTCTATGAGGCGCGGCTGGCGGAGCGTTATCGCGATCCCGCGCCCCTGAGCGCCGGGGAAGAGGCCCGGTTGATCCGCGCCGGCATCGGCTATTCGCTGGGCGGCGACGCGGCGGCTCTGTCGCGCCTGTCGCGCAACTATCGCCCGTTCGTGGCCGGGGCGCGGGCGAAGACGGCCCTGTCGATCGCCCTGGACGACGGCGGCGCGGCGCCGGGCGATTTCGCGGCCCTGGCCGCCTCGGCCGACACCTTCGCCGGCTGGGTCGCGGCCATGAAGACCGAACTCAGAACGAAAACGGGCGGGAACCGACCCGCGGCGCCCGCCCGTCCATCGTAATATTCCTCCCCCTGCGGGGGAGGGGAACCGCCCGAAGGGTGGTGGAGGGGGTTGGTCGCAAGCGCCGGTGGCCGGGGGCTGGCCCCCTCCACCGCTACGCGGTCCCCCTCCCCCTGCGGGGGAGGAATGCTCCTTACTTGTTCACCGCATCCTTGAGCGGCTTCGACACGCGGAAGCGCACGGCCTTGGAGGCGGCGATCTTGATGGTCGCGCCGGTGGCCGGGTTGCGGCCTTCACGGGCGGCGCGGGCGGCGGTGTCGAACACGCCCAGGTTCGAGATGCGCACGTCTCCGCCGCCGGTCAGCGACTTGTGGATGTTCTTGACGAGGGCGTCGAGCATGCGGCCGGCGTCGGCCTGCGAGACTCCGGCGTCCTTGGCGACGGCGGCGATGAGTTCGGCTTGGGTGGTCATTTGGGTCGTTTCCCGATGTGAGCTCGTCCCGATTCAGGGACGATGACGGACGGATTGACGCCGCTTTTTCTTCCCTTGGCAAGCGACTTTGCCGCTCTAACCCCCACGGGGTGGGGATTTATCCGCTACCGGACGCCCGCTGGAAGCTCTCGACCAGGCTTCCGGCGACCAGTCTCCAGCCGTCCACGAGCACGAAAAAGATCAGCTTGAACGGCAGGGAAATCACCACCGGAGGCAGCATCATCATACCCATGGACATGAGCACGCTGGCGACCACCAGATCGATCACAAGGAACGGAACGAAAAGGAGAAATCCGATCTCGAAGGCCCGCTTCAACTCGCTGATCATGAAGGCCGGCGTGACCACTCTGAGAGGCAGGTCGGCGGCCGCCGTCGGGGTCTCGATCTGGCTCAGCCGGGTGAACAGGGCCAGGTCGTCCCGGTCCACCTGACCGAGCATGAAAGTCTTCACAGGATCCGAGGCCGCATCGAAGGCCTGGGGCAGCTCCATCTGCTGGTCCAGCAGGGGGCGGATGCCCGAATCATAGGCGTCCTGCCAGGTCGGGGCCATGACGATGGCGCTCAGGAACAGGGCCAGGGACACCAGCACCGCGTTCGGCGGCGACTGCTGCATCCCCAGCGCCGTCCGCAACAGCGACAGCACCACGACGATGCGGACGAAGCTTGTGGTCATGATCACGATCGACGGCGCCAGCGACAGCACGGTCATCAGACCGACCAGTTGCACCACCCGCTCGGTCAGACCCGAACCGGTGCCGAGATCGACATTGATCGCCGCCCCGGGTCCGCCGGCCGCCGCCACGTCCTGGGCCAGGGCCGCCAGCGGCCACAACAGGCAGAAGGCCGTGGCGACCAGCGACAGCAGCGCCGCCCGCTTCAGCTCGGCCCGGGTCGGCAGGACGAAGACGCCCTTGAGGGTCACTGGGCCGCCTCCGGCCCGCGCGGCTCGATCAGTTCGCGGCCCTCGCCGAGAATCAGCAGCCGCTCCTCGTCGTCGATCTTCACCAGCACCAGCCGCCGGGCCGGGTCCAGCACCAGGGTTTCGACCACGGTCATCCGCCGCGCGCCGCGCTCGGCGCTGATCCGGGCCAGCAGCTGCGGCAGGTATCGCCGCGCGCCCCAGGCGGCCAGACCGATGATGCCGAGGGTGATGGCGAGGGCGAAGATGGCCCGGGCGAGGTCGAGGAAATCCATGCGCCAGACTGGGGCGATCATGGTTAACGCCGCATTGAGATAACCCCGCGTTAACCATGCAGGCGGCAGTTTCTGCCCATCTCGAAGGGGCGATCCGCGCCCGAGGGGGCCGATTCGTGGGCTTCGCCGACCTGCCGCTGCTCAGCCAGATCAAGGGCCGCCTGTCCTGGCTGGACGAGCGCCAGCGCGTCATCGCCCAGAATGTCGCCAACGCCGACACCCCCGGCTACGTCGGCCGCGACCTGAACCAGCCGACCGATTTCGCCCGCGCCCTGGCCGAGGGGGGCGGCGGGGTCCGCATGACCCGCACCAGCGCCATGCACATCGCCCCGGCCGGCCAGACCGCCCGCTTCGAAAGCCGGGCCGCGCCGGATTCGGAGACCACGCTCGACGGCAATTCGGTCGTGGTCGAGGAACAGATGCTCAAGATGGCCGAGAGCCGCATGGCCTATGACGCGGCGATCGGCTTCTACCAGAAGTCCATGCAGATGCTGCGCATGGCCGCCCGCCCGCCCGGCCGCTGATCGAGGACTGACCGATGCCCGACCCGATCCCGCCCCGCAACTCCGCCATGGCCGTGGCCGCCAGCGCGCTCAAGGCGCAGCAGTCGCGCATGCGGATCATCGCCGAGAATATCGCCAACGCCCAATCCACGGCGCAGGTGGCGGGGGGCGAGCCCTACCGCCGTCAGATTCCCGTCTTCCAGGCGCGCGAGATCGACGGCGCCACCGGCGTGACCCTGGCCGAGGTCCGGCCCGATATGGGCGACTTCCGCTCCGAATACGACCCGGCCCATCCGGCGGCCAACGCCGAGGGCTATGTGCTGCGTCCCAATGTCGACAGCCTGGTCGAGGCGATGGACATGCGCGAGGCCCAGCGCGCCTATGAGGCCAACCTCAATGTCATCGAGACGGCGCGGGCCATGGACTCCCGCATCCTCGACCTGATGAAGAAATAGGGACTGAGCCATGAACCCCTTGGCGGCGGCGCGCGCCTATTCGGCGATCCAGGGCGCGGATATGCCCACGGCCCCGACCGGCGGACCCGCGCCGTCCGGCTTCGCGGAGATGCTGACCAGCGTCATGGGCGACATGACCGCCAGTTCGCGCGCCGCCGAATCCCAGATGGCCTCGGCCGTCCAGGGGCAGGGCAGTCTGATCGACGTGGTCACCGCGGTTTCTTCCGCCGAGGCCTCGCTGGAAACCGTCATGGCCGTCCGCGACCAGGTCATCTCCGCCTATCAGGAGATCATGCGGATGCCGATCTGACGACCCCTATGCGGTCGGCGCGCGTCCCCTCAACCACTGCGACAGCACCCATTTCTCGCCCTTCGTCGGCGGCAGCCCGGCATGACGGGTGCGCCGGTCGATCGATCCGTCCGGCAGGGTGTTGGCCCACAGCAGGGCGTCGCCCTTGCGGCCGCGATGCCTCAGGCCGCCCGCCTCGAACGCCGTCTCACCGCCCTCGAAATCGTCGTTGAGGAACACCAGGCAGGTGGCGATCCTCTGCCCGCGCGCCGCCAGATCGGCGGCGTAGCCGGGATTGGCCGGGTCCAGCCAGTCGACGTGCCAGTCGAAGGTCTGGCCTACCGCATAGTGCAGCACCTGGGTCCACTCCAGGCCCGGAACCGGCAGGCCCGCCGTCCGCGCGATGCGTTCGCGGACCAGGGCCATGACCACGTCCATCCGCTCCAGGTCGAAGCGCGCCGCCGCATTGGTCCGCACACTGTCGCGTCGGCCCTCGCCGGTGTCGGGATCATAGACCAGCGCCGGCTCGGCCCTCGCCTCCGCCTGATTCCTCAGCCAGTCGCAGACCGCGGGGGGCAGAAAGCGCTCGATGGCGAAGATCGCCGGCCCCGGACTCAGCGCGCGCGGCGCAGGCGCGTTCAGCCAGGCGGCGATGTCGATACCGTCGGCCACGTGTTTCCAGCGGCCCTCCAGCACGACGAGGTCCGACAACAGGACCAACTGCCGCCCCGCCGTGGGATGTCCCAACTCCGCCGCCTGCGTCAGCCGCTCCAGCGCCGCGCGCCAGTCCTGCGGCAGGCCCAGGCCCATCGCCGACAGCACCGCGAGCCGGTGGGCGGCGTCGGAGTCGCCCGCTTCAGCGGCTTGCGCCAGGGCGCGCGGATCGGCGGGATCGGGTCTGTCGGTCACCGGCCCGTTCTAGGCCGGGGTCGTCGACGGGCCAAGCGCCGGGCGCGGGACCCCTCGTTCGGTCCGGACGCTGCTTCCTTCGGACCGAACCGGAGACCGCCGCCATGCTGAAGGACCGCAACGCCTCCGCCATCGTCGCCGTGGCCGACATCGGGCGCGCCCGTGCCTTCTACGAAGACACTCTCGGCCTGACGCACCAGACGGACGGCGAGCAGGAGGGCGTGCTCGGCTTCCGAACGGGCGACACCTTCCTGACCGTCTACGAGTCCGACTACGCCGGGACCAACAAGGCCAATGCCGTGACCTGGGACATGAAGGGCGACCTGCTCGAAACGGTGAGGGTGCTGCGCGAAAAGGGAGTCGGGTTCGAGAACTACGGCGATATGGACGGGATGACATTCGAGGACGGCGTCTATTCCGCCGGCGACGTCAAACTGGTCTGCTTCAAGGACCCTGACGGCAACATCCTGCATCTGATCGAAGGCATGTAGCCCTTTAGGGTCCGTACTCAATACCGCTCATCCCCGCGAACGCGGGGACCCAGTCCTTTGGGTGCTCCGGCTTGGCCATGCGGCTCCAAAGGCGATCCGACGCAGCCTGCCTCACGAAAGCACTGGGTCCCCGCGTTCGCGGGGATGAGCGGAAAGAAGGTAAGTCATTGACCGCCTTGAACCGCAATTGAGTCCGGACCCTAGCCTTCCAGCGAGACGACCGGCTGGGCCAGCGGAGCCTGATGACGCACCGGGCGCTTCAGCCACGTCCGGATCCGGTCCTGGATCGGGGTGTCGATCAGGATGTGGAACAGGACGGCGAAGACGAAGGCCGCCAATACTCCCGCGCCCCACAGCGCCCATTGCGCGGCGACCGGCAGGGCGAACCGGGCGATCAGCACATTGACCACGCCGAACCAGGCGATACGCACCACCTCGTTGGTGATGAACATCGAGAAGGACACCTGCGCCGCCTTCTCCACCCATTTCGACGGCCGCGGCGTCGGAATCGCCCCCGCCGCCAGGATGATGGTCGAGATACAGGCCAGCGAGATCAGGGCGTGTTTGTCGAAATACTGGACGAAGGCCAGCATCAGGGCGGCCCCGACGCCCGCCCAGCCCGCCAGTGTCGGCGCGATCCAGACCTTCTGGGCGAACCAGGCCAGGGCCATGCCGAGGAAGAACAGGGGAAGGGCGCGGAAGAAGCCGAAGCCCATCGGCATCTGATAGACGGGATAGCCCAGCAGGCTCCAGGTCAGCTGGTTGGCGATCAGATACAGGCCGACGCCCAGCGCCAGCACGCTCCACGGCCCCAGCCGCGTCAGCCCTTTCAAAATCCAAGGGAAGGCCAGATAGCAGCCGATCAGGGCCGAGATCGACCAGCTCGGTGCGTTCCAGCCGTAGCCGCCGGGAATCCCGAACGCCTGCACCAGCCCCAGCTGGGCCGGCAACTGGTCCCAGGCGAACCATTCCGGCGCGCGCGGCCCGGCCCCGACGGCCGTCCCCCCGACGACCAGGGCGACCAGGCTCAGTCCCATGATGATGTGCGCGGGCCAGACCCGCAGGAACCGTTTGGCGAAGAAGTCCCCGGCCGACATCCGGCCCGCCGCGACCGAGCCGCCATAGACCCGCATCAGCACATAGCCGCTGTCGATGATGAAGAAGTTCGTCAGCAGGAAACCGCCCCGCTCGAACACCGGATGCCAGTGCTCCGCCAGGGCCAGCGGCCCGGCGCCCTGGAAGTGATGCAGGATGATCAGCGACGCCACAATGAACCGCAGCGCGTCCAGCCACCCGCCCCGCACGATGGGCGGTGTCTCATTCCGGGTCGAAATCGCGGTCCAGGCCATGGGAAACACCTCTTCTGAGGCGAATTCCGCAAGGATCGGGCCGTGTCAGAGGCGAGGCTCAGTCGCGAACACACACATAGACGGTGCAGGTCGAGGCCCCGTGCGGTCACTGCACCGTCGCCGGCGCCCTGGGCGAGGTGATGGAGGCCGAGGTCGGCCCTCGACCGGCGACCGGCGTCCGGGTCGGGTCACAGGCCATTCCGATGTCGGCGGTCCAGGTCCTGCCGACCTGGGACGAATGGGTGCGGGAGGTGTCGAACTCGCGCATCTACGGCGGCGTCCACTACCGCTTCTCCAACGACGCGGGCGAGGAGATCGGCCGCCGCGCCGCCCGCACGGTCATCGATCAGGTCATGCGCCCGTTGCCGCGGCGGTAGTCGCCGGGTCGGGGCTGGCGTCCTCTCGTCAGCCCCGCACCAGCCGCAGAAACTCTTCCCGCGTCCGGGCGTCGTCGCGGACCACGCCCAGCAGGGCGCTGGTGGTCAGGCTGGCGCCGGGCACATCGACGCCGCGCAGGGTCATGCAGCTGTGCTCCGCCTCGATGACCACGCCGACGCCCTGGGGCCGCAGCACCTCGTCGATGGCGGTGGCGATCTCGGACGTCATCTTCTCCTGGATCTGCAGCCGCCTCGCATAGCCCCTCACGACCCGCGCCAGTTTGGAGATGCCCACCACGCGGTCCGTCGGCAGATAGCCGACATGGGCCACGCCCACGACCGGCAGCATATGGTGTTCGCAGAAGCTGACGAAGCGGATGTCCTTCAGCACGACCAGCTGGTTATAGCCGCCGACCTCCTCGAAGGTCCGCTCCAGATAGGCGCGCGGCTCGACCTCATAGCCGGCGAACAGCTCGCGATAACTGCGCGCCACCCGCGCCGGGGTGTCCAGCAACCCCTCGCGCTCGGGATCGTCGCCGGCCCACCGGATCAGGGTGCGCACGGCCGCTTCGGCTTCTGCCAAAGATACGGAGGATGGGGAGACGGGGGGCTTGGTCATGGGACAGCCTATAGCTCTCCCTCCCCTTCATGGGGAGGGATGTCGGCGCGCAGCGGCGACAGGGTGGGGTGTGGGGCGGCGCTCCCCACCCGTCTCGCTTCGCGAGCCACCCTCCCCATGAAGGGGAGGGAGAACGCCCCATCCTAACCCCTCGTTAACCACGCTCCCGGCATTTTCTGCCCGGTATCGGTGGAGCGTATTTTCGATGAACGGCGCGGAAGTTCTGGATGTGGGGCGCGACGCCCTGTGGCTGACGATCCAGCTGTGCGCCCCGGTGCTGATCGTCGGCCTGGTCGTCGGCGTGATCATCGGCCTGGTCCAGGCCCTGACCCAGATCCAGGAACAGACCCTGATCTACGCCCCCAAGATCATCGCCATCTTCGTCAGCCTGCTGCTGTTCCTGCCGCTGATGGGCGCGCTGCTGGGCGGTTTCATGCGGACGATCGCGGCGCGCATCGCCGGCATGTGACCGGCATGGGAAGCCGTTAGGTGGAGCCTTACGCGACATCGGACCAGGTCTGGCAGGGCGCGCTGATCTTTTCGCGCATCGGCGCGGTCCTGCTGATGCTGCCCGGCGTCGGCGAGAGCTATGTGCCGCCCCGCATCCGCCTGGCCTTCGCCCTGGTCGTCACCCTGGCCCTGTGGCCGGTGATCATGGGCTCCCTGCCGGGCCTGCCCGCCACCGTCGGCGGCATGGCCGGCTGGATCATCCGCGAGGTCATCGTCGGCCTGATGATCGGCGCCCTGCTGCGGTCCTTCCTGACCGCCCTGGCCACGGCGGGAGAGATCGTGGCCCTGCAGACCACCCTGGCCTTCGCCCAGACGGCCAATCCGATGCAGGTCCAGCCGGGCACCACCATCGGCGCCTTCCTGATGCTGCTGGGCACGACCCTGGTGTTCGCCACCAACACCCATCACCTGTTCATCGCCGGTCTGGTCGGATCGTATGAGCTGATCAATCCGATGCAGCCCCTGGTCACCGGCGACTTCGCCAGCCTGGCCATCCGCACCCTGGGCGACGCCTTCATGCTGGGGGTCCAGCTGTCGGCGCCGCTGCTGGTCTTCGCCCTGATCTTCAACCTGGCCTCGGGCCTGGTCGGGCGGGTGATGCCGTCGTTCCAGGTCTTCTTCGCCGCCGCCCCGCTCAGCATCCTGCTGGGCCTGTCGGTCTTCGCTCTCAGCCTCGGCGTGATCGGAACGGTCTTTATCGACCGCTACCGCGCCCTGGCCCGGATCTTCGCGGGAGGCGCCGGTGGCTGAAGGCGCCGATCCCGAGTCCAAGACAGAAGAGGCGTCACCCAGGAAACTCGCGGAGGCCCGCAAGAAGGGCGATGTCGCCAAGTCTCCGGACATCGCCGCGGCCCTGTCGCTGGCGGGCGCGGCCGCCGCGGTGCTGATGACCGGCGGCTGGTTCGCCAACTCCATGGCCGAGCAACTGCTGCCCTTCATCGCGGCGCCTCACACCCTGACGGGCGGGCTTCGGACCGGGGCGGGGGTCGAGATCGGCGCCATGGCCGTATGGGCGATGGCGCCCTTTCTCGGCTTGGTCACGCTGGCCACCATCCTCGGCGGCGTCGGCGGCAACGTCGCCCAGTCCGGCCTGATCTTCACCGCCGAGAAGCTCAAGCCCGACTGGTCCAAGGTGAATCCGATGACCGGGTTCAAGCGCATCTTCGGCCCCGACGGTCTGGTCCAGTTCGTCAAGACGTTCATCAAGCTGGTGGCCGTGGGCTTCATCTGCTGGCTGGTGCTCAAGCCGCATCTGCGCGAGCTGGAGAATATGGCCGCCATGCCGCCGGCGCTGATCCTGCCCATGGCGCGCGACCTGGCCATCGCCCTGATGACCTCGACCATCGTCTTCCTCGGCTTCACCGCCGGGGCCGACTTCCTGTGGCAGAAATTCCGCTTCGCCGAGCGGATGAAGATGTCCAAGGAAGAAATGAAGGAGGACTACAAACAGTCCGAGGGCGATCCGCACGTCAAGGCGAAGCTGAAACAGATCCGGGCCCAGCGCAGCCGTCGGCGGATGATGCAGAACGTGCCCAAGGCCACGGTCATCGTCACCAACCCGACCCACTATTCCGTGGCCCTGCGCTATGAGCCGGGCGAGGGCGACCCGGCCCCCATCTGCGTCGCCAAGGGCGTCGACGCCCTGGCCCTGCGCATCCGCGAGGTGGGCCGCGAGCACAATGTCCCGATCGTCGAGAACGTGCCCCTGGCCCGCGCCCTCTACGCCGCCGTCGACATCGACGAGACCATCCCGCGCGAGCATTTCGAAGCGGCCGCCAAGGTCATTGGCTTCGTCATGCAAAAGCGCAAAAAACGCTGATCGTCCAAAGCCTTTAACCCGCCATTTACCATGCGCCCGGCATTTTCTGCCTGGCGGGCCTCCAGTCGGCGCCGTGAGTTATCGGGGCGGGACGCGTGGGCGGCTTCACGGCGGCGTTGCAGAGATTCGGGATCGGTCGGCTGACCGTGGTGCTGGGCGTCGCCGCCGGCGTCGCGGCCGTGCTGGTCGCCGTCATGCTGCGCATCGGCCAGGCCCCCGACGCCCTGCTGTACTCCAACCTCGACCTTCAGGAGGCCTCCGAGGTCACCACGGCGCTGGACAGCGCCGGCATCAAATACTCCTCGAAAGGCGACGGCTCGACCATCTTCGTCAGCCGCGACGAAGTCGGCGAGGCGCGCATGCTGGTGGCGGGCAAGGGTCTCGTGACCTCCGGCTCCGTCGGCTACGAAATCTTCGACAACCAGTCGGTGCTGGGCCAGACCGAGTTCCAGCAGAACATCAATGAGAAGCGCGCCCTCGAGGGCGAACTGGCCCGCACCATCCTGACGATGCGCGGGATCAACTCCGCCCGCGTCATGATCGCCCTGCCGCGCCGCGAACTGTTCCAGTCCGACGCCGCTGAACCCACCGCCTCGGTGGTCGTCGGCGTCACCGGCGGACAACTGAGCGGCGCCCAGGTCCAGGCCATCCGCAACGTCGTCGCCTCCTCGGTGCCCAACCTGAAACCGGAGAAGGTCACCCTCACCGACACCTCCAACCGCACCCTGGCCGCCGGCTCGGACGCCGAGGGCTTCAGCGCCGCCTCGGCCGAGGACGCGCGCGGCTCGACCGAGGCCCAGCTTCAGGCGCGCATCATGGACATCGTCGAGGGCGTGGTCGGCGTCGGCTCCGCGCGCGTCCAGGTCACGGCCGAGATCGACCACAGCCGCTCCACCACCCAGGAACAGCGGTTCGATCCCGACGGTCAGGTGGTCCGCTCGACCTCGGCCAACGGCTCTGAAAGCGCCGACACCACGGGCGTCAACGACGGCGGGGCCACCGCGACCAACAACATCCCGGGCGGAGAGGCCCCCGCCGCAACCCCCATCGGCTCGCGGGACACCCAGAACACCGAAACCACCAATTACGAAATCTCCAGCACCACCACGACCACGGTGCGCGAGGCCGGCGAGATCAAGAAGCTGGCCGTGGCCGTGGCCGTCGACGGCAAATACACCCCGGCCGCCAACGGCGGCGCGCCCACCTATGCGCCGGTGTCCGAGGCCGACCGCGCCAAGATCGAGGAACTGGTCAAGGCCGCCGTCGGCTTCGACCAGGCGCGCGGCGACCAGGTCCGGGTGACCGCCCTGCGCTTCAACCGCGACCTGGCCGTGGTCGGCGGCGAGGAGGCGGCGTCCTCCCTGTTCAACTTCACCAAGAACGACATCATGCGCGGCGTCGAACTGCTGGTGCTGCTGGTCACCGGCCTGTTGCTGATCTTCTTCGTCCTGCGCCCGCTGCTCAAGTCCGCCTCGGGTGGGGCGGGCGCGGGCCAGTTGCAGCTGGCCGGCGCCGGCGGCGGCGGGGGCGTGACCTCGCTGCAGACCACGATCATGGGCGGCGCGGGCGGCGTCATGCCCCAGCTGGCGTCGCCGTCCGAGATGGACCAGCGGCTCGACATCGCCCGCATCGAGGGTCAGGTGAAGGCCTCTTCGGTCAAGAAGGTCGCGGATTTCGTCGAGAAACATCCTGACGAATCCACCTCCATCCTGCGCGGCTGGGTGCACGAAGGCTGATGGCGCGCGCGATCAACAAAAAGCCGGCCGTCGAGGACGCCAGAAAGCTGACGGGGCCGGAGAAGGCCGCCGTCGTCCTGCTGTCGCTGGGCGAGGATCACACCCGGCTGTGGCAGGGACTGGACGAGGACGAGATCAAGGAAATCTCCCAGGCCATGGCCTCGCTGGGCACCGTCAGCGCGACCGTGGTCGAGGAACTGCTGGTCGAATTCGTCTCGGGCATGAGCGGCTCGGGCGCCGTCATGGGCAGTTTCGAACAGACCCAGCGCCTGCTGGCCACCTTCATGCCGTCCGAGCGCGTCGAAGGCCTGATGGAGGAGATCCGCGGTCCCGCGGGCCGGACCATGTGGGACAAGCTGGGCAATGTGAACGAGGCCGTCCTCGCCAACTATCTGAAGAACGAATACCCCCAGACCGTGGCCGTGGTCCTGTCCAAGGTGAAGCCCGACCACGCCGCCCGCGTCCTGACCGCCCTGCCCGAGGACTTCGCCCTCGAATGCGTCCAGCGGATGCTGCGCATGGAGCCGGTCCAGCGCGAGATTCTGGACAAGATCGAACAGACGCTGCGCACCGAATTCATGTCCAACCTGGCCCGCACCTCCAAGCGCGACAGCCACGAGATGATGGCCGACATCTTCAACAGCTTCGACCGCCAGACCGAGGCCCGTTTCATCGGCGCCCTGGAGGAACGCAACCGCGAGGCCGCCGAACGCATCCGCGCCCTGATGTTCGTGTTCGAGGACCTGGCCAAGCTGGACCCCGGCGGCATCCAGACCCTGCTGCGGGCGGTCGAGAAGGATTCGCTGGGCCTGGCCCTGAAGGGTTCGTCGGAATCCCTGCGCGAACTGTTCTTCTCCAACATGTCCGAACGCGCCGCCAAGATCATGCGCGAGGACATGGAATCGATGGGTCCCGTCCGCCTCAAGGATGTCGACCAGGCCCAGATGGCCATGGTCCAGGTCGCCAAGGATCTCGCCGCCAAGGGCGAGATCATGCTGGTCGGCCAGGGCGGCGATGACGAGTTGATCTACTGACATGACCCATCGGCCGCTCAGCACCCCCTTCGCCTTCGACACCGAGTTCGACGCCTCGGGCGTGGTCGTGCACGCCGCCGCCGCCTTCCGTCCGATCAAGCGCGCCTACGGTCCGGCCGAGGTCGAGGCCCTGGTCGCCCAGGCCCGGCTGGACGCCCGCAACGAGGCCCTGGCCGAGATCGACAGCATCCAGACCCTGGCCCTGTCGGCGATCGGCGAGGCCCTGGCTTCGGCCGCGCCCGCCCTGGCCCAGGTCGCCCAGACCCACCGTCATCAGGCCGCCGAACTGGCCATGACCGCCGCTCGCGTCGTGGCCGCCTCGGCCCTCGATCGCCATCCCGAGGCCCCGCTGCGCGCCGCGCTGGAGGCGCTGGGCCAGGAGATCGACGCCTCGCCGCGGCTGGTCATCCGCACCGGCGATCTGAACGAGGCCGCCCAGGCCCGTATCGAACGGCTGTGCGCCGACGCCGGCTTCTCGGGTCTCGTCGCCTTCCGCACCGAACCGGCCCTGGCGGCGGCGGCCTTCCAGCTGGAATGGGCCGACGGCCGCGTCGCCTTCGACCCCGCCGAAGCCTTCGCCCGCATGGACGAAGCCCTGAACTCCGCCCTGGCCGCCGAGGCCGGGCATGCCGACAACCTCACCCCTGAAACCTCGATGGAAGGGAGGCCGTAATGGCGTCCGACACCATGGCCCTGGAGGAGTTCCCGAACTCCGTCGCCATCACCGTCAGCGAAGACCCGAACGACAAGACGGCGCACGACCTGACCCCGGTCTTCGACGTTCCGGTCAATATCTCGGCGGTGCTGGGCAAGGCCCATATGTCCGTGGCCCAGCTTCTCAAGCTGAACCGCGGCAGCGTGCTGGAGCTGGACCGAAAGGTCGGCGAGGCCATCGACATCTTCGTCAACAACCGTCTGGTCGCCCGCGGGGAGGTCGTCGTCGTCGAGGACCGGCTCGGCGTGACCATGACGGAAATCATCAAGACCGAGGACACCGGCGCCTGATCGGCGGCCGGTGAGCGCGTAGAGATTGGAGGAGAAGACCCATGCGGCTTCTGGTGGTTGGCAGGCTCAGCGGACAGCTGGCGACGGCGGTGAAGATGGCCATGGCGCACGGCGCCAAGGTCAGCCACGTCGAGCGCGGCGATCAGGCGACGGAACAGCTCCGTCGAGGGCAGGGGGCCGACCTGCTGATGGTCGACTACCGCGTCGACATCGCCGCCCTGATCGCGGCCAATGAGCGCGAGCGCATCCATGTGCCGGTGGTGGCCTGCGGGGTCGACGCCGACGCCACGGACGCCGCCAACGCCATCCGCGCCGGGGCCAAGGAATTCATTCCCCTGCCGCCCGAGGCCGATCTGATCGCCGCGGTCCTGTCCGCTGTGGCCGACGACGACCGCCCTCTGATCTCCGCCGATCCGTCGATGAAGGCGGTGGTCATGCTGGCCGACCAGGTGGCCAGATCCGAGGCCTCGATCCTGATCACCGGCGAAAGCGGCGTCGGCAAGGAGGTGATGGCCCGTTACCTCCACGCCGGGTCGAAGCGGTCGGAACGCCCCTTCATCAGCGTCAACTGCGCCGCCATCCCGGACAACCTGCTGGAATCCGAGCTGTTCGGGCACGAGAAGGGCGCCTTCACCGGGGCCATGGCCCGCCGCATCGGCAAGTTCGAAGAGGCCGACGGCGGCACGCTGCTGCTGGACGAAATCTCGGAGATGGACGTCCGCCTGCAGGCCAAGCTGCTGCGCGCCATTCAGGAACGGGTCATCGACCGCGTCGGCGGGACGAAGCCCGTGCCGGTCAATATCCGCATCATCGCCACCTCCAACCGCGACCTGGCCCGCTCGGTCTCGGAAGGGACCTTCCGCGAGGACCTGCTGTATCGCCTGAACGTCGTGAACCTGCGCCTGCCGGCCTTGCGCGAACGGCCCGGCGACATCGCCGTCCTGGCCGACCATTTCGTCCGGAAATACGCCGTCGCCAACGGCGTGCCGGTGCGGCCGATCTCGGCCGACGCCCGCCGCGCCCTGGTCGCGCACCGCTGGAACGGCAACGTCCGCGAGCTGGAAAACGCCATGCACCGCGCCGTCCTTCTGGCGGTCGGGGCCGAGATCGACGTCGAGGCCATCCGCCTGCCCGACGGCCAGCCGCTCAGCGCGGGCGCTCACGGCGCCGCCGGTTATGACGCCGGCCCGGCCGGCCGCGCCGCCCATGTCGCCGACGCCGTCACCCGCGCCCATGTCGGCCAGACGGTGGCGCAGATGGAGAAGACCCTGATCCTCGACACCCTGTCGCATTGCCTCGGCAACCGCACCCATGCGGCCAACATCCTGGGCATTTCGATCCGCACCCTGCGCAACAAGCTGAACGAATACGCCGACGACGGGACCCAGATCATCGCCCCCCAGTCGGGCGTCGCCGCCCCCGGCTATGCGGCCGCCTGAGCATGGGCCGCCGGACTCATTCCTTCCCCGCAGGGGGAGGGGGACCGCGAAGCGGTGGAGGGGGCTTGCCCCCAGCGCCGGCGTTCGGCTCCGGCCCCCTCCGTCACGGCGCGAAGCCGCGCCGCGCCACCTCCCCCAGCGGGGGAGGAATGTCGCAGAGCAGACGGTCTGTTCTGACCGGCCTCGGCGCGCTGGGCCTGATGGGATGCGGGGAAGTGTCCGAGATCAAGGTCACGCCTGGCGGGTGGGACGTGGATCTCAGCGCCCTCGAGGCCGCCAACGGCGGCCGTATCGGTGTGCAGGCGCATGCCTATAACATCGTGTCCTGGCGCGCCCACGAACGCTTCAACTATTGCTCCACGTTCAAGATGTTCCTCGCGGCCGCCACGCTTGAGCGCGTCCAGCGGGGCGAGGAGCGGCTGGATCGCGCCATCCCGATCACCGCCGCCGACATGGTCAGCCATGCGCCGGTCACCGAACCGGCGGTCGGTTCGACCCTGACCATCGAGGCCTTGTGCCAAGGCACGGTGGAGGTCAGCGACAACCCCGCCGCCAACATCCTGATCCGCGAACTCGGCGGCATCGACGCTCTCCGCGCCTGGTATCGCTCGATCGGCGACCAGAGCACGACGGTCGATCGACTCGAGCCGATGATGAACCGCAAAGACGGCGACAAGGACACGATCACACCTTCGCAGGCCGTCACCAATCTGATCCGCGTGTTCGGCTCCGGCGCGATAAACTCGCGGCTCGAAGCGCCCATGTTGGCCCGTCTGCGCCGCTGGATGATCGACAGCCCGACAGGCGCAAACCGCATAAAGGGCGGCGTTCCCTCTGGTTGGACTGTGGCCCACAAAACCGGAACCGGAGGCACGGGCCAGACCAACGACATCGGCGTCATCCAGCCATCGTCCGGCGACCCGATCTATATCGCCATCTACTATGACGCGCCGGCTTCGCTTTCGGCGGCCCGCCGCGACGCCGTGATCGCCGAGGCCACGCGTCTCGCGCTGGCGCGACTCGGCCATGACTGACCGTCGCTCCCTTCCTTCTCCCGCTCGCGGGAGAAGCGGCCCGTCTTCGCGCGTCAGCGCGAACAGGGTCGATGAGGGAATTCTTCCTTCCCTCGCCGGACACGACCCCCATCGTCGCTGGAGCGCTTCGCGCTCGACGCGACACTTCCCCCGCTGCGCGGGAGAAGGAAAGCAAGGATGACCGACGTCCCCGCCTCGCCCATGATGAGCGACGGCATGGCGCGCCCCACGGGCCGCGACATGTGGGGCTGGTTCGCGCGCGGCGAGGTCTATATGGCCATCGGCGTCATCGGCGTCATCCTGCTGCTGATCCTGCCGATCCCGACCTTCCTGCTGGATCTGCTGCTGGCCCTTTCGCTGGTCTCCAGCGTGCTGATCCTGATGACGGCCGTGATGATGAAACGGCCGCTGGACTTCGCCATCTTCCCGACGGTGCTGCTGGTCTCCACCCTGTTCCGGCTGGGCCTCAACCTGGCCTCCACCCGTCTGGTGCTCAGCCACGGCCACGAGGGGCCCGGCGGCGCCGGTCAGGTCATCCAGGCCTTCGGCAGCCTGATGATGGGCGGCAGCTTCATCATCGGCATCATCATCTTCGCCATCATCCTGGTGGTGAATTTCGTGGTCATCACCAAGGGCTCGACCCGCATCGCCGAGGTTTCGGCCCGCTTCACCCTGGACTCCATGCCGGGCAAGCAGATGGCCATCGACGCCGACCTGTCGGCCGGCCTGATCGACGAGGACCAGGCCAAGCTGCGCCGCAAGGAGCTGGAGCAGGAATCGACCTTCTTCGGGGCCATGGACGGCGCCTCCAAATTCGTTCGCGGCGACGCCGTGGCGGGGCTGATCATCGTCTTCATCAACGCCATCGGCGGCATCCTGATCGGCACGATCCAGCACGGGATGTCGATCGGCGACGCCGCCAACTCCTATGTCGCCCTGACCGTCGGCGACGGCCTGGTCACCCAGGTCCCGGCCATCGTCATCTCCATCGCCGCCGGCTTCCTCGTGTCCAAGGCGGGCGTCGAGGGCACGGCCGACAAGGCCCTGGTCGCCCAGCTGGCCACCAATCCGGTCAGCCTGGGCGTCGTCTCGGCCGCCGCCGGCCTGATCGGCCTGATCCCCGGCATGCCGCTGATTCCGTTCGCGGCCCTGGCCATCGGCTCCGGCTTCATGGCCTGGAGGCTCGGTCGCCAACGGCTCAGGCCCAAACCGACCGAGGCCGAGATGGCCGCCACCGCCACCGGCCCCCGCGAGGACGTCGAGGAGCCCATCGGCACCGCCCTGACCATCGACGAGGTCAAGATCGAGCTGGGCTATTCCCTGCTGTCCCTGATCAACGATCTGGAGGGCCGTCGCCTGACCGATCAGGTCCGCGCCCTGCGCCGCTCGCTGGCCCAGGAGTACGGCTTCGTCATGCCGTCGGTGCGCATCCTGGACAATATGCGGCTGGGCACCCAGGGCTACGCCATCCGCATCAAGGAGATGGAGGCCGGGCAGGGCGAGGTCCGCCTCGGCTGCCTGATGGCCATGGACCCCGCAGGCCGCCAGGTCGAACTGCCCGGCGAACACACCAAGGAGCCCGCCTTCGGCCTGCCCGCCACCTGGATCGACGAGAGCCTGCGCGAGGAGGCGACCTTCCGCGGCTACACCATCGTCGATCCCTCAACGGTGCTGACCACCCATCTGACCGAGATCCTCAAGGAGAATATGGCGGACCTGCTGACCTATGCGGAGGTGCAGAAGCTGCTGAAGGAACTGGGGACCGAAGAGAAGAAGCTGGTCGAGGAGCTGATCCCCTCGGTCGTCACCGTCACCACCCTGCAACGGGTGCTCCAGAGCCTGCTGCGCGAGAAGGTCTCGATCCGCGATCTGGGCGCCATTCTGGAAGGTCTGGCCGAGGCCGCGCCGCACACCAGTTCGGTCACCACCCTGGTCGAGCACGTCCGCGCCCGCCTGGCCCGCCAGCTGTGCTGGCAGCACAAGGGCGACGACGGCGCCCTGCCGATCGTCACCCTGTCGCCGGAATGGGAGGCCGCCTTCGCCGAGGCCCTGGTCGGCCAGGGCGAGGAGCGCCAGCTAGCCATGGCCCCGTCACGGCTGCAGGACTTCATCCGCGCCGTCCGCGACGTGTTCGAGCGCGCCGCCATGGCCGGCGAGACCGCCGTCCTGCTGACCGGGCCGCAGATCCGCCCCTACGTCCGCTCGATCATCGAACGCTTCCGCGGCCAGACGGTGGTGATGAGCCAGAACGAGGTCCACCCCCGGGCACGGCTCAGGACCATCGGCACGGTCTGACTATTCCACCTCCGTCCAGCCCCCCGCCGAGGCCGCGCGCGCCGCGTCGTTGGCGGGGCGCGCCACCAGTCCGGACTGGGTGATCCAGACCTCGTATTTGGCGCCGTCGGCCATCGGCATATAGGCGCCGCCGCCGTACAGGGTGTCGACCGCGTCGACGTATTTCCGGTATTTGCGCGCCGCGTCCCAGGCGCTGACCTTCCACGGCAGGGCTTCGGTGCGGGGGTCGCCGCCCGACAGCGGATGCACGCTGCGCGTGGCGTTGATCTCCTGCTCGATGGAGTGATAGCGCCCCGACAGCCGGTCCAGCCGGTATTGCGCATCCAGGCCCAGAACATTGGCCCACGGTTTCCATTTCAGCACCTGGGCCTCGATGCGCCATTCATCGCCGTGCAGCGGATACAGGTTGCTGACGCCCGGGGCGTTCTCGCCCCTGCCGGGCTGCATCACCGTGGCCTCGAAATACTGCGGTCCCAGCTGGCGGGTCTGGATGGTGGCCACGGGCCGCTCATAGGTCAGCCGGCCGTATGTCTGGACGTCCAGCGCCAGCAGGGCGGCGATCGCCGCGGCCGCCATGAAGCCCGCGCCGCCGGCGCCGACCAGAAAACCGCTGAACACCCGGCCGCGGAACAGCGCGGCCAGTCCGCGGATCAAGAGCACCGCTCCGAGCAGGCCGACGACCGCCGGAACGATCCACCACCACCAAACCATTGTCGTTCTCCCCCGATCCTGACGGGCATACCTTTACCTTAAATCCTCGGAACGGCGAGGGTTTCTCCCATAGCGCGACTGGACAGGGCCAAACGCCCCGCTAATGCTCCTCCGCGATGAGTTTTCTGGCGTTCCAACCCACGCTGCAGGCCTTCAGCCGTTTCGTGCGCACGCCGACGCTGGGAAGACGCGTGGCCGGCCTGCTGGCCCTGGCCATCGTCCTGCTGCTGGTGCTCAACCTGGCGGTCTTTTTCCTGATCCAGCGCACGGTGGCGTTCAACAAGACCGTCGAGGAGGCCCAGCAGGTCCGTCTGATCTCCCGCGAGGTCCTGACCCGCCTCGTCGACGCCGAAACCGGCCAGCGCGGCTTCCTGCTGACCGCCCGAGCCGAATATCTGAACATCCACAAAGAGGCGATCCAGCGTCTGCCGGACCTGATGCAGGACTTGACCGCGCTCACCCGCGGCGATCCGGATCTGGAACCGAGGGTCGAACGCATCGCCGAACTCTCGGATCAGCGACTGGCCAGAATGGAGCGCAGCATCAGCCTGGCCCGCACCGGACGCATCGGCGAGGCGGTGTCCGTGATCCGCAGCGGCGAAGGCAAGGCGCTGATGGACGCCATGCGGGTCGAGATCGCCGCCATCGACGAGATTCAGGCCACCCGCCTGCAATTCCGCACCCGCCAGACCGAATGGGCGGGCAATGTCACGGTCCTCGCCAACGCCTTGGGCGGCGCCATGATCCTGGTCCTGGCCGGGGCCAGCGCCTGGCTGATCCGCCGCTATGTCATCGAGGTGCAGGGCGCCCGCGACGCGCTTGATCGCCTGAACGCCGGTTTGGAGCAGCAGGTGCGCGTCCGCACCTTCGAACTGACCCGCGCCAATGAGGAGATCCAGCGTTTCGCCTATATCGTCAGCCACGACCTGCGCGCGCCCCTGGTCAATGTCATGGGCTATACGGCCGAGCTGGAGCAGGCCGGGCGGGTCATCGACAAGCAGATGACGGCGGTGGAGACCAAGGCGCCCAAACTGGTCGAGAAGGACGCCCTGACCGCCGTGCGCGAGGACATGCCCGAGGCCGTCGGCTTCATCCGCGCCTCGACCGCCAAGATGGACCGGCTGATCAACGCCATCCTCAAACTGTCGCGCGAGGGCCGCCGTCATCTGGTGCCCGAATTGCTCGACATGACCGGCATGGTCGAACACATCGCCGACAGCGTTCGCCATCAGACCCAGGCCGCCGGAGCCGGGATCGTCGTCGAACCCCTGCCGCGCCTCGAAAGCGATCGCCTGTCGGTCGAGCAGATCATGGGCAATCTGATCGACAACGCGGTCAAATACCTCGACCCGTCGCGGCCGGGCCGGATCGTCGTCTCGGGCGAGGAGGTCGCGGGGGGCTGGATCGTCTATCGCGTCGCCGACAACGGTCGCGGCGTCTCGGACCGCGACCATGAACGGATTTTCGAACTCTTCCGCCGCTCGGGCAGGCAGGACCGGCCCGGCGAAGGCCTGGGCCTGGCCTTCGTGCGCAACAGCGTTCGCCGTCTCGGCGGCGACATCACGGTGGAGTCGGAGCTTGGCAGGGGCTCGACATTCATCCTGAAATTCCCCACACGCCTCATCCTGCCGGACGCCGGAGACTACGCATGAGCAACGCCGTGAAGATCGTCATGGTCGAGGACGACCTCGGCCACGCCAAGCTGATCGAAAAGAACATCCGACGCGCCAATATCTCCAACGAGATCGCGCATTTCGCCGACGGCGGTTCGGCCATGGACTATCTGTTCAGCGAGGAGGTGCGGCTGAACGGGCCGGTGCTGATCCTGCTGGACCTCAACCTGCCGGACATGTCGGGCACCGACATCCTCATCAGGGTCAAGGCCGACGAACGCCTGAAGCGCGCGCCGGTGGTCGTCCTGACCACCACGGACGACAAACAGGAGATCCAGCGCTGCTATGACCTGGGCTGTAATGTCTACATCACCAAGCCGGTCGATTATGAAAGCTTCGCGGACGCCATCCGCCAGCTGGGCCTGTTCCTGTCGGTCATGCAGGCGCCGGAGATAGAGTGAGCGCATCCGTGAGGCCCGAAGGCGACCTTATCCGGCTGCTCTACATCGACGACGACCGCGGGCTGTCGCGGCTGGTCGAGAAGGAGCTGGGCCGCCACGGCTATGTGGTCACCTGCGCCCCCGACGGGGACGCGGGCCTGGCGGTTCTGACCGAGCGGGCGGGCGATTTCGACGCCGTCGCCCTGGACCACTACATGCCCGGCCGCGAGGGTCTGGATGTCCTGCCCGACATCATCGCCCTCAAGGACCCGCCGCCGGTGGTCTATGTCACCGGCGCCCAGGAAGGCCGGATCGCCGTCGCGGCCCTGCGCGCCGGCGCCGCCGACTATGTCATCAAGGACGTGTCCGAGGACTTCACCGCCCTGCTGCGCAACGCGCTGGAGGACGCCCTGCACCGCCGCCGCCTGCAGCGCGAGCACGATCAGTCCCAGGAAGAGGTCCGCCTCGCCCGCGACCGCGCCGAGGCCATGCTGCGCGAGGTCAACCACCGGGTCGGCAACTCCCTGCAGCTGGTCTCCAGCTTCATGTCGCTGCAACTGCGCCATCTCGCCGACGAGGGCGCCCGCGCCGCGCTCAAGGAATCCCAGGCCCGGATCGAGGCCGTGGCCCACGTCCACCGCCGGCTCTACACCTCGGGCGACATGTCCTCGGTGGCCATGGACGAATATCTCGAGGGCCTGATCGACGAACTGGGCAAGTCCGTCGGCCCCGGCGACACCTCGCCCAACATCACCCTGCGGGCGACCCCCATGCGGGTCTCGACCGATCAGGCCGTGTCGCTGGGCGTGGTCGTCACCGAACTGGTCACCAACGCCGTCAAATACGCCTATGAGCCGGGTCAGGGCGGCGAGATTCGCGTCATCCTCCAGCCCGACGCCAACGGCCGCGCCCTGCTGACGGTCGAGGACGACGGCCCCGGCATGGGCGACGGCGCGGTCCGGGGCACAGGCCTGGGCGGGAAGATCATCTCGGCCATGGCCTCGGGACTGCGCTCGGCGGTCGAGTTCGACAAGGCCCACAAAGGCGTGCGCGCGCGCCTGGCGTTCGATCTCTGATCATGGCGGTCCCCCTGCAATTCGGAACCGCCGAGCCCGGGCTCGACTACCGCCGGCGCGCCACCGCCTTCGGCCTGGTCCTTTGCGACGGAAAGTTGGCCTGCGTGCGCGTCGACCGCGGCGAGGCCGGCTATTTCGATCTGCCCGGCGGCGCCGTCGACGGCGACGAGACCGAGCAACAGGCCGTGGTGCGCGAGTTCCTGGAGGAGACCGGCATGACCGTGCGCCCGCTGGCGCGCATCGCCGCCGCCGACCAGTATTTCCGCAAGTCCGACGGCGAGCCGATCAACAACATGGGCGGCTTCTGGACCGCCGAACAGCTGTCGCTGGACCCCGCCGCCAAGGTGGAGGCCGATCACGAACTGGTCTGGCTGGATCCCCACGCGGCCCTCGCCCGACTGCGGCACGACGCCCACGCCTGGGCCGTCGCCGCCTGGCTGCGCACGCGCGAATAGCGGAGCCATACGGAACGGCGGCCGGACCCGTCCGCTTTTCTGTCACGAGCGTCGCCAGTCCGGCGAATCGCCTGTGAGGAGAATTCCATGCCCGATCATGATCGCGTCGAAGGCGCCGCCAAACATATGGGCGGCGAGATCAAGGAAGCCGCCGGCAAGGTGACCGGCGACGAAAAACTGAAGGCCGAAGGCCGCGCGGACCAGGCCGAGGGCAAGATCCAGAACGCCGTCGGCGGCCTCAAGGACACCCTGCGCGAAGACAAGCGCAACTAGGGTCAATCACCTCTCGACATCGGCTCGGACCCTCTTGTCATCCCGGACGCCGCGCCAGCGGCGATCCGGGACGTTCAGGCGCAGAGGTCACCCTCCCGGAAGCTGCGTCAGCAGCTCTCCGGGAGACGGGTCAGGACAACGCGTGGCGTCCGGGATGACAAGCGCGCAACGAAATCCGCGATCAATCCTGGCGGCCCAGCCGGACTCTCAGACCCTCGCCTTCACGTCGGCCGTTGGCGGGGCGGCATTCCTCGGTCCAGGCCACCCCGCCCTGGGGCTGGACGCGGGGGCGGGTCTGGCATGTCCGTTCTTCGAGCGCCGCCGTCGGGCGGTCTGCGCGGGCCGGAGCGCCGCATTGCAGGGCGTAGCGGTCGCCGGCGGCCTCCTGTCGGCACTCGTCCGGCGCGCCTGCGGGGGCCAGACCGGCGGGCAGGGCGGCGCCGAGGTGGGCGGCGAGGATCACCCGGACGCGTGCCTGACAGGCCTCCATCGATTCGTCGGCCTTGCGGATCAGCGGGCTGCATTCGGCCCGTTCATAACCCCAGGGATCGGCGCGGGCGGAATCGGGAATGGCCGGGATCTCGACGGTCACGACGGCCGGAGCCGCCTCGATCGGCGCGGGCGTCTCCCACACCACCTGACCCGTCGCGGCGGGAAGGGGCGCGGTCTGTTGCAGGATCACGGCGATGACGACGGCGAGCATGGGGGGCACTCCTCGGACGACCCTTGAACCCTAGCCTATTTGGCCAGCGCCCGCATCGCCTTCTCCAGCCCTTCCAGAGTCAGTGGATACATCCGCTCGTCGAACAGTTCGCGCACCATCCCGACCGAGGCCGAATAGCTCCAGTACCGCTCGGGCGACGGGTTCAGCCAGGCGACCTTGTCCCACTGCTGCGTCGCCCGCTTCATCCAGACCGCGCCGGCCTCCTCGTTCCAGTGCTCGACCGAGCCGCCGGGCATCGTCACCTCGTATGGGTTCATGGTGGCGTCGCCGACGAAGACGGCGCGCCAGTCGGCGGGGTATTTGTTCAGCACCTCCCAGGTCGGGATCTTCTGCTCGTGCCGACGCCGGTTGTCCTTCCACACCCCCTCGTAGAGGCAGTTGTGAAAGTAGAAGAATTCCAGATGCTTGAACTCGGTTCTGGCGGCGGAGAACAGCTCCTCGCACATCTTCACATGGGCATCCATCGAGCCGCCGATGTCGAGGAACAGCAGGACCTTGATCGTATTGCGCCGCTCGGCCCGCATGTGGATGTCCAGCCAGCCCTGGCGCGCCGTACCGTCGATGGTGGCGTCCATGTCCAGCTCGTCCGGCGCGCCCTGCCGCGCGAACCGGCGCAGGCGGCGCAGGGCGACCTTGATGTTGCGCGTGCCCAGTTCGACCTGGTCGTCGAGGTTCCGGTATTCGCGCTTCTCCCAGACCTTGACCGCGCGGCCTTGCTTGCCCGGCCCGCCGATGCGCACGCCCTCGGGATTGTAGCCGCCGTTGCCGAACGGACTGGTCCCGCCGGTGCCGATCCAGCGGTTCCCGCCCTCGTGCCGGCCCTGCTGTTCCTCGAGCCGCTGCTTCAGCGTCTCCATCAGCTTGTCGAACCCGCCCAGCGCCTCGATCTGCGCCTTCTCCTCGTCGGTGAGGTATTTCTCGGTGAGCAGCTTCAGCCAGTCCTCGGGTATGTCGGTGGTCAGATCCTCGCCCGCCCCGACCGTCTCGACGCCCGCGAAGACCTTTCCGAACACCTGATCGAACCGGTCGTAGTGTTTCTCGTCCTTGACCAGAACCGCCCGCGACAGATGGTAGAAGTCATCGACCCGCCGACCGGCCACATCCTTGTCCATGGCCTCCATCAGATGCAGCCATTCCTTCATCGACACGGGCACGCGCGCGTCGCGGAGGGCGGTGAAGAAGGGGAGGAGCATCAGTCCGGCTCAGGGCCAAGGCTGGCAAGCAGCCGCTTCAGTGGAGCCTCAAGGCGCGGTACTTCGAAGGTCGCGGCTTCCCAGACCCGTCGAAGGTCCACGCGCATGTAGGCGTGAGCCAACCTGTTTCGCATCCCCTTCATATCGTCCCACGGAACATCTGGCTCCAAAGCCTTCAGATCTGGCGACAGTTGATGAGCACCTTCCCCGAGTACGATCATGTTCATGCAGACCACAGCCACGAGCGGCTCGATTTTCATCCACTCTTCCACGGTAAACGGGTCGAGATTGTATGAGATGCGGGTCACCGCCGTGAGCATCTCGACCAGGTAGAGCCGATCTCTCTCGTTAGACATGGACGAGATCGCGCATCGCCTGTTTGCGGACCAGACGATGCAGCGAATCGTCTGTACCAAGATCAACGGGTACACCGAGCGTCGAACTGAGTTCACGTTCCACGCCGAAAAATCGGAAGCCCAGCGGCCGGGTTACCTCAACCAGCAAATCCACATCGCTGTCCGGCCCCGCCTCGTCGCGGGCATAACTGCCGAACAGGCGCACGTTGACGATGCCCTGCTCTTCCAGCCAGGGCTTCAGTTCGCGCAGCTTGATCAGCAGTTCGTCGCGGGTCATGCGGCCAGCATAACCTATCCGCGTCGCAGGATGAACTCGTAGTCCCGCCAGTTCCCGACCGGGTACTCGTACGCCCCCGCCTTCGCGAACCCCCAGGCCGCGTACAGTTTCTGCGCCTTCAGATTGCCGCTCCACACCCCGATCCACAGCGGGCCGTCGGTGTGGGCTTCCATCCAGTCCAGGGCGATCGCCAGCAGCTTCGTCCCCAGTCCCAGCCCCTGCGCGTCCTTCGACACATACAGCCGCCGCAGTTCCGCATGGCCCGACCGGGCGTCGGGATGGGGCAGGCCGTTCGGTCCCGCGTTGGCGAAGGCCAGAAGCGCGCCGCCGCGTTCGGCCACCCACCAGGCCGCGCCCGGTTCGCCCAGCCGGGTCCGGAACGCCGCATCGCTGAACTGTCCGTCGAGATAGGTTTCAAGGTCCTCGGCGGGGTAGGGGATGGCGAACCCGTCCGCGGCCACGAAGGTGTCGAGAAAGGTCCGGCGGCCCAGTTCGGCCAGGGCCGGAGCGTCGGCGTCGGTCGCGGGGCGGATCACGGGCTCGGTCATTCTGCGCACCTAGTACCCGGAATCACAGATCGCTGACACGTTGGCCCTTGAGGGGTCTCTGACGGACTTTGGCCTTGGTCCAGGCGAAGGGCTTGGGGTTGGCGTTGTAGGCTTCGATGAAGTGATCCATGTGCTGGCGGAGCTGTTTGACCGAGGT
>CALSBO010000037.1:0-30178 GCA_943373195.1 Brevundimonas vancanneytii
CGCCGGCTTCGGTCCCCCCTGAGGGGGGACAATCGCGCGTTCATTCTCCCCCCACCGGGGGGAGTACCCGCGAAGCGGGGGAGGGGGGGTTGGCCCCGCATTTCGTGGTGGTGGCCAATGTCGAGGCGAGCGACGGCGGCAAGGCCCTGGCCGCCGGCAACAGCCGCGTGCTGTCGGCGCGTCTGGATGACGCCCGCTTCTTCTGGGACGAGGACCTGAAGACCGGCTTCGACGTCTGGGCGAAGAAGCTGGAAGGCGTGACCTTCCACGCCAAGCTGGGGACACTCGCCGAACGGGTGGAGCGGATCGCGGCTTTGGCGCGTGAGATCGCGCCGCTGGTGGGCGCCGATCCTCGGGAAGCGGAAATCGCCGCGCGTCTGTCGAAAGCCGACCTCGCCGGTGCCATGGTGGGAGAGTTCCCCGAACTCCAGGGCGTCATGGGCGGCTACTACGCCCGGAAACTTCCCCCATCGTCGCTGGATCGCTTCGCGATCGACGCGACACTTCCCCCGCAAGCGGGGGAAGACACGGGCGCGGGGCTCTCTCCCGCTCGCGGGAGAGATGTCGCGTCGTCGCCGCAGGCGACCAGCGACAGAGAGGGAATTGTCGACCGCATCGCCGACGCCGTGCGCGATCACTACAAGCCGCAGGGCCCGGCGGACTCCGTGCCGACCGCGCCGCTGACGGTGGCGGTGGCGCTGGCGGACAAGCTGGATACGCTGGTCGGGTTCTGGTGGATCGACGAGATCCCCACCGGGTCAAAGGACCCATACGCGCTACGCCGCGCGGCGTTGGGGGTCATCCGCATCATCCTGTCAGGCCAGCTCCGGACGCCGATGCGAGACGCCATCGGAGCGTCGATCTGGGCGCTGGAACTCTCGCCGACAGCAGACAAGAATCGGATGTTGGACAAGGGATCGCTTGAAGGCGACCTCCTCGCCTTCTTCGCCGACCGCCTGAAGGTCCTCCTCCGCGATCAGGGCAAGCGCCATGATCTCGTCGACGCCGTCTTCGCGCTCGGCGACGACGACCTGGTCCGCATCGTGCGGCGGGTGGAGGCGCTGGACGGGTTCCTGGCCACGGACGACGGGGCCAATCTGCTGGCCGGGTACAAGCGGGCGTCCAACATCCTCAAGGCCGAGGAGAAGAAGGGGGCCCTGCCGACCGGCATGGTCCGGACCGGCCTGCCGAACCAGCCCGAGGCCGAGACCGCCCTGGCCTTCGCCGCCGCCGCCGCCGCGACCGCCGTGGACGCGGTGCTGGAGACCGAGGATTTCGCCGCCGCCATGACCGCGCTGGCGCGGTTGCGGGCGCCGGTGGATGCGTTTTTCGACAAGGTGATGGTCAATTCCGACGTGGCCGAGGAACGCGATAACCGGCTGAAACTGCTGGGGCAGGTTCGCGCCGTCATGGGCCGGGTGGCGGACTTCGGGATGATTGCGGGGTAGCTCTCTGCAGATGGGAGCTTGTCATCCCGGACGCCGCAAAGCGGCGATCCGGGACGCTCGAGTCCTCAAACCTGATCCTCCCGGAAGTGGCGTCAGCCGCTATCCGGGAGACGGGTCAGGACACCCGCGCCTGGCGGCCGGCTGTCTCCCGGACAATCGCGGGGCGATTTCCGGGAGGTTCGTAAGTGAGTTCGGTCCGTCCCGGCTCTCCGCTTCGCTTCGGCCGGGATGACAAGCGCTCATGTCGTTCCCGGGCTCCGCTCGGGCGTCCCCCGAAAAATCGCGAAACGCTGCCTTCCCGACCCTGCGCACGCGAGGGCCGGCCGCGGCCGGGCCGTGGATTCGCCGCGCCTGGGGCGGTCGCGGGTGGGCGGATTGTCAAAGACCGGCGGCGGTCCGGGGAACGCCGGGGTCTATTTTACGGGGGCCGGAACGGGCGCCAGGAAGAAAATTTCGCGGAGGGGCGAGAAGGGCGCTTCGGGGGTGTGACGGGGCGAGAAGATACGGGGTCGGAATACACGCCCTTCCCCGGCAAGGGGAGAAGGACAGGGTGTCAGGCCCCCAGAATCCAGCCCTCTTCCTGCTCGACCTTCGCGATCAGGGCCTCGCTCGCGCCCTTGGGCGGGGCGAAGGCGGCGGACAGGGTTCCGGCCTCGTCGAGGGCGGCGAAATGCTCGGCCGTGACCCGCACCTGGGCCTGGTCCTTGAACTCGCCCGCATTCGGCCTGGCGTCGAACATCGAGGGATAGACCTCGACCACCAGGGCCGAGAGCGGCTCGACGTCGGCGGGCTCCAGCGCGCGCCAGCCGGTGCCGAAGGGCCAGACGGCGCCCGAGGGGCCGAGCTTCTCCAGCAGGCGGCGAACCGCCGGGACGCCGACCAGGGTCTGGCCGCCGACCGCGCCGGCGCCGTGCATCTGCCAGACCGATTTGGGCTGCAGCTTGCCCTTGCGCACGGCGTCCTGCGTCGCGCGGTATTCGGGGATGTCGGCGCCCGAACCGGCGGGCGGCTTGGTCGTGGTCAGCCAGCGCTGGGCCTGGTTGGCCGGGGCGCCCCACATCGGCCAGGCTTCGTCGGTCATCAGCCGGTTGATCTTGGCCGCGACCTGATAGCGGTTGTTGGTGTTGTCGGGCTTGTCGACCACGTTGGAGGCGAGGAATTTCCACATCGCCGACCACGGCGTCCCGGTGAGTTTCAGCCGCGCGGCGGTGCCGGCGGGGAAGCCGAAATTGAAGTCGAACCCGACCAGCACCCGGTCGCCGCGCTTGCGGTGTTCGGCCAGCAGGGAGGCCAGCAGCGCCTCGCCCTCGGCCCGCGTCGCGACATTGTGGGTCTCGGAATAGAGGCGGAAGCGCACGTCGCGCTTGGCCACGCCGATCCACACGGACGCATCGCCCAGTTTCCTGCCCTCGGCGGCGGTCCAGTCGGCGATGATATAGGCGTCGAACAGACGGGCCACGGGGGCGCTCCGAAATACTCAGGCTACAGGGTCGGGGGGTTCTAGCCGTCCGGGGGCCGAAGGGCGATACCCAAACATCCGCTCATCCCGGCGAAAGCCGGGACCCAGTTCTGTCCAGCGAGACGCCGGTGTTTCAGGACGTGGACTTCGGGAACACGTCAAACGGTCCATCGTCCAAAGCACTGGGTCCCGGCATTCGCCGGGATGAGCGGATTGAACTTATCCTTTCAACAACGCCTCGAGATGCGACAGCCAGCGGCGGCCGAGGCGGAGGGCCTCGCCGGGGGAGCCGGTCTGGACCGGCAGGGTCGCGTCCCACAGGGCCAGTTCGAACTCGGGGTGGCGGGCATCGGCGAACATCAGCCGCAGCACCACCTGTTCCGCCTCTGGGGCCATCAGGTCGAGCGCCTTGCGCGCCTCGCCGCGGCGGACGCGGGCGACGACGTGGCCGTCGACGATGATCTCGCCGCCCTCGATCTCGTCGAAGGCATAGACCAGCCCGGAGCCGCCGCGGTTCCACAGCACCGCCACCTGGGCGCCGTCGAAGTCCAGGCCGGCCGCGCGGCCCTCGGCGGGCGACAGGGCCTCGGCCTCCGGGACGCCGCCCAGCGATTTGAGCAGGGCCCGGCGCATCCGGCGCACCGGCTCCATCCACCAGGCCAGGACCAGGGCGCCCGTGGTCAGGGCCGCCGCCGCCAGGGCCACCAGCAATATGACCCGCAGCGCCTCGGCCAAGCTCAGTCCTCCAGCTCGACCACGACCGGGACATGGTCCGAGGGCTTGTCCATGTCGCGGGCGTCGCGGTGGGTCTCGACGCCCACGAACCGGTCGGCAGCCTGGGGCGACAGCAGGTGGAAGTCGATGCGGATGCCGTGGTCGCGCTGCCAGGCTCCGGCCTGATAGTCCCAGAAGGTGAAGGTCCCCGGCGGCTGCTTGCCCAGCGCCCCGGCCTCGGACAGGCCGAGGTTGTTCAGGGCGCGGAAGGCCGCGCGGCTCTCCGGCTGGAACAGGGCGTCCGTGACCCAGGCCGAAGGGTTCTTCGCGTCGTCGGGCGTGGGGATGACGTTGTAGTCGCCGCACAGGGTGAAGGCCTCTTCCTGCCGCAGCAGGTCGCGCGCGTGGGCCTGAAGCCGGTCCATCGACGCCAGCTTGTAGTCGAACTTGGGCGTGCCGATGGGGTTGCCGTTGGGCAGGTAGAGGCAGCCGATCCGCACCGGGCGGGGGCATTCGATCACGGCCTCGATATAGCGGGCCTGTTCGAACTCGGCCTCGAAGCCGGAGGCGTCGACGCCCGGCAGGCCGCGGCGCACGTCGCTGAGCGGATATTTCGAGAGCAGGGCGACGCCGTTGTAGGTCTTCTGGCCGTTGGTCTCGACGTTGTAGCCGAGCGATTCAAAGGCCTCGCGCGGGAATTTCTCGTCCAGGCATTTGATTTCCTGAAAAGCCACCACGTCGGGCTGCGCCGCCTCCAGCCAGGCCAGCACCGTGGGCAGGCGGGCGTTGACCGAGTTGACGTTCCAGGTGGCGATGCGCATCCGCCATGCTTACGGCGCATCGGGGCGGTCTGTGAAGCGGCAACGAAAAACGCCCCGGGAGCGAACCCCCGGGGCGTCGTCATGGTCGAAAAGGCCGGTCCGACTACTCGGTCGGGGCCGCGGCAGGCGCCGGGGTCAGCCGGCAGCCGCCGCCGATGCGCTGGGCGGTGGCGCAAGGATAGATCTGCTGGGTCGCGCCCTCGTTGTTGACGCGGGCGATAAAGCCCTCGCCCTCGGCGGCGCATTTGGCCTCATAGAAGCGGCCGTTGGCGTTGGAGCCCATCAGCCTGACCTGGGTGACGTCGCAGGCGGCCGCGTCGGTGCCGGCCAGCTTGGGTTCGAAGCCGTCCGCCTGTTCCTGCATGGTGGTGAAGCGGCAGGTCCCGCCGGTCGAGGCGATCTGCAGACAGTCCTTGAGGTCCCAGCCCGCGGGCATTTGCTCGAGCCAGTAGCCGTCCGCGCCGGCGCAGCCGATTTCATAGACGAGGTTGTTGTCGTCGCTTTTGCCGATGGCGACGGCCTCGTCGATCGTGCAACTGACGCCCGCGCCGCGAGCCCAGCCGCCGATCACGGCCAGGCCGTTCTGGTTGGCGGGCAGGACGCACTGCATGCCGACGTCGGCGGCGGGATCGCGCATTCGGGCGGTGGCGGCGGTGCCGGCGAGCTCCAGACAGTTCGAGACCTGAGGCGGCGTCGAGGCGATGAGAATGTAGCCCGGCGCATCGGCGCAGGCGACTTCATAGACCTGGTCCACGCCGATCAGACCCGGATTGGCGGCGCCGGTAGGCCGGCAGGCGATTCCGGAGGCGGTCACCTGGGCCTGGGCCGCGGCCAGGATCTGTTCCGGCGTCGGGGCCGGGGCCGGGCGGTTCCGGGCGTTCTCGCGGGCCTGACGGCGGGCGCTGTCGCCCTCGCGGCGTCCGCCGCCGATGCGGCCGGGCAGAACGCGTTCACCGCGGATGGTCCCCGAGGCGCGATCGGATTCCGAGCGCCCGCCCGGCTCCTGGGTCGGATCCTGGGTCGGCGGAGGATAGTCCTGGGCGAAGGCCGGCTGGGCCGCGATCAGCGACAGGGCGAAGGCGCCGGCCGCGAGCGCGATCAACTTCTTGTGGAACACGGGAAGACTCCGGAATTGAGAACCGTCGGGCAAACCCTTGGCGGCCCGATGTGGCGGGGTCAAGGCATCACACCAGCGCGGAGCGGCTGGACGGACGCGGTCGCTTCGGCGTATCAAGGTCATGAGTTTCAATTGGAGACGGACTTGGCGGACGGTGTCCTTCCGGCGGAGATCGAACAGGCGGCGCGCGACGGGCGCGGCCTGACCTATCCGCATCCGGTCCCGCCCGGGTTCGGCGAGGCCGTCGAGGTCGCGCCGGGCGTCTTGTGGATGCGGCTGTCGATGCCGATCGCCCTGAACCACATCAATGTCTATGCGGTCGCCGACGGCGAAGGCTGGGCCCTGATCGACACCGGACTGAACATCCCGGATTCGCGAGACCGCTGGCAGGCCCTGCTGGCGGGACCCTTGGGCGGGCGGCCGGTGACGCGGGTGATCTGCACCCATATGCACCCCGACCATATCGGCCTCGCCGGCTGGCTGTGCGAACGGACCGGCGCGCCGCTGGTAATGACGCGGGTCGAGTATGTCACCGCCCGGATGCTGCTGGCCGACACGGGCCAGCCGGCGCCGGAATCGGGCGCGGTCCACTATCGCGCCGCCGGTTGGGACGCCGATCAGGTCGAGACCTACCGGCGCGAGTACGGCCAATTCGGACGCGCGGTCTCGCCCCTGCCGGCCGGCTATATGCGGATGCGCGAGGGGGATCGGGTCAGCATCGGCGGTCAGGACTGGCGGGTGGTGGTCGGCGAGGGGCACAGCCCGGAGCACGCCTGTCTGTGGCGCGAGGCCGACGGGGTGGTGCTGGGCGGGGACCAGATCCTGCCCAAGATTTCCTCCAACGTGTCGGTCTGGCCGACGGAGCCCGACGCCGATCCGCTGGGCGACTGGCTGGCGTCGCTCAAACGGATGAAGACGGTGTTCCCGGACGACGTGCTGGTGCTGCCGTCGCATGGCGAGCCGTTCCGGGGCGTGCAGGCGCGGCTCGACGCCCTGATTCGAGGCCACGAAGTCTCGCTCAAACGGCTGGAGAAGACCCTGAAGACGCCGAAACGGGTAGTCGATGTGTTCGGCGCCCTGTTCGCGCGCGCGGTCGGGGACGGTGTGCGCGGCATGGCGACGGGCGAGGCCATAGCGCATCTGAACTATCTGCGGCATCGGGGCCGGGTCAGCCGGACGCGCGACGCGGATGGCGTCGACTGGTGGGCGATGATCAAACGGACCCCAATCGAACAAGGAAGCGCGGCGTGACCGACCACATTCAGACCGAACTCAAGGGCGGCGTCCTGACCGTCACCCTGGCGCGGCCGGAAAAGAAGAACGCCATCACCCAGGCCATGTACGCCGCCCTGGCCGAGGCGACCCAGCGGGCGCGGACCGACGAGGCCGTGCGGGTGCTGCTGTTCACGGGACAGGGCGACAGTTTCTCGGCCGGCAACGACATCGCCGACTTCATCGCCATCGGGTCCCAGGGCGGCCAGGTCACGGACGCGCCGGTGTTCCATTTCCTGAAGAGCCTGGCCGATCTGGACAAGCCGGCGGTGGCGGCGGTGCGGGGCCGGGCGGTCGGCATCGGCCTGACCCTGCTGCTGCATTGCGACATGGTGGTCGCGGCCGAGGACGCCCTGCTGTCCGCGCCCTTCATCAACCTGGCCCTGGCCCCGGAGGCCGCGTCCTCGATGCTGCTGCCGGCGGTGCTGGGGCATCAGCGGGCGTTCGAACTGTTCGCCCTGGGCGAGCCGATCGACGGGCGCACGGCCCACGCCTGGGGTCTGGCCAACCGGGTCGTCCCGGCGGACCAGGTCGAGATCGTGGCGGCGGAACTGGCGGCCAAACTGGCGTCGCGGGCGCCCAATTCCATCCGCAAGACCAAGCGGCTGATGCGCGACGCGGAACACCTGTGGGCGCTGATGCAGCGCGAGGGCGAGGCCTTCGGCAGCCAGATGACCAGCCCGGAGGCGATGGAGGCCTTCATGGCCTTCAGCCAGAAGCGGGCGCCGGACTTTTCGAAAGCCGGTTGATTTGCGGGCGCGCCGGCCCTAGGTGCGCGCCCTCATGTTCGACGCCCCCGCCAGTCCCGCGCCGCTGCGCATCGAGATCGAAACCCCCGCCGATGCGGCGGCGGTCGAGGCCCTGGTGCTGGCCGCCTTCGGCCCGGGCCGCTTCGCCAAGACGGCGGAGCGGCTCAGGGAGCGGGCGATGCGAGCCGTCGGGTTCGTGGTGCGTGCGGACGGGCGGGTGGTGGGCTCGGTTCGGTTGTGGGTGATCGCGATCGATGGCGTGCCGGCCCTGTTCCTGGGTCCGATTGCGGTCGACATCGCCCATCGCAGCGCGGCCCTCGGCGCGGACCTTGTAGCGCACTGTCTCGACTACGCCCGCTCCAAGGATGTCTCCGGTGTCCTCCTGGTCGGCGACGAGCCCTATTTTGGGCGATTCGGATTTGCGCCGGCGTCAAACGTGCGGTTGCCGGGGCCGGCTGATCAGCGGCGGGTTTTGTGGTGGGGCGACTGCCTCCCGGAGGGCCTGGCGCTTCCGGTTCGATAGAAGGGGTTTGCCACCGCCCGCCTGACGCCTAAGTCTGGACCATGGCCGACCCAGCGGACAGCAAGACCGGACTCGCGGGCGTCGCGGCGGCGGCGAAACAGGCGCCGGGACGCGGCCTGCCGCCTGTGCACCTGTGGCATCCGGCGCATTGCGGTGAGATCGACATCGTCATCCGCCGCGACGGGGTGTGGATGCACGAGGGTTCGCCGATCGGCCGGGCGGAGCTGGTGCGGCTGTTCTCGACGGTGCTGCGCAAGGACGACGACGGCTATGTGCTGGTCACGCCGGGCGAAAAGCTGTCGATCACGGTCAAGGACCTGCCGTTCCGGGCCGTCAGCGTGGCGCGCCGGGGCGAGGCCCTGGTCTTCATCACCGACGTCGGCGACGAGGCCGAGGCGGGGGCGGAGCATCCGATCCGCGTCGACACCGATCCGGAAACCGGCGAGCCGTCGCCGTCGGTGCATGTCCGCGCCGATCTGTGGGCGCGGATCGCTCGGCCGGTCTTCTATGAACTGGTCGAGATGGCGCGGGTCGAGGACGGGCGGCTGACGGTGCGGTCGGGCGGCGTGCCGTTTGCGCTGGGTCCCGTCGGGGCGGGCGTGGAATGAGCCTGTCGACCCTGCGCCAGCGCCTGATCGACCGGCTGGAGCCGGTTGCGAGCTGGACGCCCGACCGGGTCCCGGCGCGGTCGGACTTCGACCTCAACCCCGGCGCCGAACGGCCCGAGCGGACGCTGCGGCCCGCCGCGGTGCTGATCCCGGTGATCGCCGGGCCGGAAGGGGCGACGGTGCTGATGACGCGCCGCGCCGACAGCCTGGCCAGCCATACCGGCCAGATCGCCTTTCCAGGCGGCCGGCTGGAGCCCGGCGAGACGGCGGTGCGGGCCGCCCTGCGCGAGGCCTTCGAGGAGGTGGCGCTGGATCCGGCCCTGGTCGAGGTGCTGGGCGTCGGCGACGCCTATGAGACGGGCAGCGGCTTTCTGGTCACGCCGGTGGTCGGCTGGCTGGCCGCGCCGCCAGCGACCGAGGCGGCGGCGGACGAGGTGGCCGAGGTGTTCGAGGCGCCGTGGGACTTCCTGATGGACCCGGCCAACCACCGCCGCGACTCCTATGACCGCGAGGGCCAGCCGCGCCGCTGGTTCTGGGCGATCACCCATGAGGAACGTTACATCTGGGGCGTGACGGCGGGGATCGTGCGAGCGTTGCGAACTCGCTTGTATGGCGAGGAGGCCGCGCCCGACCAGGCGGCGGCGGAGGACGCGGCGTGACCGCTCGGCTCGATGACCAGCCGTGGCTGACGGCCTCGGCCACCCGCGCGGTGATGGCGGCGCTCGAGGCGGCGGGCGGTCCCGGCTGCGCCCGGTTCGTCGGCGGCTGCGTGCGCAACGCCCTGCTCGGCGCGCCGGTGGCCGACATCGACATCGCCACCACCCTGAAGCCGGAAGAGACCGACCGCGCCCTCCGCGCGGCGGGGCTGAAGGCCGTGCCGACCGGCATGGCCCACGGCACGGTGACGGCGGTGTCGGCGCGGCGGCCGTTCGAGATCACCACCCTGCGCCGCGACGTCTCGACCGACGGCCGCAACGCCACCGTGGCCTTCACCGACGACTGGGCCGAGGACGCCGCGCGCCGCGATTTCCGCCTCAACGCCCTCTACGCCGACGGCGAGGGGCGGGTGTTCGACCCGACGGGCCATGGCGTGGCCGACGCCGAGGCGGGCCGCATCGTCTTCGTCGGCGACCCCGGGACCCGCATCCGCGAGGACTATCTGCGCATCCTGCGCTTCTTCCGCTTCTTCGCCTGGTACGGCCGGGACGCGCCCGATGCGGCGGCGCTGGACGCCTGCCGGACCCTGGCGCCGGGCATGACGCGCCTGTCGGCGGAACGGGTGTCCAAGGAGCTGATGACCCTGCTGGCCGCGCCCGATCCGCGCCTCGCCATGGCGGCGATGGCCGAGGCCGGGGTGCTGGCGCAGATCCTGCCGGAAGCCTCGACGGGGCCGCTGTTCCAGGCGGCGGTCGGGCTGAGCGCCGATCCGGTGGTGCGGTTGATGACCCTGTTTCCGATCGACGAGCGCCTTGTGAGAGACGCCTCGACACGGCTGCGTTTCCCCAACGCGACCCGCGACCGTCTGGCCGATTCTGCCCGCGCCGCGCCGGTCGTCAGCCTGACCATGAGCGACCCGGAGGTCCGCGCCGCCGTCTATCGCCACGGGGTCCGCGCGGTCGCGGACGCCCTCTATCGCCGCTGGGCGGAAAGCCCCTCGGACGACGCCCGCGCGCGGCGGCTGCTGGCGCTGGCCGAGGGCTGGAAACGGCCGCCGATGCCCGTCGGCGGGCGCGAACTCGCGCGGCTGGGCGTCGAGCCGGGACCCGAGACCGGGCGGCTGCTCAAGGCGTTCGAGGACGGCTGGATCGCCGACGACTTCCCTTCTGACGGCCATGCCGAACGGCTGGCCGCCCTGGTCAGTCCGCCGCGACGGTGAACTCGGTCACCACCGGCCGATGGTCCGAGCCGGTCGGCTGCCCCAGGCGGCGACTGACGAAGGCCAGGTCGGGTGAGGCGTAGACCTGGTCGATGGTCAGGCCGAGGGCGGACGGAACCTCGACGGGCCAGGTGCCCGGAAAGCCCGGAGCGGGGCGCAGGCCCAGATCGCGCCGGACCTGTTTGCCGATGCGGGCGCTGGACACGCTGTTGAAGTCCCCGGCGATGACCACCGGGCGGCCCGGGTCGCCGACGAGCCTGTCCAGGGCCATGGTCTGGCTGATCTGACCCCAGGAATGCTGGAACGGCCACGGCCGGGTCAGGTGGACGCCGACGAAATCGACCGGTCCAAGCGGCGTGCGCACCGTCGCGGCCACGGCGTGCAGTCCGTCCGGCGGATCGGTTCGCGCGGTCAGCGGCCAGCGCGAGGCGATCACCGAGCGCGACGGGCCGCGGGTCTGGTCCAGCCGCATCGAGGCGACCCGGTGCGGATAGCCCGCCAGCAGTTCGTCGACGTTCAGCGCCGGATCGCGGGCCAGCTCGATCAGGATGACGATGTCTGCGTCGGCGGCCTCGATAGAGCGGCGAATCCGTGCCGTGTCATTGTTCAGGTAAAACAGATTGGCCGAATACAGCCGCACGGTGGGGGCGTCCGGCTGCGGCGCCGAGGCCTTGGGGAACCACTGGGGCCAGACCGCCATCGCCAGCAGGGCGACGGCCGGCAGGCCAAATTTCGCCGCCGAACCGAGCCGCAGCAGTCCGAGGCCGACGGTCAGCAGGGCCGTTGCGATCAGCGCCGGCGCGGTGAATTGGGCCAGCAGGTCCACGGCCCGGTTGTCGACGCCCGCCAGCACCAGCCCGGCCACGGCCGCGACACCGATGAAACCCAGCTGAAACAGCGCCTCCAGCCACCGCCGCGCCGTCCAGGCAGGCCAATGCAAACGTGGGCCTTGCCTTTCGTGGTGAACGGGGTTCGTCATGGGGCGTTACGGTCTCGCTTCAGGAGGGCAGGCATGGCCAGACGGTCCGTCGCGGATATCGAGAAAATCTGGTCCAATGTCGAGGGCGTCAAGAAACTGTCCGACCGCGTTGTAGGCATCGGTCCATTCGGTGTTGGTCTCGACGGCTTGGTGACGTGGATCCCAGGTCTGGGGATCATCTACAGCGTCGGAGCCGGAGGGTGGCTGCTGTTTCAGGCTTTCCAAGCGAAGGCGATGCCGGGAACTGTCATGCGGATGGTGGGCTATCTCGGCGTCGATGCCGCGGCCAGCGAAGTGCCCTTGGCCGGCGACGTCGTGGACTTCCTGTTTCCCGGCCACCTGATGGCGGCCAAGGCGCTGCAGAAGGACATCGAAAGCACCCACTGGGTCGAGGCGAACGAGCGCGAAGCGAAGGCGTCGGGCGCGCATGAAGGTCATGTCGCCGACATGCGCCGCAATCCGAAACTGCGTCGCATCGTCTATCTGCATGACTGACGACTTGACGAAGCCCGGCCGCGGCCGCCAATTCATGCCGAACCTTTGCCGGACGTCCGAATGAGCGCCATCCTGACCCGCGATGAACTGGCTTCGGCGCTCGGCCGCACGGGCCAGGGCGACCGCGCCGCCTTCCGCCGCGTCTATGAGGCGACCTCCGCGAAGCTATTGGGCGTGACCCTGCGTATCTTGGCTGACCGCCAGCTCGCCGAGGACGTTTTGCAGGATACCTATCTGACCGTGTGGAGAAAGGCCGAGAGCTTCGACGCCTCGCGCGCGAGCCCGATCACCTGGCTGGTGACCATCGCCCGCAACCGCGCGATCGACCGGCTGCGGTCGGGCGCGGCGATGCGCAAGTCCGCCACGATCGACGAGACCGTCAATGTCATCGCCGACGACGCGCCGTCTCCCGCCCAGGCGCTGGAGACCGGTGACGATGTGCGCCGGCTCAACGACTGCCTCGGCCAGCTGGACGACAGGACCGGCGGCGCCATCCGCACCGCCTTCATCGAAGGCGTGACCTATGACGCCCTGGCCGTGCGCGAGAATGTGCCGCTGGGCACGATGAAGAGCTGGATCCGGCGCGGATTGATGCGGCTGAGGATGTGTCTGGAATCATGACCGATCCCACCGACATCGACGGCATGGACGAGGACCAGGCCTTGGCGGGCGAACTGGCGCTGCGCGTCCTGTCGCCCGAGGACGAGGCGGCGGCCCGCGCCCGCGAAACGGCCGAGCCGGCCTTCGCCGCCCATGTGGAGGCCTGGAACGAGCGACTGGGGGGTCTGGCCGACGCGATCGCGCCGGTCGAGCCGTCCCCCTGGGTCTGGCCGAAGGTGGAGGCGGGGCTGACGCCGACCGCCGCCAACGACAACAGCCGCATCGCCTTCTGGCGCCGCTGGGCCATCGGTTCGACAGGCCTGCTGGCCGCCAGCGTGGCGGCGATGGCCGTCCTGCTGGTCCAGCCGGCCCCGGCGCCGGTGACCGCGCCCGCCGCGCCGCCCGCCGTCATCCGGGTCGCGACCCTGACGCTGGAAAACGGCGCCGCGGCCCTGACCCTGGCCTACGATTCCGGCTCCGGCGAGCTGTACCTGGCCCCGACCGCCCAGATGGCGGGCGATGAGCGGGTGCCGCACCTGTGGCTGGTCATGCCCGAGGGCGGGGTGCAGCTGATCGGCGCCGTGGACGGCTCGGCCACCTCGCGCCACAACCTGGGTCAGGCCCTGACCGGTCCGGCCGGGCAGGCCGCCGCCGTCGCCGTCTCGATGGAGGCGCCGGGCCACACGCCCGCGCCGAACAAGCCGGACGGCCCGGTGGTCGCCTCGGGCGAACTGCAGCGGCTCTGACCTGCATCCGACGGCGCCCAGGGGCCGTAGCTGTTCCTGACGGGTACGCAGCGGTTTCGCGCAAGCGCGCCGCCCGGTCCTGACAGCCCGCGGGCCCGTCTGCGGGGAGGTCGTCCAGCCCTTCCAACTACGGCCTCCCCGCTACCTTTTCCCCGATTGCTATCATATTCAGACGCGCCAGAGCGTTGATTGCGCGGGGTTTCCTGCCGCCGGCAGCGTCATCTTCCCGCCATAGGAAGCCGCGCCGCCAGACTGATCTCCGACATCACTTTCGGAGATTTCGATGAGCGACGACCACAGCGCGCGGCTGGCCCTGCCCTATCTGGCGGCCGGTCAGATGCAGAAGCATGTCACCCTCAACGAGGCCCTGACCCGGCTGGACGCCGTGGTCCAGACGGCCGTCATCAGCCGGACGGTGGCGGCCCAGCCCGAAACGCCCGCCGACGGCGCGCTGTGGATCCTGCCGGCCGGGGCGACGGGCGCGGACTGGGGCACACGGAGCGAGGGCGACCTGATGCGGGCGGAGGGCGGCGGCTGGGCGGCCGTGGAGGCGGGCGACGGCCTGATCGCCCTGGTGCTCGACGCCGATGAAGTCGTGGTGCGGCAGGACGGCGCCTGGGCGCCGCTGGGGACGCGGCTCGGCGTGGTGCAGGCGCTGGCGCGTCTGGGGGTCGGGACGAGCGCGGACGCCGCCAATCCGTTCGCCGCCCGGCTGAACGCGGCCCTTTGGACCGCGCTGGAGGCCGGGTCCGGCGGCACCGGCGATCTGCGCCTGACCCTGAACAAGGAAACGGCGAGCGACGTCCTCTCCCTGTTGTTCCAGAGCGGCTACGGCGGCCGGGCCGAGCTGGGCCTGGTCGGTGACGACGACCTGCGCCTCAAGGTCAGCGGCGACGGCTCGGCCTGGCAAGACGCCTTCGCCGTTGATCGCGCCACGGGCCGGATGACCTTCGCCCAGGGGGCGGGCCGACGGACCGTGACCGTGTTCACGGCCAACGGCAGCTATGCCGTTCCCGCCTGGGCGCGCAGCGTCGAGGCCGTCATGGTCGGCGGCGGCGCCGGCGGCGGGGCCGGGGCCTTCGGAGCCTCGGGTTCGCGCTTCGGCGGGGGCGGCGGCGGCGCGGGCGGGATCAGCCGGGGACAATGGCCCGCCGAACTGCTGGGCGGGACCCTGACGGTGGTCGTGGGCACGGGCGGGGCGGGCGGAACCGCCGCCGCGGGCGCGGGCGGCAGCGGCAGCGTCCTGTACATGGGGAGCACGGCCCTGCTGATCGCCACGGGCGGCGGGGCGGGCGGGCTGGGCGGCGCCTCCAGCGGTACGGGCGGATCGGCGGGGGCCGGGGCGCCGAACTCCAACGCCGGCGGCGCCTCCAGCGTAACCGCCGCGGGCGCCCCGGGCCGAAGCTTCGACCGGCCTGACGCCCCGGGCGGCGGCGGAGCGGGCGGTGGACTGGACAGCGCCGGTGTCGCGCGCCCGGGCGGCGCGGGCGGCGACGGAGGATCCTTGGCAGTCAGGGCCCTGGGCGGGCTGGCAGGAAGCGGCGCGGCGGGCTCGGCGGGAACGGCCGCGCCCCAGCCCACCCTCTACTGGGCCGGAGGCGGGGGTGGCGGCGGCGGCGCGTCCGCGTCCGACGCCGGCCATGCCGGGGCCGTGGGCGGATCAGCCGGCGGTGGAGGCGGCGGCGGCGGGGCCGGGGTCTCGGCGGGCGGGACCGGCGGCGCGGGCGGCGCGGGCGTCGTCTGGCTGGTGGCGGTCGGATGAGCCGCGCCATGCCCCATTCCGAAAAAACCGAATCCCGGTTGCTGGACGAGGAGGCGTGGGACACCCCCCGCCGCCTGAGCGACAGCGACCTGTTCACCCATGCCGGCCCCGGCTGGCGGCGCGGCGAGACCTCTCTCGATGATCCGGAGGACGACCGATGAGCGGTCCCGCGACGACCGCGCCGCCGGTGCTGGCCGAAGGCCGCTGGTTGTGGCGCAGGCTGTATGTGTTCGCGACCAGCGGGGCGGCCTGGCTGGCGCTCGACCGGTTGATCGCCTTCACCCCGCCCGAGGCGGCGTTGAAACTGGCGCAGGGGCTGATGGCCCTGCTGGCCTTGCTGGGCGTGCTCTATCTGGTCGCCCCGACGGCCCAGCAGTTGATCGCCACCTTGGCGGTCCTGCGGTCCGGTCCGGGCGGGGAGGGCCGATCATGAGCTTTCGCCTGTCCGACCGATCGCTCAAGCGTCTGACCGGGATTCATCCCCGGCTGGTCGCCCTGGTCAAGGAGGCCGCCGCCCTGAGCCCCGTGGACTTCATGGTCACCGAGGGCCTGCGCACGCCCGAACGGCAGGCGGCCTTGCTCCGGGCCGGGGCGAGCAGGACCAGGCGGTCGCGTCATCTGACGGGGCACGCGGTCGATGTCGCGGCCCTGGTCGACGGCCAGGTGCGCTGGGACTGGCCGCTGTACCCTCGCATCGCGGCGGCGTTCAAGGCGGCGGCGGTTCGGCAGGGGACGGCGATCGTCTGGGGCGGGGACTGGACGAGCTTGCGGGACGGTCCGCATTTCGAACTGGATCGGAAGGCGTTTCCGTGAGGGGGCCGTCACTCTTGCGGACTCTGACGCCCTGGGGGTGGGCGGTCGTGGCGACGGCCGTTGTCTGCGCGGCCGTGATCGCCCTGAATGGGCTGGGCTTTCGCTGGGACCCGCTGGGGCTGGCCGAGCGCCGGCTCGCCGCGGCCGAAGCACGGGCCGCCGCCGCCGAATCCGATGGGGCGGCCCGCCGCCTTGAGGTCGAGGGCGAGCGCGGTCAGGCCAGCCGTCTCGACGCCGTTCATCAACAGACCGTGGCGGTCGCGCGGACGACCGCGCGCGCCACGACACAGGCCAGGAGCGCCCATGACGCCGATATTCCGCTGGACCCGCATCGCGCTGATCGTCTTGTCCGCCATGACCGCGAGCTGTGCCGTCTCGCGCCCGCCGTCTGTGGAGCCGCCCCGGCTGATCCTGCCGACGGCGGCGACGACGCCCTGCGTGCTGGAACGGCTGCCGCCGGCGCCGACCCAGGCTGATCTCGAGGTCGCCTATATCGAACGGGGCCGGCGGCTGGTCGCCTGCGACAGCGCGCGGAGCCTGGCCGTGGAAACGCTGCTGGCTGAACGGGTCCTGCAGGACCGCTGGCGCGACGCCGGGGCTCGACCCCGACCTTCGATCTGGCCCTGGTAGGCGCCATGTTTCCGATCGGCACGACCTGCCGACCACCCGGCACAACCTTCCCGGCCGGGGAAGACTTCCCTGGAAACCCCTAGTGGTGGCCAGAATTAAGGCTGCAAAATCAATGTCAAATGACGGCAGCCGGAACCGCGGCCCGTGGCGTCCTCCTTGCTGCGCGAGCGCCTGAGCAGAATGCTCCCGGCTGCCAAAACGGCGTCGGACATGTCGAAGACAGAAGGACAGCCAAAATGGCTAACAGCATCAACACGAACGTCGGCGCAATGATCGCGCTGCAGAGCCTCAACTCGTCGAATCGCGAGCTGAGTACGGTTCAAAATCGCGTCAGCACCGGTCTGAAGGTTTCTTCGGCGAAGGACAACGGCGCCATCTGGGCCGTCGCCCAGAACCAAAAAGCCAACATGCAGGTGCTCAATACGACCCGCAATTCGTTGCAACGGACCATGTCCATCAACGACGTGGGTCTGGCCGCCGGTGACACGATCATGGACGCTTTGCGGCAGATGAAGGAGCTGGCGGCCGGTCCGGCCAGTGCTGCTCGGGACGCCGATCTGGCGGCTCTGAGAAACGAAGTGGTCGCTGCCCAGGCGGCGGCTGTCTTCGACGGCACCGCGGCGCTCAGCGGGTTGACCCTGACCATCGGGGCGGCCCCGACCGCCGGCGAGATCGACGCCGACCTCGCTTCGGCGATCACCGCTCTGCAGACGCTTGGCACGTCCGCCAAGTCGACGGAGCGGTCGCTGGTTTTCAATGACAAGCTCCAGGACGCCCTGGAGGCTGGCATCGGAAACCTGATCGACGCCGATCTGGCGAAAGAAAGCGCCCGCCTGACGGCTCTGCAGACGAAGCAGCAGCTGGGTGTGCAGGCGCTGTCGATCGCCAACCAGTCGAGCTCGATCCTGCTCGGTCTGTTCCGCTAAGGACGGGAACAGGAGGCGGAGCCACTCGCGGCTCCGCCTCCGCCTCCGTCGACCGTGGATCGCGCGCCGGTCGATACCCTAAAAGGCCCCCGATCGGGGGCCTTTTTCCTTGCGGCGGATGATCGAGCCAGACCTCCCCCAGACGCCGGCCGGGCTCGATCACCACGCCATCGACCGGCACGACCTGCCGACCACCCGGCAAATTCTGCCCGAACCCCGGCAAATTTTGCCCGGCGAACAACGTCGTAAACAAGAACTACCGTAACGAAATCAATGGTCGGGTTTCTGGCATGGGGGTCCGGCGGGTGGCTCTGTCCTTGCTTGTCCCGGTGCGGGCAGAACGCTCCCGACAGCCAAAACGGCGTCGGACATGTCGAAGACAAAGGACAGCCAAAATGGCTAACAGCATCAACACGAACGTCGGCGCTCAAGTCGCGCTGCAAAGCCTGAACAACACCAGCCGCGAGCTGGCTACCGTTCAGAACCGCGTCAGCACCGGCCAGAAGGTTTCCTCGGCCAAGGACAACGGCGCGATCTGGGCCACTGCCGAGAACCAACGTGCGGCCTCGCAGGTGCTCAACACGACCCGCAATACGCTTCAGCGCGCCCAATCCGTCGCCGACGTCGGTCTCGCCGCCGGTGACACGATCATGGACGCCCTGCGGGAGATGAAGGAACTGGCCGCCGGTCCGGTCAGCGCCGCCCGGGACGCTGACCTGGCTGCCCTGCGCAACGAAGTCGTCGCTGCCCAGGCGGCTGCCACCTTCGACGGCACGGCCGCCCTGGGCGGACTGACCCTGACGATCGCGGCGGCGCCGACTGCCGCCCAGATCGACGCTGACCTGGCTTCGGCGATCACCGCCCTGCAGGCCATCGGCACCTCGGCCAAGTCGACGGAGCGGTCGCTGGCGTTCAACGACAAACTCCAGAACGCCCTGGACGCCGGCGTGGGCAACCTCGTCGACGCCGATCTGGCCAAGGAAAGCGCCCGCCTGACGGCTCTGCAGACGAAGCAGCAGCTGGGCGTGCAGGCGCTGTCGATCGCCAACCAGTCCAGTTCCATCCTGCTCGGCCTGTTCCGCTAAGGAACGGGGAATGGAGGCGGAGCCGTTCGCGGCTCCGCCTCTGCTTCCGAGCGCACATAACCGGGAGACGCCGGCTTAGTCGCCGACGTTCAGGAGATGACCGCAGATGCAACAATACGGGCGGTTCCGGCTCTCATAGCCGATACGCCGCTACAGTCTGGAGCTGACGACGAAGCCAACTCCAGAGCCGCCTCGGACGCGGAACGCCAGGCCCGCTATCGCCTGGTGATCGAACAGGGACCCCGGGCGGGGTCCTTCGTCTACAAGACACTGGACCGGGAAACCGGGGAAATCGTCCGGCAGTTGCCGAGCGAGGACCTCGTCCAGTTGAGGCAGAACGGAAACTACGGCGCCGGGGCGGTGATCGACACCACCGTCTGAACGCCAACGCCACGTTGACCTAGGCCGGGCCGCGCATGCGGACCCGGATACACTGCGTTAACCATACGCTCACGACTCGCCGAATAGGCTGCACCTGTACCAATCGGGGCCGCAAGCCATGACGAACAGCGTTCACACCAATGCCTCCGCGCTCGTCGCGCTGCAGAACCTGAACCAGATCAACGACCGGATGTCGGGCGTGCAGAACCGGATCAGCACGGGGCTGAAGGTTCAGGGCGCCAAGGACAACTCGGCGGTCTGGGCGATCGCCCAGAACCAGCGGGCTGATTTCGGGGCGCTGGAGGCGGTGAAGACCAGTCTGGACCGCGCCACCTCGGTGGCGGACGTGGGTCTCGCCGCCGGCGAATCGATCTCCGACCTGATCGTCCAGATGCGTCAGAAGGCCGTGGCCGCCGCCGATCCCACCCAGACCCCCGAATCCCGGGCGGCCTACAACGACGATTTCCAGGCCCTGCTCCGGTCGGTGCAGCAGTTCGCCGACAGCGCCTCGTTCGATGGGGTGAACCTGCTCGACAACTCCCAGGCCGCGCCGCTGGCCTTCCTCGCCAACGTCGACGCCGCCGACACCATCTCGATCGATCCGCAGGACCTGACAGAGGCGGGCCTGGGTCTCGCCGGGGTCGATCTGCTCACCCAGGCCGATGCGGCGGCCACGCGCGTCCTGATCGACACGGCCCTGGCCACGGTCAACACGGCCCTGTCCACGCTGGGGGCCCAAGCCAAGCAGATCGGAACCCACAACATTTTCGTAAGCAAGCTGATGGATTCGCTGGAAACCGGGATCGGCAAGCTGGTCGACGCCGATCTGGCGAAGGAAAGCGCCCGCCTTCAAGCGCTTCAGGTTCAGCAGCAGCTCGGCGCGCAATCGCTGTCGATCGCCAACCAGGCGCCGCAGATCATTCTGTCGCTGTTCCGCGGCGGCTGATCAGGCCGGCCGGCGAAATCCGGCGGCGCCGATCTGAACGGGAGCACGGCGGCGCCGCGAGGCGTGCCGGGAACCGATCCCGTACAGGGAAAGCAACGATTTCAGGGCATTGACGAAGGCGGTCATCGCGGCGTCCTCCTCATCCAGCGCGCCGTTAACGGGTGCGCCGGACCATTGTTCCCTGAGTCGCGCCGGAAGTCGCTCCGCAGCCGGACGTTAAGGGCGCGTTACGGTTGGGGCGTCACAGTCGCGGCGGGAGCCGACCGTGATCAACAACAGCTATCTCCTCGGGTTGTTCGGCGCGGGCGTGGACACGGCGTCCACGTCGGGCGGAGCCTCGACCGCCGCGGCGCCCCGCAAACAGCCCACGGCGCCCTGGGCCGCCGGCGCCAAGGCTCCCGCGCCCAGCGCGGTGTTGCGGGCGGCGCTCGCGGGGAACCGGCTGATCAACGAAGGCGCCGAACGTCTGGACCTTCCCGGCGCGTCCATGGACTACCGCAAGCTGTTCGCCCTCTACAAAGGCCTGGACTCCCTGATGGCCCTCGCCAACCGCGCGGACCAGCGGGTGGGGACGAGCGAAGCGGCCCTGATCCGCCAACGCTTCACCGCAGGCCTGGCCGAAGTCGGCGGCTATCTTCGAACGTCGGCGTTCGAGGATATCCGCATGGTGCAGGGCCTGTCGGCCACGACGGCCAAGACGACGGCGGCCGTTCCGCGCGATGTGACAAGGGTCGTCACCAAGCCGATCCATGACGGCGCCCTGTCTTCGTCGGTCGCCTCCTTCGAGGGCGACATACGGTTCGACATCACCATCGGAACCCTCAGCGGGAACACTGCGATCTCGATCGACCTGGCGGACATGGGGAGTGAGACCCGGACGCTCGACAATGTGATCGCCCACATCAACGGCAAGCTGGCGAACGCCGGCGCCGAGACGCGGTTCGGCCGGGAAAACGTCACCGGAGAACCCAAGACCATCAAGGTCGGAGACAAGACCATCACCCTGCCGGCCCGCTCGGATCAGTGGGCGCTTGTCGTGCAGGGAACGAGTGTCGAATCGGTCCGGTTCACCACCCTGCAGAAGTCGGATGCGGTCTATGTCGTTCAGGCTTCCGGAGCGGGCGGCGCCAACGACCTTCTGAAATTCCAGAGCGATGGCGGAACGGCGCCTGAACCCGTCGAGACCGGGGTACAGACCGGCTGGGTCGCGGGTCGCGTCTCGCAGACCGCCCTGCCGAAGGGCGTCGAAACGGTGCGGGCCAGCGCGGTCGCGGCGGATGGATCGCTGTGGATGGTCGCGGACCTCGAGACGGCGGCGGGCGAACAGCCGGTCAAGGGCGAGCGCGACGTGGCGCTGATGAAGTTCGATCCGTCCGGCCGCCTGGTGGCCACGCGGATGCTCGGTGCGGCGGAGCGGGCCAACGGCTATGCGATCGCCATCGCCGCCGACGGCCGGGTGGCCGTGGCCGGGTCGGTGACCGGCGCGCTCGAACCGGGGGTCAAGCCGGCGGACGCCGAACTGGCCGACAGCTTCGTCACGGTTTTCGACGGAGCCGGCGAGGAGCTGTGGACGCAACGGCGCGGCGCCAAGGCGGCGGACGAGGCCACGGCCGTGTCGTTCGGCGCGGACGGAGTCGTCTATGTCGCCGGGCGGGCGAAGTCGGCCATGCCGGGCGCGTCCGGCCTCGGCAACTGGGACGGATATCTGCAGGGCTTCACCGCCACCCAGGCCCACAGCCTGGCGCCCCTGATCGGCGCGGCGACGTCGATCAGCCAGTTCGGGACCGCCGGTGAAGACAGCGTCAAGGCCATGACGACGGAAGGCTCGTCCCTCTACACCGCGGGGGTCGAGAACGGCCGCCTGGTGGTCCGTCACTTCACGCCGGGCGTCGGCGGTGCGCCGAGCCTGGCCGCAGTCCGCGACCTGGGCGCCGCCAGCGGCGACGTGACCGGGATCGCCGTGAGCGACGGGCGGATCGTCCTGACCGGGACGACGCGCAACGCCGCGCTGGACATCGCGACGGTGAACACCGCCCATTCCGGCGGGGCCGACGCCTATGTCGCGGTGCTGGAGGCGGACCTGTCGCCGAGCGCCGCGGATCGTCTGACCTATGTCGGCGCCGTCGGAGACGACAGCGTCTCGGACGTGAAGGTTCATGGCGGAAAGATCTGGATCACCGGCGTCGCCGACCGCGCGCCGGGGGCCGCGGAGGACGATCCGAGGCGGGGCTATCTGACCCGGCTCGATCCGCTGACCGGAGCGGTCGAATGGACCCGGACCTGGCCCGGCGCCGACCAGCAGGCCGCGCCTCTCAGCCTCGCCGTGGCGAGCGGCGGCGCGAGCGTGCTCGACCGGCTGGGTCTGCCGGACGGCCCCGTCTCGACAGGAGATTCCAAGATTCTCACGACGGTGACGGCCGCGCGTCCGGGCGACCGGTTCTATGTGACGCCTGCGGACGGCGGCCGCGTGCGGGCCGTGACCCTCAATGCGGAGGACACCCTGCAGACCCTGGCGCGGAAAATCGAACAGGCCAGCCTGGGCCAACTCAGGGTGACGGTGGTTTCGGACGCCGCCACAAGCACGGCGCCGGGCGCCGACCCGTTCAGCGGCCGACTGCAGCGGCTGTCCATCGCTCCGCGGGACGGGCGGGAGGGCGCGACCCTGAGCAGCGGTGAAACCGGACGCGACGCCTTGTCAGCCCTGGGGCTGTCGCCCGGACTCATCAGCCCCAAACCGGGAACCGGCGATCCCAAGATTTTCGCCCTCGCGCTTCCGTCCTCCCTGTCCCTGGCCGGGCCGGACAGGATCAAGGCGACGGTCAAGGTTCTGGGGGAGGCCATGGCCAAGGTCCGCAGCGCCTATCGCGCCCTTTCGCCGGATGCGATGAAACCCGTCATCACCGGCGAGGCCCCGGCCTATCTCTCGGCGCAGCTGGCCAACTACCAGGCCGCCCTGGCCCGCCTCGGCGGATAGGCCGCCGCCGACGAAGATCGTTGACGCGGAAGGGCCCGCCGGGGTTATTGGGCGCTCCATCCGCGCGAGCCCTTCATGCCCCAGGACAATCGTCTTCTCATCGCCATCGGCGCCGGTCTGGCCGTCGTCGCGGCCGTGGCGGCCGCCCTGATCTTCAGTGGCGGGAGAGAGCGTAGCGCCGAGCCTCCGCCGGCGGCCCAGGGCGGTCTGACCGTGGATGTCGCGGACGCCCCGGAAATCAGCACCACGCGCGAATTGCGCTGTTTCGTCGACGGACAGTACATCGGCATGGCGACCCTGACCGACTGCGCGCGGCGCAACGGCCTGGCGACCGACGCCCTGGATGTCGGCATCGACGAGACCGGCGCCCTGGCCGCCGCGCCGACCGCCTCCCTGACCCCGCCGCCCAGCGCGCCGCCGGTCGAACTGACCGAGGCCGAGCCGCCGGCGCCGACCGATCAACCGGTCGCGGAGCCCTCGGTCCAGCCCGCCTCGGGCTCCACCTGTCTGCGGCACACCGGGTCGGACTGGCGCTCGCTGTCGTCTAGCATGAGCCTGAACGCCTGCGTCCAGGCGCTGTATTCCGGCACCTGCGTCCGGCCGGGCGAGGCCCTGTACGGCCGATGGGGCGACATGACGCTCAGGCTCGTGCCGCGCCGTGTCGAACAATCACCGGACAACAGCCGATTCCGTACGCTCGCCGAGCAGGATCGCAGTTGCCGGTTCCCGGGGCTGCGCTGATGAGAACCGCCGCGATCACTGCCATCGGCGCCGCCATGCTGGCGCTGGCGGCCTGCGAAAAGGCCGTGGAGGCCCCGTTCGACCAGGGCGTCTGCTACGCCGTCGAAGTGGGCGCCGAGGGCGAGGCGCCGCGCTTCAACAAGGTGGCCGACAACCAGCCCCAGATCGAGTTCTGCGCCGCCCGGCTGGAGGAGGTGCGGCTGCGCTTCCTGCGCATCGGCGGCAGCCGCCAGGAGATCACCGGCTCGTACCAGGGCCAGTTCATCTTCATCGACCGCGGCGGCGTGTGGATATCCCAGACGCTGGACGGCGGGCGGTTCAATCTGATGGCGCGGACCGGCGACGGACGTCTGGCCATGCCGGGGGCGATCCAGCGCGCCATCGACGGCACGCCGGTGGCGGTGTCGGCCAATCCCGAGCCGGACCCGACCGCGACGCCCGCGCCCTAGACGGGCCGGAACAAATGTGGAACAACGCGATCCTGTGGATGGCTGGCACAAAGCCTACACGCGGCCCGTTAAAGCGGGCTAGGTCGGTTACAACAGACAACAGGCCCCGAACAGCGGCAATCGCGGCGGGCCCGAACGAGAAGGAGCTCGGCGATGGCGGGCAGCGTCAACAAGGTCATTCTGGTCGGCAACCTGGGCAGGGATCCCGAAATCAAGTCGCTGCCGTCCGGCGAGCGGCTGTGCAATTTGTCGATCGCCACGTCGGAGACCTGGCGCGACAAGTCCTCCGGAGAGAGGAAGGAAAAGACGGAATGGCACCGGGTCGTGATCTTCAACGACAATATCGTCAAGGTTGCCGAGAACTATCTCAAGAAGGGCTCGACGGTTTACATTGAGGGTGCGCTCCAGACCCGCAAGTATGAGCAGAACGGCGTCGAGAAATACTCCACCGAGATCGTGGTCGGAAAGTTCAAGGGTGAACTGACGATGCTGGGCGGCCGCGACGGCGGCGGGAGCGGCGCGCCGCGCGGCGGGGACGACGACTATTCCTCGGGCTTCTCCACCGGCGGGGCCAACAAGCCGAGCGGGCCCAAGGAAAGCTACGACCTGAACGACGACATTCCGTTCTAGGGCGGGTTTCGGGTGAACCTTGCGTCTGGTGGGAGCCGGCGCTTCGGCCGCTTACCAGACTGCGTCCTTGAAGTGAGCGCGAATATGCTCGTCGGCGGTGACCAGTCTTGCTCCATCCACGACCGCATTGGCCACGATGAGGCGGTCGAAGGGGTCGCGGGTCCACTTGAGCCTTGTCGCCTCGTCGATCACGCGGTTGAAGGCGACCTGGGATTCGGCCGCATCGAAGGCCGCGGACATGTACTGAAGAATGGCGTTGGGAGAGGACGCGGGCAGACGTTCACGTTCGTACAGCAGATCGAGTTCGTGTCTGACCATCGGGGAATAGCCGATCTGCTCATTGGCCAGCAAATCAGTTGCCGCGATCGTCAGGCGCTTTCTCTCGGCGTTGAAGAGCCAGATCGCGACGTGCGTATCGATGTGGATCAATTCGGCTCCACTTCACCATTCCATTCCCAGTGGCCCGCGTTCTCCAGGGACTCGAAATCGGATAGTTTGCCGACATCCTGTTCCGGCCGTTCCAGAAATCGCGCCCACCGCTGCTGAGGGGTGAGATCGACCGCGGGCTTGTCTTTCGTCTGGGGAGACAGGTCGATGACGCGCCCCTGACGGCGAACGCGCAGGGTTTCGCCGGTTTCGGCGACCCGATCGATGATCTTGAACAAATCCTTGCGGAGTTCGGTGAGGGTGACTTCGATCATGCGTACATGTTTTGCCAAGTATATGTACATGTCAACCGAAACGCCCCGTAACCCGGCTTGACGGGCGCCATGTCGTCATCTGTGCGATAGCGCCTTGGTGACCACCCCCGACAAGCCGCACAGCCCGCTCTCTCCGGTCGAGATCATCGCCATCGTCGCGGTGGTGGTGATCTGGGGCGTCAACAACGCCGCCGCCAAACAGGCCACGGAAGTCCTGCCGCCGCTGCTGACCGGGGCGCTGCGCTTCGCCATCGCCGCGGCCTGCCTGATCCCCTTCGTGCGACCGCCGTTTCCGAACTGGAAGAGTCTGCTGGTCATCGCGGGGATCGGCGGACCCATCCATTATGGCTTGATCTATCTCGCCTTCTGGCTGGCCCAGGATGTCAGCCCGGTCTCCGTCGCGGCACAGCTATGGGTGCCGTTCACGGCCCTCTTCGCCTTTGTGTTGCTTCGTGAGCGGCTCTCGAAAATCGCTCTTCTGGGGATGGGCGTGGCCTTCCTCGGCGTCGCCTGGATGACGCTCGATCCCCATGCCCTCGCTGACTGGAAGGCCATTCTGGTGGGGATGGGCGCGGCCTGCGCCTGGGCCCTGACCACGGTGGTGGCGCGTCGAACCACCTCGATCCCGCCGCTGAAGATGCAGGGGTTGCTCTCACTTGTGACGCTGCCGACCCTGGCCTTCGCCTCCGCCGTCTTCGAGCGGGGGCAGTGGGAGGCGGTCCAGCAAGCCGACGCCTTGATCTGGGCCTGTGTGGTCTGGGCCGGGCTGGTGTCCTCGGTGCTGGCCACGACCCTGGTGTTCTGGCTGGTTCAGAAGCGCGAGGCCGGACGGGTGACGCCTTATCTGCTGGCCACGCCGGTGGTCTCCATCCTGATCGGCTGGGGCCTGATGGGGGATGTGCTGACGCCGCAAATCCTGATCGGCGCGGCCCTGACCATGGGGGGCGTGGCCATCGTCGCCCTGGCCGAACGCGGGCTGAGGGCCGGCGCCGCCAAGGCCTGATCCGCCCGGCGCCAGAAAAAGGCCCGGTCGCCGGCGCGGCCGGGCCTCCTCACAGAATGCAGCGAACCTTACAGGCCCGGAAGCTTGAAGCCCGTGTCGCGGCGCGGCGCGATGGTGATGCCGGACCGGCCGCCCGTCAGGGCCTGGACGCGGGCGTATTCGGCGGCGGCGTCGACCATGACGGCGCCCTCGGAGGTCTGGAGGGTGGTCGGCCCCTGGGTCGCGGCGTCGTCGCGGCGCCAGAACATGATGCGGTTGGCCCAGCTCTCTTCCTTGTGCGCCAGGTCGCCGAACTCATCGTCGACAACATAGCGGGCGAGGGGATCGGCGCGGTCGCCGCCGGCCTGGACCACCAGCTGCTGTTCGCCGGCCGAGCGCGTCACGGCCTGACGCTGGCCGAGCAGGATCTGGCGGGCGGCGGATTCGGGCGCCAGCTCCTGCGGGCGCGGCTGGCCCGGCGACGGCGGCCGCAGGCCGTATTCGGGCGGCACGGTCAGCGGCGCCGTCGAGACGGTCAGGAATTCGTCCGGGGTGATCCTGTCCAGGCCCATGCCCGTGCGGACGCCCCCGCAGCCGCTCAGGGCCAGCATCGAGGTGGTGACGGTCAGGACGGCGACGGTGCGGAGACGCATGTTTGATATCTCGGTGCGGGGCGCCGGACAGGCGCGCGCGTGAACCCTGTAGGAAGCGGCTGATTACGACTTTTCGGCGGCGAGGCCAACCTTGGCTGGGCGTTCGGCCCGCACACTGTCGAGGATCAGCAGGACGACGCCGATGGTGATGGCGCTGTCGGCGACGTTGAAGATCCAGGGGAAGTTCACCTTGAACGTCCCCAGCAAGAAGTGCGGGCCGGAGACGTCCAGAAAATCAACGACGAAGCCGAAACGGATGCGGTCGATCACATTGCCGAGCGCGCCCCCCATGATCAGACCGATGGCGGTGATCAGCAGGCGGCGGTCGGCCCTGAGCGCCCACCAGCCGAGAATGCCGGACACGGCGATGGAGAAGGCGCTGAGCGCCCAGCGCCCCGAGCCGTCCCCGAACAGGCCGAAGCTGACGCCCCGGTTCTCGACCCAGGTCAGGTTGAAGAGGGGAGACCAGACCGGGATATGCCCTATCTCGCGCAAGTCCAGGCCGTCCATGATCCAGGCCTTGGTCAGCTGGTCCAGGACGATGACGAGGAGGGCGAAGCCGTAGGCGGCGTAGGCGATGCGAGGGATTTTCATTCGGGCCGCTGAAATGTGAAGAGCGTTCGGTTAGCAGTCCCCGCGCCGCGCGCGAAGGGGCAATCGTGTCGCTGGCCGGCGGGCGCGCCAACGGTCAACGAAAAGGCCGCCGCCGTGAAGCCGGCGACGGCCTGATCTGTCCGCCGAGGGAAACGTCAGAGCACGCCGATCATCGAGGCGACAAGCGGGTGCCGGACGATGTCCTGCTCGGCCAGGCGCACGACGGAGATGTCGGGCACCGGGGCCAGCCGCTCGGCCACGTCCGTCAGGCCGGAAATCCCGGGCAGCAGGTCGGACTGCTGCGGATCGCCGGTGACCACCATGGTCGAATGCCAGCCCAGCCGGGTCAGCAGCATCTTGAGCTGAACGTAGGTGCAGTTCTGGGCTTCGTCGACGACGATGAAGGCGTTGTTCAGGGTGCGGCCGCGCATGTAGCCGATGGGAGCGATCTCGATCAGGCCCTCGGCCATCAGCGCCTTGACCCGCTTCATCGACAGCCGATCCGACAGGGCGTCGTAGAGGGGGCGCAGATAGGGGGCCAGCTTGTCCTCCATGTCGCCGGGAAGGAAGCCGATGGATTCTCCGGCCTCGACGGCGGGCCGGCTCAGCACGATGCGGCCGACCTTGCCCGCCTCCAGCGCCTCGACGGCCTTGGCGACGGCGAGATAGGTCTTGCCGGTGCCCGCCGGTCCCAGGGCCAGCACCAGATTGTGGTGGTCGATCGCGGCCATTAGCTCGGCCTGGCCGTCAGACTTGGGTTTCAGGGTCTTCAGATAGGCCTGGTCCCGGTCGTCGTTGGACGGATAGGGCGACCAGCCCGCGTGGGTCGGAAGGCGGCGAACCTTGGAATCCTCGGTGAACTGGCGGGAATCGAGCACCCCGTGGTCACGGGATATCTCGCGGGTCTGACGCTTGATGGCCGCACGCTTGGTCATGGACGCCTCCAGGGCATGAAAAAAGGCGATGCCGCAAAAGCATCGCCTGGAACGAAGACAGGGAAGTGGGTGACAGAGGACGCGCCGCATCCGCCCGGATCTGAAGAAGGGTCAACTTCCAGCGGAATGATCCGCCGAACCGAGCGCACCACGCACGTTCCCCGAGGTCTGACCGGACCGGGCTTGATCCGGCTTCCAATCCGGGGCCGAAATGGCGGCCTCGAATCGCAACAACACTATGATGCTAGCGTGGTTTATGAAGCCTTAAAGCCAAGAAACCGCTCAAGACAAGGTAATGATTTCATGACGATTCATGCGTTGGCTGACAAGAAACCGCAGCTTCCGCCAGAGGGCGAATACTGGGTGGCGCCGAACGCGACGCTCGTAGGAGACGTGATTCTCAAACCGGGCGCCAGCGTCTGGTTTGGAGCCGTGCTGCGCGGTGACAACGACCCCATCACCGTCGGCCGCGACACCAATATCCAGGACGGCAGCGTCCTGCATTCCGATCCCGGCGAGCCTTTGACGATCGGAGATGGAGTGACCGTGGGTCATATGGTGATGCTGCACAGCTGCGAGATCGGCGACAACACCCTGATCGGCATCGGGGCGGTGGTCCTGGGCCGGGCCAGGATCGGCAAGAACTGCCTGATCGGCGCCAACACCCTGATCACCGAAGGCAAGGTCATTCCGGACGGTTCTCTGGTGGTGGGCCAGCCGGGCAAGGTGGTTCGGCAACTCGAACCGGGTCAGATCGAGGCCCTGAAGGCGTCGGCCGCCCACTATGTGCAGAACTGGAAGCGCTATGCGCGCGACCTTGAGACCTGAGCCGGCGGATCAGGCGACGCGGCGGCCGCCGACGGCGGCGAGCGCCAGCGCGGGCCGGGCCGCTTGGCCCACGCCCATCGAAACGCGGGCCGTCAGCAGTCGGGGCTCGTCCGCGGCCAGGCTGAGGGTGGCGGTCGGCGCATAGAGGCCGAGAACCCGGTCGACGCCGCCCGAGGGACCGCGCAACGGAACCAGCACCACTTCGATCTGGGCCGACAGCACGCCGGCCAAGGCGGCGATCACCACGGGCCGGGCCTCGCGCACGGTCTGGGTCAGGGCGGCGGCCACCAGCGGCCGCGAGGCGGTGCGCCAGACGGACAAAAGGGTTCGATCCTTCAGGGGTTCCCCGTGGAAGGCCTCGATCCAGCCGCCGGCCAGCCGGATGACAGCGTCCTCGCCATGACGTTCAGCAATGAAGGCGCGCGGCAGGCGAAGGCCCAGGGCATCCGGCTCCAGCGCGGCGCGGTCCGGAATCCCGGCGCGCACGCCGTCCCGGCGGGACAGCCCGGTCCAGTGGTCGATCAGGAACTGCGTGTCAGGATGAAACATCGCTCTGGCCTCTGGCCGCCGCGACGCAAGGCCCGCGCCTGTAACGCGTCCCGGCAAAATGCAACGAAAATGAAAGGCTTTTGCGGTTCAGATGGACGCTGAAGCTGCCTGCGTCCGACGCCGGTCGCATGGACTTAACTGGAGGTCGGCCCATGCGGGTGCGGATCATGACCTGGCTGCCGGCGCTGGCGG
>CALSBO010000038.1:0-28616 GCA_943373195.1 Brevundimonas vancanneytii
AGCGGCCTTCAGGTGAGTATGTGGTTTACCGGCGGCGCGGTTCAAGCGTAACGGGCGCCGGTCCGGCTGTTCCATCCACAGGCGGTCAGGCTGCATGATCCGCAGAGACCCCGGCTGTTCAGTGCACGGTTCGTGCGCCGGCGGCCCGAATTTCCGCTGCCTGTCACCGCAACAGGCTGTGGCGCGAACGCATCAGGGCCGTGTCCACGCCGCGTCCAGCACCGCCGCCAGGCTTTCAGACCGGGCCCGCCCGCCCGCCGGGGTCAGGTGGTGGCCGTCGACGTACCACGGCCCGTCGGCGTCGCGGGTCCGGCACCGGCCGTACCGGCACAGGCCGGCAGAGGGATCGAAAAGACGGACGCCCGGCTGGCCGGCGGCGATTTCGGTCAGGACATCGTGCATGTCTCGCGCATCCGAAGCATTGGCCGGCGCGGCGAGATCGCAGCGGCCGGTGTCGAGCCCGAGGAACCGGCGGCGCGCATGGCAGGCCGCCGGGGCGAAGGCGAAGTCGGGCGTGTCCTCCAGCAGCACGATATGGGCCTGAGGACCCACGGCGGCGCGGAGGCGACGCACGGTCTCCGCGAGGGCGGGCTTGAGGCTGCTGGCCTCGCTGCCGGGCGAGCGCCCGAGTATGACCGTCCAGGCGGCGCCGACGATGACCAGCCTTGGCCTCGGCCCCTCGCCCATCTCCCGAACCGCCGCCCGATTGAACGCCAGGCAGTCCGGGCTCGCCAGGTCGCCCGCATCGACCAGCAGGGGCAGACAGCCGGACCTGGTGACCTGTCGCATCCGCAGGCCTCGACCCATCGTCCAGTTCAGGACCGCGGGGGTCAGGCCCGCGGCGTGGGAATTGCCCCAGACCACCACCTCCGCCGGGCCTCCGGGCGGTGTTGTGCAGGCCGCGGATGGCGGGGTCGCTCGCCCTTCCTCGACGTGGCAGACGCCCTGCAGCGGCGCGCGTTGCAGGACGGCGGCCGCCTCGGCCAGAAGCCGCGCGTCGGCGCGTCCCGGCAGGCCGTCAGAGGCGAACAGCGCGGCCGAGACGAAGGCCACGATCGCGATGCAAACCGCGGCGAAGGCGAAGGCCGTCCGCGGGCGATAGCCGAGCCGTCGCCGGACCGGCGTCTCGATCCACCTGTGGGTCGCGAAGGCAAGCAGGCCGGCGGCGACCAGCACGGCCGCCCACTCCCACGGGGTCAGGGGTCTGGCCAGGATCATCCGGGGCAGGATGGCCAGCGGCCAGAGCCACAGACAGAAGGGCCAGGCCAGATCGCCGAGCCGCCCCAGGCGGGATCTCCAGCGGATTTCGAAACGCTCCAGAGTGGGCGGAAATCCGGCGAACGCCGCGCCCAGCAGGAAGGGCCAGGCGTTGGCGGGCGCCAGATAGAAGGCTTGCGGATGCAGCCCCCGCCCGCGCATCCAGACCTCCAGCCCCAGCGACAGCAGCATGCCCAACAGGACCAAGGCCCTGATCCGGTGGGTCAGCCTCAGCCGGATCATCACCGCGACAACGACCGTCCAGCCCACGAACAGCTGGACCGCCACGCCGGTGGCCCAGAGGTGCAGCAGCAGTTCGCTGCTCATCGCGGGGTCGAACGGCCCCTGCTTCATCAGTTCGCCGCCGCTGGCGCCCAGCATTGTCCAGAGAGCGGTCCAGGCCTGGTTCTTCAGATCGGCGGGAGGCAGCAGGGCGACGCTGACCACAAGGACCGTGACCACGACGGTCATCAGCGCCGGCAGTCCCCAGCGGATCGCCGCGGCCCAGACATCGACCAGCCGTCGCCCACCGCCTTCGGCGGATTGAAGCATCAGGCGCGTGGTCGCGAGACCGGCGGCGGCGAAGGCGAGATCGAACAGCCAGTCCGCCGGCGTCGATCCGCTCGGGGTCGTCAGGAAGGCTATCTGCTCGAGAACGACAACGCCCAAAACGGCGAGAGCCGCCCGCCAGAACTGGCGAACGGCTCCCGTTTTCGTGTCACCGACGTCCGGCAAGCGCGACGCCGTCCGCGGTCATCAGGCGGCGCTGTCGGGCGCGGCCTTCTTGGACTTGGTTTCCGAATAGATCAGCAGCGGCTGGGCCTTGCCCTCGATCACCTCGGCGTTGACGACGACCTCTTCCACACCCTCAAAGGTCGGCAGTTCGAACATCGTCTCCAGCAGGATGCCTTCCAGAATGGAGCGCAGACCGCGGGCGCCGGTCTTGCGGGTGATGGCCTTCTTGGCCACCGCCGTCAGGGCGTCGTCGGTGAACGTCAGATCGACATTCTCCATCTCGAACAGGCGCTTGTACTGTTTGACCAGGGCGTTCTTGGGCTCGGTCAGGATGGTGACCAGGGCCGGTTCGTCCAGGTCCTCCAGCGTCGCCAGCACCGGCAGACGGCCGATGAACTCGGGGATCAGGCCGAAGCGCATCAGATCGTCCGGCTCGACCCCCTTGAGGATGTCGCCGGTGCGGCGCTCGTCGATTTCCTTGACCTTGGCGCCGAAGCCGATCGAGGCCCCGTCGCCGCGCGCCGCGATGACCTTTTCAAGCCCGGCGAAGGCGCCGCCGACGATGAACAGGATGTTGGCGGTGTCGACCTGCAGGAACTCTTGCTGCGGATGTTTGCGGCCGCCCTGCGGGGGCACGGAGGCGACGGTGCCTTCCATGATCTTCAGCAGGGCCTGCTGCACGCCCTCGCCCGAGACGTCGCGGGTGATCGAGGGGTTGTCCGACTTGCGCGAAATCTTGTCGATCTCGTCGATATAGACGATGCCGCGCTGGGCCCGCTCGACGTTGTAGTCCGAGGCCTGCAGCAGCTTCAGGATGATGTTCTCGACGTCCTCGCCCACATAACCGGCTTCGGTCAGGGTGGTGGCGTCGGCCATGGTGAAGGGCACGTCGATGATGCGCGCCAGCGTCTGGGCCAGCAGCGTCTTGCCCGAGCCGGTCGGCCCGATCAGCATGATGTTGGACTTGGCCAGTTCGACGTCGTTGTTCTTCGTCGCGTGGTTCAGCCGCTTGTAGTGGTTGTGTACGGCGACCGAGAGCACCTTCTTGGCGTGGCTCTGGCCGATGACATAGTCGTCCAGGACCTCGCGGATCTCCTTGGGCGACGGCACGCCGTCCTTGGCCTTGGAGAACGAGATTTTGTGCTCTTCACGGATGATGTCCATGCAGAGTTCGACGCATTCATCGCAGATGAACACGGTGGGTCCGGCGATAAGCTTGCGCACCTCATGCTGGCTCTTGCCGCAGAACGAGCAGTAGAGCGTGCTTTTGGCGTCGGCGCCGGCGGCTTTGGTCATCGAGTCTTCTCACTCCCGCGGTTCGCCCGATATGGGGCTAACGCGCATTCTTCGCGTTTGATTCCCGGACAATGGGCGCAAAGGTCTTCAAAAATTGACAATCACCCATACGGACGCCCGCCACAACCCCGGCCAAGCGTGGCCGGAGCGCGAAGCGGAGATCTCACTGTTGAAGGGAATCGCGGCGAATGTCTGACATGGGACGTCCGGGCCTGTTTCACCAGCCGCCCGGCAAGGATCAGGCCATCGTCGCCTTCGATTTCGACGGCACCCTGACGGTTCGCGACAGTTTCACCGCCTTCCTGCGCTGGCGGGCGGGCGCGAGCGGCTGGTTCCTGGGACTGGCGAAGATGGCGCCGGACCTGGCCGCCTATGCCGGTGATCGCGACCGGGGCCGGTTGAAGGCCGCCTCGGTGCGCGAATTCCTGAAAGGCGCGCCCCGGACGCAGCTGGAGGCCGACGCCGAGGCCTTCGCCGGTCAGGTGGGACCCGGCTTTCTGCGCTACGACGCCCTCGCCTGCTGGAAGGACTGGGGCCAGAAAGGCGCGTACCGGGTCATCGTCACCGCCAGTCCCGAGACCACCGTGGCCCCCTTCGCCCGGCGGCTTGAAGCCGACGCCCTGCTGGGCACGCCGCTGACGTTCGACGGGGACGACCGGGTGACGGGCGCCTTCGCCGGTCCCAACTGCCGGGGCGAGGAGAAGGTGCGCCGCCTCCGCGCGGCCTTCGGCGCCGACATGCAACTGGCCGCCGCCTATGGCGACACCTCGGGCGATACGGAGATGCTGGCCATCGCCCGGGAAGCCGGGTTCCGGCGGTTCAAGGGCTGAGCCTGAGATCAGCGCCCGTCGGCGTCGACGTCGAACACCATGGGTTTGCCGCGCGAGGTGGGATTCCACCCCGCTTCGATCACGGACGACACGGCCGTGCGGACGGCGTCGACATTGATGCGCTGCTTCTCCATGACCGGCCGCCCGTTCGCGCCCATCGGCATGGGAAACTGGACGACCGCCTCGCGCCGGAAATCCTTCAGGCGCAGGGTCAGGGCCATGCCGTCCCATTTGCCGCCCGCCAGGGGCCGGGGCTGGCGGCGGATTTCCCATTCATAGGTGTCGCCGTCGACCTCGACGGTCCCGCTGGCATCGCGCGTGTGTTCCATGGCGGCCTGATAGCACAAAAGAAAAGGGCGCACCGGTCACGGCGCGCCCCTTGTTCGACCTGCTTTCCGCGACGGATCAGACCGTCTTCACCCCGTCGCCCTCGGCCTGTTCGCGGCGGTCGTAGACGTGGTCGACGACGCCCCAGGCCTTGGCTTCCTCGGCGCTCATGAAATGGTCGCGGTCCAGGGTCTTCTCGACCTCCTCATAGGTCCGGCCGGTGTGCTGGACGTAGATCTCGTTGAGGCGGCGCTTGGTGTAGCGGATGTCGGCCGCGTGCAGTTCGATGTCCGAGGCCTGGCCGCGGAAGCCGCCCGAGGGCTGGTGCACCATGATCCGGGCGTTCGGCAGGGCCACGCGCTGGCCGGCGGCGCCGGCGGCGAGAATCAGCGAACCGGCCGATGCGGCCATGCCCATGCAGACCGTCGAGACCGGCGAGCGGATGTATTGCATGGTGTCGTAGATCGCCAGCGCCGAGGACACCTGGCCGCCCGGGCTGTTGATATACATGCTGATCTCCTTCTTCGGATTCTCCGATTCCAGGAACAGCAGCTGGGCGCAGATCAGCGACGCCATGCCGTCCTCGAAAGGCCCGGTCAGGAAGATGATCCGCTCGCGCAGCAGGCGCGAGAAGATGTCGAAGGCGCGCTCGCCCCGGCTGGACTGCTCGACCACCATGGGGACGAGGTTCATGTTCATCAGTTCGATGGGATCGCGCATGTGGGCCTTCTCGGGATGCATGGGGGCGCGACTCACCGGCCGCGGTCCTGTTGGACAGGATATCGCGTTGCCGAACCGTTGACGCAAGGCGGGATGGCGCAGGGACGCCCGATCACTCCGCCGGTGTCGCGGTCGGGGTCTCCGTCGCCGCGCGCCGGTCCGCGGCCACCGCCTCGGCCACCGCCCGGACCTGGCTGCCGCGGTTGATGCGCAGTTGGTCGTGTTCGTACAGCGCCGTCAGATAGGACCGATCCCAGTCGGTCAGGCCCGGCGGCGCCGAGGCCGGGTCCTCGAACAGGTTCAGAATCGTCGGATAGGCCGAGGTGTCGGCCTCGCCATCGACCTGGGCGAGGGCCACCAGGGCCAGATAATCGGCCAGTTGAACGAGATTGGCGCCGCCCAGCCGCTCGACATCGACAATCACGATCGAGCGGATCATGTCGTCGCGGATCTGGGTCCGCAGACGCGAAGCGGCGAATACGTGGATTTCGGGTGGTGCGGGGTCGCCCGGCAATCTCACCGCCCGTTGCCCGTTGTCGGAATTGATCGGCATGCTGATCTGCCACCAGCGGACCGGTTGATCGCCGGTGCGGAAGTTCCGGAAGGCGCGGGTCCCCGCGTCCGTGCCGTTGTGCCTGAGGTCGAAATTGCTCGGCCGGTCCTCGACGATGGCCGAGGCCAGGGCCGCGCCGTCGTCCGCCGCCACGATCAGGATATTGGGCCGGCAGCCGGGCTCGCCCGCCTCGACCTCAAGCTCGCGCGCGACGTCGGAGATACGGTCGATGATGTACTGGCCGATCTCGGCGCGCAGATTGACCGCGCCGACGCAGATCGGCCGGTTCCAGCGGGCCAGGCCCCGGCGACTGGCCGGTTGGGACACCTCAACGACGAACTCGCGAACCAGAGCCTCGAGCTGGCGGCCCTCGACCACGACCTCCTCCAGCTCGGCCCGCGGTTGGCCCGGCGGGGTCTGCGGGGCAGGGTCCTGGGCCAGGACGGGGCCACCGGCCAGCGCGAGGGAGAGAGCCAGAGCGGCGGACAACGACGACATCACGAACCTTCCTGAAAGGCCTTTCAAACCTGCCGCCGCGCCGACGGCCGGTCAAACCGCACTGTGAGCGTGACAGGTTGGGGCGCGGGGCTACGGCGCTTCCTCGACCGGCTCGCCGGCCTGGTCTTCGCGATACTCCCGGGCGATGGCGTCCGAGATGGCGTGAACCTGGCTGTTCTGATTGATGCGGTACCAGTTGGCTTCGTACAGCCCGTCCAGATAGGCCCGGTCCCAGCCCGTAAGGGTCGTGACGGAGTCCGGGGACTGGAACACGTTCAGGATGGTGTCGAAACGGCTGGTGTCGGCTTCCGGGTCGATCTGGGCCAGCGACACCATGGCGACGTAGTCGGCCAGTTGGCCAAGGGTGACGCCGCCCAGCTTGTCCACATCGACGATCACGAAACTGCGCTTCATGTCCTGGCGGTACTGGGACGACTGGCGCGAAACGGATCGCACGGCTGTCTGGGGCGCGTATTCCATCGCGGAGCCGGCCCCGATGCAGTTCGCATTGCACTGGCCCGGCATCCTGACGGCGGGTTGACCCGTGTCGCCGTCCGTCGGTTGGCTGACATTCCACCAGCGCACGGGCGCGTCCGAGTTGAGGAAGCGGTCGAAGGCCGCCGGACCCTGGTTCATCCCCGAACCGCCCGGACGGAACAGGGCCGGGCGCATGGCCACGAACTGTTCGGCGAACGCCGAGCCTTCGGTCGTCGCCACGATCAGGATACTGGGATGGCACGGGGGCTCGTGCCCCCGCAAGCCCAGTTCTCGGGCGACGTCCGAGACCCGGTCCACCAGCTGCTGGGCGATTTCGGGGGACAGGTTCACCGCCCCGACGCAGACGCCCTCATGCCACCGGGCCAGGCCGCGGCGGCCCACGGGTGCGGCGATGGCGTCGACGAACTCCCGGGCCGCGTCCTCGAGCCGGCGAGCGTCGACGATCACGTCCTCGAGGCGCACGACCCCGGAGGGCGGCGTCTGCGGATCGGGCGCCTGCTGCGGCTGTGCCGACTGCGGCGCGGTCAGCAGGGCGGCGGCGAACAAGGCGTACAACATGGGCGTGTTCCCGATTGACGGCACACGGAGCCTATCAGGGTTCCAGCGCTCCGGAAACGGCCCCGGAAACGAAAACCCCCGCCCCGGCGGAACCGGGGCGGGGCGAAGGTCGTCTGGCGATCCCTGAACCTAGAGTTCGTCGTCTTCCTTGAGCAGGTCTTCCTTGGTGATCGGCGTATCGGTCACCTTGGCGCTGTCGAAGATCAGGTCGCAGACCTTCTCCTCATAGATGGGGGCGCGCATCTGGGCGGCGGCGTTGGGGTTCTGGCGGTAGAAGTCCAGCACCTGACGCTCCTGACCCGGATAGTTGCGGGCCTCGTTCATGATGGCGTTGTTCAGCTCCTGGTCGGAGACCGTGACGTTGTGGGCGCGGCCGATCTCGGCCAGCACCAGACCCAGGCGCACGCGGCGCTCGGCGATCTTCTGGTACTCTTCCTTGAGCTTCTTCTCGGACTTCCTGGCGTCTTCCGGCGGCAGGCGGCCGGCGTCCTTGTCGGCCTGGACCTGGCCCCAGATGCCCTCGAACTCGGCCTCGACCATCTTGGGCGGCAGGGGGAAGTCGTGGACCTTGTCCAGCTCGTCCAGCAGGGCGCGCTTGAGCTTGAAGCGGGCGGCGCCGGTATACTGCTGGTTCAGGTTGGCGCGCAGCAGCTCCTTCAGCTTGTCCAGCGACTCGATACCGATGCGCTTGGCGAAATCCTCGTCGACCACGGCGGGGGCCTCGGCCTTGATGGCCTTGACCTTGACGTCGAAGGTCACGGCCTTGCCGGCCAGATGAGCGGCCTGATAGTCGGCCGGGAAGGTCACGTTCAGCACGGTCTCGTCCCCGACCCTGGCGCCCTTGAGCTGCTCTTCGAAGCCCGGGATGAAGCGGTTGGAGCCGATCACCAGTTGGGCGTCTTCCGCGGCGCCGCCCTCGAACGGTTCGCCGTCCAGCTTGCCGAGGAAGTCGATCGTGACCTCGTCGCCCTCGGCGGCCTTCACGGCCTTGCCCTTCTTGTCGGCATAGGACTTGGCCTGGCCGGCCAGTTCGGTCAGGGCCTCGTCCAGGTCGGCGTCGGTCGCCTCATAGGTCGGACGGGCCAGATTGATCTTCTTGATGTCCGCCGGGGTGAAGTCCGGCATCACCTCCAGGGCCATTTCATAGGCCAGGTCTTCCTGGCCGGCGATGACCCTGTCCATGTCCGAGGTCAGCTTCATCTCGGCCGGGGCGGCGGGACGCAGCTTGGCGTCGTCCAGGGCCTTCTGGCTGGAGGTGTTCAGCGCCTCATTGACGATCTCGCCCATGAAGTCGCGGCCGAAGGTCTTCTTGACGTGCGCGGCCGGGACCTTGCCGGGACGGAAGCCCTTCAGCTTCATCTGCGGCGCGACTTCCTTCAGCCTGGCGTCCAGCTTCTGGTTCAGCTCGGCGGCCGGAATGGTCACCGCGATGACGCGGCTCAGGCCTTCATTGGACTTTTCGACGACTTGCATGGTCGGGATTCTGACGCTCTGTGGCGGCGCCTTTGAGGCAGGCGCTGCGCGGTGTGGGTAAAGCAACAAGGGCCGCCCTTTGGAGGCGGCGCCTTTGAAGCCCGCCCTTATGTCGATGACGGTCCCAAAGGTCAACGTGAGAGGCGGACAAGGGATGGTTTCGGCGCGGGCCGCGGCAGGCTATCTGGACGGAATGAACCCTTCCCCCTCCCCCATCGGCGTCGCCGTCTTTCCGGTCACGCCCCTGCAACAGAACTGCACCCTCGTCTGGTGCCGCCAGACGCTGAAGGCCGCGATCATCGATCCGGGGGCCTCGGTCGACGGCCTGCTGGGCGCGGTGGTCAAACAGGGGCTGACGCTGGACGCCATATGGATCACCCACGGCCACCTGGACCATGCCGGCGGCGCCGCCGAGATGCAGGAGAAGACCGGGCTGGAGATCATCGGTCCGCACCCGGACGACCAGTTCTGGATCGACGGCATCCCGGCCCAGGGCCAGCTGTACGGCCTGCCCGGCGTGCGCAGCTTCACCCCCACGCGCTGGCTGGGCGACGGCGATGTCCTGACCCTCGGCGAGACGACCTGGGAGGTGTTTCACTGCCCCGGCCACACCCCCGGCCATGTGATCTTCTTCAACCGCGCGGCGCGGTTCGCCCAGGTGGGCGACGTGCTGTTCCAGGGGTCGATCGGCCGGACCGACTTTCCCCGCAGCGATCACGCCAGCCTGCTGAACGCCATCACGACGAAGCTGTGGCCGCTGGGGGACGACGTGACCTTCGTGCCGGGCCACGGGCCGACCTCGACCTTCGGGGCCGAGCGCCGCAGCAATCCGTTCGTCTCGGACGAAGCCATGCGCCACGCGCCGATCGCGCGCCCGGCGACCGGGCCGTCCTGAAAGCCGTCAGCGCGCGATCAGCAGACCCACCACCACACCCAGCCCCAGGGCGTACAGCGACGCCTTGACCGGCTCGGCCTCGACGGCCCCCCGCAGACGGGCGGCGCGATTCCGGCCCCAGTCGCGGGCCTGGGCGGCGTCCTCGCGCACCGCGCGCCTCAACGGGCGGGACTCGAACGCGCGCTGTTCGTCCGTCAGCAATATCGCGTCCGCCTCGCGCGTCAGCCGGGCCGAAGCGGAGTCGGCGTCGTCTTCGATGTCATCGGCGGAGGTCGGGCCGGTGTAGGTGTCGGTCATGGCGTCAAGTTCCGGTTGAGAGCAGGATTCGCCTGCCTCAATCCCCATCGCACGCAGCGGTTCCGACGAATCCGGTCGGGCGCCCGATCGTGATTGAACGGCCCCCGCCGCGCCCGCGTTCAGCCTTCGAGAGAAGGAGATTCGCATGACCTACATCGAACCCGACAGCCCCGGCGGACAGCCGGAGATCATGCCGCCCGAGACGCCGGGACCCGACATCGACCCGTCCGGCGCCCCGGACGAAGTGCCGCAGCAGGACCCCGGCGGCGGCCAGCCCGGCGACTCGCGTCCGTATGGCCGGACATGACCGGCCCGGACCCAAACCATGTGATTCGTTCGCAATTGTGTGACCAGGGCTCCGGAACCGGACGGGAGGCGGGGGGTTCCGTTCAGGAACCGTCACCGTCGCCACGAAAGGAACCTCCCATGGCTCAAGTCCAGCCCGGCAGAGCATCCGGCGTGTCCAAGCGGGGCTTCGCCTCCATGGACCCGGAACGCCAGCGCGAGATCGCACGCAAGGGCGGGGCCAGCGTGCCCAGCGAAAAGCGCAGCTTCTCCCAGGACCGCAGCCTGGCCGCCCAGGCCGGCCGCAAGGGCGGCGAGGCCTCTCACGGCACACGCACCCGCGGAACCCCGCCCGCGGCCGAATAGAACGGCGCGACGAGACCAGATCGAGGGCGGCGGCCGGACCGGGCCGCCGCCCTTTGTCGTTCAAGCCTCCAGCAGCGCCAGGGCCACCGAGGGTTCCGGCCCGATCTCGAAGGCGCTCACGGTCCAGCCCGCCGCCCCGGCCAGTTCCCGCACCGAGCCCTCGGTGTATTTGCGCGAGCTTTCCGTGTGGATGGTCTCGCCGCGCTGGAAGGCGATGCGCCGACCATCCAGCGGAACGGTCATGTCGCGGGTCGCCTCCAGATGCATCTCCATGCGCGAGGCGCCGGCGTTCCAGGCCGCGCGGTGGATGAAGGCGTCGACATCGAACCCGGCCCCCAGTTCGCGATTGGCGCGCACCAGCAGATTTCTGTTGAAGGCCGCGGTCACCCCCGCCGCATCGTCATAGGCGGCGATCAGCGTCTCGGGCGCCTTGACCAGATCGACGCCGAGGATGAACAGGGCCGAGGAGCCCAGCAGGCCGCGCGCGGCCCTGAGGAAGGCCACCGCCTCGTCCCGCTCCAGATTGCCGATGGTCGAGCCGGGGAAGAAGCCGATCCGCCGTCCGGTCCCGATCCCTGCGGGCAAGGCGCCCAGATGCAGGAAGTCGCCGACCAGCGGCGTCACCCTGAGCGCCGGATAGGCCTCGGCGATCCGGCGGGCGGCGGCGTCCAGCGCGTCGGCGCTGATGTCGATCGGGATGTAGGCGGCCAGGTCCTCGGCGGCGTCGAGGACGATGCGGGTCTTCTCGCTGGCCCCCGAGCCGAACTCGACCAGGGCGGCGTCCGGCCCGAACCGCGCCGCCCATCGCGGAGCCACGCGGCGCAGCAGGGCCGCCTCCTGCCGGGTCGGATAGTATTCCGGCAGGCCGGTGATGGCCTCGAACAGGCGCGACCCTTCGGCGTCGTAGAACCATTTCGGCGAGGCGACCTTGGGCGAGCGCGACAGGCCCGCGACCAGGTCGCGCCGGAAACGCGCGATTTCGCCTTGCTCGGCGGCGCGCACCTCGGGACCCGGAGCGTCCTCCGCCAGCCGCAGGCCCGAAAAGGCCCAGCGCTGATGCGGATAGAAGAAATTGCGGTAGCTGAACCGCGCATGACCCTCGGGCGTGGCGAAGCCGGCGCCGCGCAGCACCATCTGGTTGGCCATGAATTTCCCGTTGTACTCGGCGGCCGTCCCCTCTGTGGGCCTGAACCCCGGGTAGGGGGCGTAGGCGCTCGCGGTCCACTGCCAGACCTCGCCGAAGGCGTTGGAGAAGGCCTCGGGGCGACAGCGGACGGCGTGCTCCCATTCCGCCTCGGTCGGCAGACGCTTTCCGGCCCAGCGGGCATAGGCCTCGGCCTCGTAGAAGCTGACGTGCCGAACCGGCGACCCCGGATCGACCGGCGTCCGCCCCGCCAGTGTCATGGTCGTCCAGCCCCCGCCGTCCCGACGCCAGTACAAGGGCGCGCGCCAACCCTCCGATCGGACCACGGCCCAGCCGTCGGACAGCCACAGGTCCGGCCGGGCGTAGCCGCCGTCCTCGATGAAGGCGATCCAGTCCGCGTTCGAGACCAGATCGGCCGCCAGGGCGTAGGGCTCCAGCCAGACCCGGTGCGCGGGTCCTTCATTGTCAAAGGCGAAACCGGCGCCGTCGTGGCCGATTTCGACCAGTCCGCCGTCGAACCGGGCGAGGCCGCCCCGCGGCCCCTGCGCCGCCCGCGCGCGCGGTTCGACCGCATAGGCGGCGGGATCCAGCGGCGACCGCGACATCAGGTTCAGCAGGTCCATCAGGAACAGTTCCTGATGCTGCTGGTCGTGATGGAGGCCCAGGGTGAACAGATAGCGCCGGCGCGGATCGGTCGTCCCCTGCCCCAACCAGGCCGTCATGCGCCGGTCGATCTCGCGGCGATAGGCCATGACCTCGTCGAGCGACGGCCGCGTCATCAGACCCCGCTCGCCTCGATCCACCCGCGGCCCCAGCGCCTCATAATAGCTGTTGAACAGGGTCTGGAAGCGCGGATCGACCGGGCGATAGCCGGGTTCCTCGCCCAGGATCATCGCCTCGAAGAACCAGCTGGTATGAGCCAGATGCCATTTGCCCGGGCTGCAGTCGGGCATCGACTGGGCCGCCAGATCCTCGGCGCCCAGACCTTCCGCCAGAATCGGCAAGGCGCCGCGAACGGCCCGATAGGCGGACAGATCGTCCGTCGTCCGGTCGATGATGCGCGACGGTGCGTTCATGACAGTCCCTCCGGCCCTCGACCCCTCGCTCTCAAGCGAGAATGGTCACGCTTTGTTCCATCTAGGGCGAGCCTGGCGACGGTTCAATGAACGGCGCGCTCAAAGCGTTGCGATGGCCTGCAAAACTTCATCGACGGCCTCTTCCGTGGTCGCCCAGGAGCAGACGAAACGCACCGAGCCGTCGTCGAAGCGATAGCAGGCCCAGCCCGCCGCATCGAGCCGCTGATGCGCCTGGGGCGGCATCCGCACGAAGACGGCGTTGGCCTCGACCGGATGGGCCAGGACGAAGGACGATCGGGTCGCGATCCCCTCCGCCAGACGCCGCGCCATCAGATTGGCGTGGGCGGCGCCGGCCTCCCAGGCCCCGCTGTCCAGCAGGCCCAGGATGGGGGCGGCGAGGAACCGGGTCTTGGAGGCGGTCTGGCCCGCCTGTTTCAGCCGGTTGTCGATGCGGCGGGCCAGCGACTTGTCGAACATGACGATGGCCTCGGCGCAGTTGGCGCCTGCCTTGGCGCCGCCGAACACCAGCACGTCCACGCCCAGCCGGGCGATCCGCGTCAGGTCGAACCCCGCCGCCGCCGCATTGGCCAGCCGCGCGCCGTCCATGTGCACCCCATGCCCCTTCAGCTTCACCGGCTCGATCAGGTGACGCAGTTCCTCCTCGGTATAGACCGTGCCGTATTCGGTGGACTGGGTCAGGCTGAGCGCCGCCGGCGGCTGGCGATGACCGACCTCGGGTTCGTCCAGAAGGGCCTGCAGCGCCCTCGGCTCGATCTTGCCCGACAGGCCCGGCAGGCCGATCAGGCCGACCCCGGAGCCGAAGAAGCCGGGGGCTCCGGTCTCGTCGGTGCAGACATGGGCGGCGTGGTGGGCCAGCACCGCCTCGTGCGGCCAGGCCAGCATCGACAGGGCGATGGCGTTGGCCGCGGTGCCGGAAAAGACGAACCGGATCTCGGCGTCGGCGTCCAGACGGGCGCGGATCAGGTCCGCGGCGCGGGCCGTGACGTCGTCGGCGCCGTAGGCCCGGGCATGGCCGTCATTGGCCGCGACCAGGGCGTCGAGGGCGGCGGGCGCCATGCCGGCGGTGTTGTCGGAGCCGAAGTCGTAGCGCATGCCTCAGCCCCCGTTGCCGCTGTCCTGATGGGCGTCGCCCGGCGACGGATCGCTGCTCTTGCCCGGCTTCCGGCTCCGGCCTGCCTTGGGAACAGGCGGCGGCGCCTCGGGCGCGTCCGTCTCGCCATAGGGGACGGCGACCTGATGCGGGAACGGGATTTCGATGTCCGCGGCGTCCAGCGCCTCCTTGGCGGCCTGCAGCACCTCGGCCTTGGTCTCCCAGTAGTCGTCGGATTTCGTCCACGCCTGAAGGGTCATCTCCACCGAACTGTCCAGCAGCGCCGTCACCCCCGCCCACGGCGCCGGGTCCGGCAGGATCAGCCTGTGGGCCGAGGCCGCGCGGACCAGCGCCTCGCGCGCCTGGTTCAGATTGTCGCCGTAGCCGACGCCGATCTTCAGCTCCATCCGCCGGGTCTTCTGACCGGACAGGTTCAGGATGGTGTCGCCGAAAACCTTGGCGTTGGGGACCACGATCTTGACGTTGTTGGCGTCCGACATCTGGGTCAGGAACAGGTCGAGCCGCTGCACCTTGCCGACCCGCCCGCCGACGTCGATCAGGTCGCCGACGCGATAGGGCCTCAGGATCAGCAGCATCACACCGGCCGCCACGTTCGACAGCGTGCCCTGAAGCGCCAGGCCCACCGCGAGCGACGCCGCGCCCAGCACGGCGATGATCGAGGTCGTCTGCACGCCGAGACGCTGCAACACGGCGATGAAACCGACGATGTAGACAATGACCCGCACCACCTGCACGGCGAAGCTCAGCACCGTCGGATCGTGGCGGAAGCCGCGGACGCGCGAGAGGCCCCGACGGGTGGCGCCCGCGGCCCAGCGCGCGACGAACACCGTCACGACCAGGATCAGCAGGGCGATGAAAAGATTGACGGCGAAGTCCCCGGCCATCTCGGTCAGTTTGGCGATCATGGCCGCATCGACGGCGGCGGCCTTCTCGCCGGCCGACAGGGCTTCGTTCAGGGTGGGGATGCGCGACGACATGCGCCGGGTCTAACGCCTTCGCTCCGATTTGGAACCCCGGCGCGTCCAGCTGACACGAAAACGCCCCGCGGATTTCTCCGCGGGGCGTTCTTCGTTCCCGACGACCGGTCTTAGTTGAACAGGCCGGCGATCACGGCGGTGATCAGGCCGCCGGCGACGGCGGCGAGAACCACGTCATTGCCGCTGCGGACATACTGGTATCCACGGGGCGGAGCGCGCAGACCGTAACGGTTGTAGTCGTTCACCACATACTGGTTCGAGCGGTAGTAGGACGGCATCCGCTGACCGTACGACCAGTCACGCTGCTGATAGCCGCGCGGCGCGTAGTAGCGGCCCCCGTCGTAGCGGCGCTGCGATTGCTGCCAGCGGTCGTAGGCGCGCTGGTCCTGACGGAATTCGCGGCGGTCGTCGCGGCTGTCCTGCCGCCATTCACGACGATCGTCGCGGTTGTCGCGGCGGTCGTGGCGACGATCCTCGCGGCGGTCACCCCGGTCGTCGCGGCGGTCGTCGCGGCGGTCCTGGCGCTGTTCGTAGCCGCCACGCGATTGGGCCTCGGCGGCGGAGGCCACGCCCAACGAGCTCACGGCGAGCGTCGCGGCGATGGCGGCGGTGAGAAACTTCTTCATGAGACGTCTCCAGAGAGAGCCGAAGGATTTCGACTTGCCTGCACTCTGGAGCCGGGCAGTTGAGCCGGGCCTGAACGACGCTGGTCACCCGGGGTTCAGACGGCGGTCGCCTTTCGAACGCTATTGCCGCGGTTCAGGCGGCGGCGGCGGTCTCGTTGTTGTCGACCAGGGCCCGGACCGCCGTGCGCCCGCCGCCGACGCGGTTCATCAACCGGGCCAGGGCGGCGAAATCGATCGGCTTGTTCAGATAGGCGTCGGCCCCCGCGTCCAGGCCGGCGGCGTGGTCCTCGCTGCGGGCCGAGGCGGACAGGACCACGATCGGCGTGTCCCGGTTCGGTCCCTCGCCGGCCCGGATCGCCCGCGTGGCGGTCAGGCCGTCCATCACCGGCATGTTCACGTCCATGATGATCAGGTCGAACCGCTGCTCGTCCGCGGCGTGGATGGCGATCTGTCCGTTCTCCGCCGTGGCGGAGGCATGGCCCGCCGAGCCCATCCAGGCTTCCAGGATCATGCGGTTGACCGGATGATCCTCGACCACCAGCACGCTGAGCGTCCGGCCGTCCTTGACCTCGGCGTGGATCGGTTCGGCGGCGGCCTGACGGGTCCATTCGACCACGTCGGTCTCGACCGAGAAGGTGAAGGTGGAGCCTTCGCCGAGGGTCGACGTCACGCTGATGTCGCCCTCCATGATATTGGCCATCCGCCGCGAGATCGTCAGACCCAGACCGGTACCGCCGAACCGGCGCGTCGAGGAGGCGTCGACCTGGGTGAAGGGCTGGAACAGCCGCTCCAGATCGTCCGGCGAGATGCCGGCGCCGGAGTCGGTGACCGCGAAATCGAAGCGGACGCGATCGTCCTGGAGCCGTTCGCCGCGCACGACATAGGCGACCTCGCCCTTGTCGGTGAACTTGACCGCGTTGGAGAGCAGGTTGTGGATCACCTGGCAGACGCGCAGCGGGTCGCCGCGCACCACGGCCGGAATGTCGCCCTCGAACCGGGCCGAAAACGTCAGCCCCTTGGCCTCGGCCTGGGCCTGGAACGGGCCCGTGACCCGCTTGTGCAGATCCTCGACCGACACATCGACGATCTCGAAGGTCATCTTGCCGGCCTCGATCTTGGTCATGTCGAGGATGTCGTTGAGCAGGCTCAGAAGGTTGTCGCCGGAATTGCGAATGATCGACAGATATTCGCGCTGGGTCGGCTCCAGCCGGGTCGCGCCCAGCAGCTGGGCGGCGCCGAGCACGCCGTTCATCGGCGTTCGCAGTTCGTGCGAGATGACGCCCAGGAAGTTGGACTTGGCGTCGCTGGCGGCGTTGGCCTTGTCGCGGGCGGTCTGCAGCTCCTCGATCAGATGGGCCTGATGCTCCTGGAAGGCGCGGATCCGCTCCTCGCGCAACATGGTCATCATCACCAGCACGACCAGGCCCGAGCCGGCCAGCGGGATGATGGCCAGGAACGGCCAGAACAGCGGTCCGCCCCACATGCCGATCAGGACGACCGAGGCCGCGACGCCGTAGGGCGAGGAGATGACCAGCGCCTGCCGCGGCGAGGCGCGCAGTTGCGAGAACACCAGCACATAGCCGCAGACCAGCAAGGTCGCGGCCAGGGCCGGTCCGAACGGGTGTCCGGAATACCAGGCGATCAGGGGGGCCGTGGCCCAGGCGGCCGTGGTCGCGGTGGCCACGGCGGGGAATACGAGGCCCCAGCCCGCGCCGACCCGGTCGCTGATGCGCTTTTCCACCGCGCCGCGGATGGCGCCCGCGGCGACGGTGCCGACGAACCACAGGGCCGCGCTGCTGAATCCGACGGTCGCCAGCAGGCCCAGGGCCCAGGTGCCGATGATCATGTAGCGAAGGTATTGGGTCTGCAGAATCGCGCGCAGGGCCTGCGCGGCCTCGCCGGCGCCGGGTTCGCCGCCGGTCGACTTGCCGATGCCGTCGGATTCAACCATTGCGCCCTGCCCCTGGGAAGCCCCAACCGGGACGCTAGTGCGAAGTTTCTAAGACGAAGTGAACGCCGCGAAATTACGCCCGGCGCCGTTCGGCGAACCTCAGGCGGCGGAAGCGGCGGCCTCCGCGGGAGTCAGGGCGCGGATCGACAGGGCGTGCACCGGCCCGGCCAGTTCCGCCCGCAGCAGGGCGTTGACCGCGCGCTGACGCTGCACCCTCCCCTGCCCCTCGAAGGCCGCCGAAACCACGGTCACGTTGAAATGGCTCTCGCCCCCGGCCCGGCCGTCAACGCCGCCCTCATGATGGTGACCGGCGTGGCGCGCGCTGTCGTCCTCGACCTCCAGCCGGTCGGGCGACAGGCCCGCCGTCAGTTTTTCGCGGATAATCGTCGCAATCGGGCCTTCCGGCATGGCTGTGTCCTTGTTGGTGACCAATTCGACCTTACACTTCGGGCGATGTCATCCGCCTTTCAATACAAGCCGCGCTTCAAGGACATGCGGGTGAAGCCGCCCCGCCCCGACGAGGCGGCGGCGGAGGCCGACGTCCTGCACCTCAAGCCCGGCGAGATCCGCTGCCAGTGGCCAGACTGCAGCAAGCCGGCGACCGCGCGGGCGCCCAAGTCGCGCGAGCGGCTGAACGATTTCTACGACTTCTGTCAGGGCCATGCGGGCGAGTACAACAAGGGCTGGAATTTCTACGCCGGCATGAGCGACGGCGAGGTCCGCGCCGCCAAGGAAAACGAGGCCATGACCGGCGGGCGCCCGACCTGGGAGATGAAGGCGGGCAAATTCAGCCGTGAGGCCGCCGCCTTCGCCGCCAAGATGGGCACCGCCAACACCAGGGGCGCCGGCAGTTGGCAGGACAGTTTCGGCCTGTTCGGCCGCCGCACGAAAGAGCAGGCCGGACCGGCGGGCGAGGACACGCATCGTCTCGGCAAGCTGGAACGCGCGGCGCTTTCGGTGCTCGACCTTGACGCCCGCACCGACAAGGCCGGCGTCAAGGCGCGCTATCATGAGATGCTGAAACGCTTCCACCCGGACCTGAACCAGGGCGACCGCGGCGCCGAGGCCAAGCTGCAAAGCGTCATCAAGGCCTACAAGACGCTGAAAAAGGCGGGGCTGGCCTGACCGGTTGCGCCCTGCGGGTTGAGCCCGGCGCGCCGCGCCTCTAAACGAGCGGCATGGCCCCCTCTCCCCTCGACGCCTCGCCCGATCCGCTGCTGACGCTGGAGCCGCACCGCAAGGCGACGGTGCGTGAAATCTTCGGCGTGGACTCCGACATGATCGTGCCGGTGTTCACCGAGCGCGACAGCCATGTGCCCGAGATCGACGACGCCTACCGCTTCGACCCGCAGACGACGACGGCCATCTGCGCCGGCTTCAGCTTCGACCGCCGCGTCATGGTCCAGGGCTATCACGGCACCGGCAAGTCGACCCATATCGAACAGGTCGCGGCCCGGCTGAACTGGCCGATGATCCGGGTGAACCTGGACAGCCACGTCAGCCGCATCGACCTGGTCGGCAAGGACGCCATCGTCCTCAAGGACGGCAAACAGATCACCGAATTCCGCGAGGGCATGCTGCCCTGGGCCATCCAGCGCCCGGTCGCCCTGTGTTTCGACGAATACGACGCCGGTCGTCCCGACGTGATGTTCGTCATCCAGCGCGTGCTGGAGGCGCAAGGCCGCCTGACCCTGCTGGACCAGAACCGCGTCATCCGGCCGAACAAATGGTTCCGCCTGTTCAGCACCACCAACACCATCGGCCTGGGCGACACCTCGGGCCTGTATCACGGCACCCAGCAGATCAATCAGGGCCAGATGGACCGCTGGAACATCGTCACCACGCTCAACTACCTCGACCACGACGTCGAGGCCGAGATCGTCGCCGCCAAGGTCCCCGAATGGTCCGACGCCGACGGTCGCCGCCGCATCGCCGCCATGGTCCGCGTCGCCGACATGACCCGCAACGCCTTCATGAACGGCGACATTTCGACGGTCATGAGCCCCCGCACGGTCATCACTTGGGCCCAGAACGCCATCATCTTCGCGGGGGATGTGGGGCTGAGCTTCAGGCTGACGTTCCTGAACAAATGCGACGAACTGGAACGGCCGACGATCGCGGAGTTCTACCAGCGGGCCTTCGGGGAGGACCTGCCGGAGGCGGCGACGCGGGTGAAGGTGGGTTAGGCAAGCCCGTTGGGCGCGGACGAGAGCCCGCGCCCAACCCTTGCCTTTACTGCTGTCTCGCCATTTCAAGCCGGAGCGTACGAAGCGCCATCGCGCGGTGCAGGTTCGTCCAGTAAGTGCGGCTCTTCCCCAGTTGGTCGGGAATGTGCCCGATGTCTCGGCGAGATCCGTAGGTCTCCTGTGCGATCTCCGGCGCGGCTTGTTCCCAGAGACCCAAGACCGTTTGGAATCCGCCTTTCCAGTAGGCCAAATTCCGATCGGCGTCGTAGCCGACGCAGTTTCTAAACGACGCGAACATCGGCAGCGCGGCACCCTTGGTCAGGCGATATTTGCACGCGGGGGCCTTGCTGAATGGAAACTCAAAGGTCCCATTTCTCGGTGCTTCCTCCACGATCCGCAGACGACCGGCGGACTGGCTGACGTGCTCGTTGAACACGCCTCGGTAGTCGCGGCGAATTCGGTCATAGAGCTCGAGTGCTTCGAGGAGGATCGGCTCGAAAGCTGCGAAGACGCGGGTCTGCGGATCGGCTTCGTGTTTCTTGTAATCGCTAGCGTAGTTCTCCAGCGCCTTGCTTTGCTTTTCGTAGGCATGGATCGGATGGCTGTTGCCCTCGTTCGGAAACGACACAACGTTCAGTGCTTCCATGAGACAGATCAAATCCGCCGATTGAATCTTGCCGCTGTCGCTTTCCGTCCACGCGACGTCACCAGACCACGACTCCTCGGAAATCCGCTCCTTCAGGGAATCGAAGAGACCCATAGTGTCGTAGATGGACTGAGCTTTGACGGTGATGCCGGTGTTCTGACCCTTGGCGATATCCGCCTTCAGGTCTGCGTGATTGGCGCTATCGACACCGGTAATGATCCGCACTTCGACGTGCTGTTCGGACGGGACGGTACCTTCCTCTTGGCAGGTCTCAATCAGCTTGGCTGTGTGCGCGCCGTTCACGATCCCATCTTCGTCCGAGATGAAGGCCCGATAGAGTGAGCGGGTCTTGTCGACCAGTTCGACCCGATCGGCCAAGATCGTGATGCCGAGGTTCATCATGTCGAAGCTGCCGGCGAGGGCCTCGGTCGCCTTCAGGCTTTCCTTCACTTCACGATAGACACGGCGGTTCATCCCGACGGGATCACGTGCATTTGCACCCGTGGGAAGACCAACGGGAAGCTTCTCTGCTTGGATAAGGAAGGTGTATTTCTGGATGCCGGTGAAAACCGGATGGCGGAAGCTACGCGCTTCCACTGCCTCAAAGAGGTAGGGCGTCATGATAGTCTCCTATGGTGTCGACGATGCGACCCGAACGGAATGCGCACGATGGCGCTTCCAAGATCAGGGTTGGGCCAGTTGCAGCTAATGTCAAGCCAGACGGCCGGATAGGGACCGGTTGCAATGGAACGGCGCTCAACGATAGATTGCTTGGAAGCGAGACCGTGATCCGTGGCAATTCAGTTCTCACCCGCGCCGGGCGACATTCTGATCTGTGATTTTTCCAGCGGTTTTCGTCCGCCGGAGATGGTCAAGCGGCGTCCGGTGATGGTCCTGTCTCCGCGCCTGCGCCATCGCGACGGCCTTTGCACCGTCGTTCCTCTGAGCATCACCGCCCCGCACCGCGCCGTTCCCTATCAGTGCCTTGTCACCCTGCCCTTTGCGCCGCCGCCGCCCTTCCAAGCGATCGCGGTCTGGGCCAAAGCCGATATGCTCGCCACCGTGGCCTTCGCACGCCTTGACCTGATGCGGTCGGCGCGGCGGGCTGACGGCAAGCGCGCTTATCTGAAAATCCGCCTCGGCCAGCCGGATTTCACGCGCGTTCAGGACTGCGTCCGGACGGCCCTTGGCCTCCGATCAACTTGAATTTGCAAGTCGCGGGCGCTATATTTCACCCGTCAGCTCGCGGGTCCGCCCGTTGAGCCTCAAGACCGGGTTCGCCCGGCCAGCCCCGCCAAGGCCATAACAAGCCGGGCGGGGTTGCTTGTTTCAGGCGTCCGTTCGCTGGGTCGCCGCTTCCCGCTTGTCCGCCTGCCGCTGGCGTTTCCAGAAGGCGCGCTTGGCCCAGCGGAGGTGTTTCCACCACTCCGTCGCCGCGACCAGTTGTCCCTTCTTCGCGGTAGCCATGGGTGCAGTCTAGCACGGAACCCCCGCTCGGTCCCGCCAGTCCCCCCTCCCGCGCCGCTTCTGAAATCACCACCGGACCACTTGCCGCAGGAACCGCCGGCGCCGACATACGCTTCCGGTGCAGGCCTCCCCGCCCTGTTCCCAGCCAAGGACTTCCCCATGACCGACCAACGCATCGACGGCGCCGCCACCGAGCTCGAAGGCAAGGTCCAGAACGGCCTCGGCCGCCTGACCGGCGACGCCAGGCTGCGGCTCGACGGGCGGCTGAACGAGGTCAAGGGCCGGGCGCTGGACGCCTATGGGCGGGTCATCGACGGGCTGGACGGCCTGGTTGAGAAGGCCCCGGTTCAGTATCAGGACCGCGCGCGTCAGGGTCTCGACTTCGCCCGCCGCAAGCCGCTGCTGACCACCGGCATCGTCGCCGGTGTGGCCCTCCTGCTCAGCAGCCTGGGCCGCCGCCGCTAGGTCCACACTCCGCTCATCCCCGCGAAAGCGGGGACCCAGTACTTTGGGTGATGGAAAGGCAGGGTCGCTCCACGGACGGCCAACCGGAAACGCCGCCGTCACGCTGGACAGGACTGGGTCCCCGCTTGTGCGGGGATGAGCGGTGAGAAATGAGTTTCAGCCGTTTTCGGCCGCCTGTGCGAACAGGCGGCCGATCTCCGCGTCGACCGCGCCGGGTCCGTCCAGTTCGACGACGGCGCTGAGCCGCTCCGACCAGCTCTCCCGCCGCACGGCTTCCGACAGCCGCGGCGAGACCGCCGCATCCAGCTTCAGCCCCAGCAGCGCCCGGCCGCCCTTCAGAGGCCGGGTCGCGGCGAACTGCACGGCGCGGCTGAACGCGGTGTAGCCCTTGCGCTGACCCGAGATGACGCCATCGACGCCCGCCGCCGCGCGCTCGATCGCCTCGAGGATCGCCAGCGAGCGCGGCTCGACCCACAGGGCGGCGCGCAAGGCCTCGGCGTCGTCCCAGCCCATGGCGTCAGCCGGCCGCGCGGCGCTGAGGATGTGCGCCGCGTGGTTGGCGCCGATGCCGTGGGTCGCCTTCAGCCACGCCGCCTGCGCCCTGGGCCGGGTCTCGGGACAACCCTTGAGGATGTCGACCCAGACCGCCACGGGCCGGCCGGTCGCCTTCTCGAAATTGGCCTCGACCGTGGCGAACCATTTCTGCTGCCGTTCGGTCAGAACCGCGCCGCTCTTCATGGTCGCCCTCTCCCGTCAGTCCGCCGCCTGGGCCTCGACCGCCTTCACCTGCGCCGCGTTGGGGCCCGCGATGTCGAAGGCGATCTTGCCGTCGGTCAGGGTGACCTTCACGTGGCCGCCGCGCGTCAGCCGTCCGAACAGGATGTCGTCGGCCAGCGGCTTCTTGATGTGCTCCTGAATGGTCCGGGCCAGAGGCCGCGCGCCATACAGTTCGTCGAAGCCGTTCTTGGCCAGCCAGTCGGCCGCCTCGTCGGTCAGTTCGATGGTGATGTTGCGGTCGGCCAGCTGGGCCTCCAGCTGGATGACGAACTTGGAAACCACCGACTTGATCGTCTCGGCGTCCAGCGCCTTGAAGGCGACGATGGCGTCCAGCCGGTTGCGGAACTCCGGCGCGAACAGCCGCTGGATGGCCTTTTCGTCCTCGCCCTCGACCTTGCCGCGGCCGAAGCCGATGGAGGCGCGGGCGTTGTCGGCGGCCCCGGCGTTGGTGGTCATGATCAGGATGGTGTTCCTGAAATCGACCTTCTTGCCGACCGCGTCGGTCAGCATGCCGTTGTCCATCACCTGCAGCAGGATGTTGTAGACGTCGGGGTGGGCCTTCTCGATCTCGTCCAGCAGGACCACGGCGTGCGGATGCTGGTCGACGGCGTCGGTCAGCAGCCCGCCCTGATCATGGCCGACATAGCCCGGAGGCGCGCCGATCAGACGGCTGACGGTGTGCCGCTCCATATATTCCGACATGTCGAAGCGCAGCATCTCGATGCCGAGGGTCGAGGCCAGTTGTTTGGCCACCTCGGTCTTGCCCACGCCGGTCGGGCCGCTGAACAGGAAGGCGCCGATGGGCTTTTGCGGATCGCGCAGGCCCGCGCGGGCCAGTTTCATGGCCGCCGAGACCTGCTCGATAGCTGACGACTGGCCGAAGACGACGCGGTTCAGGTCGCTGTCCAGCGCGCGCAGGCCTTCAGTGTCGGACTTGGAGACCGACTTGGCCGGGATGCGGGCCATGCGGGCGATGACGACCTCGACCTCCTTCTGGCCGATGACCTTCTTCCGCTTCGATTCAGGCAGGAGCATTTGCGACGCGCCCGCCTCGTCGATCACATCGATCGCCTTGTCCGGCAGTTTGCGGTCGGTCATGTAGCGGGCCGACAGTTCGACCGCCGTGCGCAGGGCCGCGTCGGTGTAGCGGACCTTGTGGTGGCCCTCGTAGGAGGTCTTCAGCCCCTTGAGGATCTTGATCGTGTCCTCGACCGTCGGCTCATTGACGTCGATCTTCTGGAAGCGGCGGGCCAGGGCCCGGTCTTTCTCGAAATGCTGGCGGTATTCCTTGTAGGTGGTCGATCCCATGCAGCGCAGGCTGCCCGAGGCCAGGGCCGGCTTCAGCAGGTTGGAGGCGTCCATGGCCCCGCCAGAGGTCGCGCCGGCGCCGATCACCGTATGGATCTCGTCGATGAACAGGATGGCGTTGTCGTGCGTCTCCAGCTCCTTGACGACCTGTTTCAGCCGCTCCTCGAAGTCGCCGCGATAGCGGGTGCCGGCCAGCAGGGCGCCCATGTCGAGGCTGTAGATGGTGGCGCCTTCCAGCACCTCCGGGACCTCGTGGTTGACGATCTTGCGGGCCAGGCCCTCGGCGATCGCGGTCTTGCCGACGCCGGGGTCGCCGACCAGCAGGGGGTTGTTCTTGGTCCGCCGGCACAGGATCTGGATCGCCCGTTCGACCTCGGCGTGGCGGCCGATCAGGGGGTCGATCCTGCCGTTGCGCGACTTCTCGTTGAGGTCGACGCAATAGGCCTCCAGCGCCTCGCCGCCGGTCTTGGCGGCGGCGGCGTCCTCGGCGTCCTCGGGCGAGGCGCCGGTCTTGGCCGGACGCGTCTCTCCGGAGCCGCCCGCCTTCTTGGCGATGCCGTGGGCGATGTAGTTGACCGCGTCATAGCGGGTCATGTCCTGCTCCTGCAGGAAATAGGCGGCGTGGCTCTCGCGCTCGCTGAAGATGGCGACCAGCACATTGGCGCCCGACACCTCCTCGCGGCCCGAGCTCTGGACATGGATCACCGCGCGCTGGATCACGCGCTGGAAGCCCGCCGTCGGCTTGGCGTCCTCGCCGTCGCTGGTCGCCAGCGCCGCCAGGTCGGTGTCGACATAGAGCGTCAGCGCGGTCTTCAGCGCGACCAGGTCGACGTTGCAGGCCCCCATGACATTGGCCGCGTCCGGGTCGTCGACCAGGGCCAGCAGCAGGTGTTCGAGGGTGGCGTACTCGTGCCGGCGCTCGTTCGCATAGTGGACGGCGCGGTGCAGGGTCTCTTCGAGAGGACGCGAAAAGGAGGGCATGGACAGATCCTCTCAGTCTTTTTCCATCGTGCATTGCAGCGGGTGCTGGTGGCGTCGCGCCGTCTCGATCACCTGGGCGACCTTGGTCTCGGCCACCTCATAGGTGAAGACGCCGCACACCCCGACGCCATGCTGGTGCACATGCAGCATGATGCGGGTGGCCGCCTCGCGGTCCTTCTGGAAGAACCGCTCCAGCACATAGATGACGAATTCCATCGGCGTGTAGTCGTCGTTCAGGATCAGCACCCGGTACAGCGAGGGCTTCTGAAGCTTCGGCTTGGTTTCGGTGACCGTGGCGGCCCCGAGGCCTCCACCTTCCTGTTCACCTGGCCTGCGGGACGGCGGCATTCGTAATCCGTGTGGGGGAGTCGATGGTTCAGATGGGGAATGATGGCCTGATTTGTAGAGGCGGCAAGTCACAGGTCGCGTGAACCGCCAGGATCATCGCGGTTGGAACAAGAGAAGAGCGAGGAAGCGCTTGCGGCGCGATGGCGTCGTCTTGGCAAATCGGCGAAGGGCGCTTCGCGCCGACCGAACCGCCAGCATCGCGTCAGCCGTTCTCACTCTGACGAGGGGATCATAATCCGCCTCGTGGCGACGCTCCTGGAGTTCCACGACCACGGCGGCCATCGACTGGAGATTGTCCCCGAAACCCTTGACTGGCGTGTACTGACCCATCTTGCCGCCGCTGCCGCCCGACGCGACCGTTGCGCATAGCTGCGAAACGCGCTGATGACTGATGCTGCGATACATCAGGGCGTACTCGCCCGTCGCCCTGTGGCGCTTCCCGACGAATTCATCGGCCGCCGCGGTCAGGAGCGCGTGAAAGACGGCGTAGTACGCGGACGAGATGGCGCGCCTGACATCCGCCTGTCGCGGTGGCCCGGCCGCGGGAGGGCGGACCAGCTTTTCCGCCTGCTCAAGCAGATGATCAGGGTTTAGGACGGGCATCGTCAGCCTCTATGGCTTCGCCCAGTTCCTCGTATTCCACGATGGACGGCCGCTCTTCACCTGCTTCGGCGAGCCCTGTCTTGATCTGCACCAGCGTATCCAGAACGGCGTCGCCATCGATCTTGGCGGCGGTCTTAGGCTTCAGCCGGATCGTTATGCGGATCGCGGCGCGTCCTTCGGAATCAAAGGAGTCGCGGCTGCTCACGCCCGCAAGAACGGTCGGCGTCAAATATTTCGTCGCGGCGCGCTGAACGATGCCGTCGATCTTGGACTGAGGTATCATGTCGTCACGATATCATGCTGCACGCCATTGTCAGGCGACAAAAGGCCCCGGCGTTTCCGCCGGGGCCCCTCGTACGCTGACTTGATACGCTACTGAAGCGGTCGGTCGCCTTAGCGGGCGGCCTGGAACTTTTCGACCGAGGCGGTGACGCGCTCGTTGATCGGCTTGAAGCTGTTCTTGACCGAGGCGGTCAGGACGTCCGTCGCCTTGGTGACTTCGGCCAGATAGGCTTCGGTCGCCGACTTGGTCCAGGCGGTCTGCAGCTCGAGCAGTTCCTGGATCGAACGGGCCTGCGACATCGACTGGGCGGCGGCGACGCCGTCTTCCCACGACTTCTTGGTGAAGGCCACCGATTGGGCCGACAGGGTCTCGGCGCCCTTCTGGGCGGCGGCGGCCGAGGCGACGATGGCTTCCAGGTTCTGCTTGCCCTGGACGTTCAGCTCGCTGAGGCCGGCGGCCGACTTGTCGGCGACTTCGCGCAGCGCCTTGGCGCCGGCGGCCTGGGCCTGCTCGGCATTGGCCTGGAACGTGGCCTGGGCCTTCTCGGCCGAAGCCTTGACCGTGGCGGTCGCGGTTTCAACGGTCTTCTTGACGGTGTCGGTGGCGGTTTCAACGGTCTTCTTGACGGTGTCGGCGGTGGTGTCGGCCATGATGATCTCCTGAACCTGTTCGCGGTCGGGGGACCGCCTGGAATGTCGTGCACGAGGAACCAGTCCGTCGCGACAGAGGGCTATATGGTGCAAGTGCGAACAAACGTCAAGCAGAAATGTTGCGATGCACAAAAGTTCACAAAATCGTTGACCGGTTGTTTACCCTCACGAAACCGGCGGGGTGCATGTTAGCCTTTCATCAGCGTCGCGTGGTGGGGCCGCCGTCGCGCTAATGTCCTGTGAGGCCTGATCTTTGCTGCTGCCCGCCCTGATCCGTCGCGGACTCCTGCCGCTGCTGCTGGCCGTCGCCATGACGATGACGCCGACGCGCGCGCCCCTGGCCCAGTCGTCCGACAATTCGCGCTACGCGGCCATCGTGGTGGACGCCGAGTCGGGCGAGGTGCTGTTCGCCCGCCACGCCGACAGCCGCCGCTATCCCGCCTCCATCACCAAGGTGATGACCCTGTACATGACCTTCGAGGCCCTGGCCGAAGGCAAGGTCAGGCTGGACGACGTCCTGACCGTCTCGCCCTACGCCGCCAGCCAGCCGCCCTCGAAACTGGGCCTCGCCGCCGGCCAGACCATCACCCTGGACGACGCCATGCGCGCCACCGCGGTGCGCAGCTCCAACGACATGGCCGTGGCCATCGCCGAACACATCGGCGGCTCGGAAGCCCGTTTCACCGCCCGGATGACGCTGAAGGCGCGCGAGCTGGGCATGACCCAGACCCGCTATGTCAACGCCAACGGCCTGCCGGACGCGCGCCAGCTGACCTCGGCGCGCGACCTGGCCATCCTGGCCCGGGCCATCATGCGCGACTATCCGCAGTACTACCGCTATTTCGGCCTGCATGACTGGGCCTACAACGGCCGCGACTACCGCAACACCAACGGCCTGCTGCGCGGCGGCGAAGGCTACGACGGGATGAAGACCGGCTACACCAACGCCTCTGGCTACAATCTGGCGGCCTCGGCCGTGCGCGACGGCCGCCGCCTCATCACCATCGTCCTGGGCGGACGCTCGACCGCCAGCCGCAACGCCCATGTCGCCGCCTTGATGGATACCGGCTTCGAGGTCGAACGCGCCCGCGCCCACGGCGAGACGATCCAGGTGGCCCAGACCTTCTTCGAAACCCGCGGCTTCGGCATCGGTCCCGACAACTCCGGACCGATCGAATACGCCGCCGTCGCCGACGACGAGGACGGCGAAACCGGCGCCGGCTCCAGCGCGCCGCCCTCCAACGCCGTCGCCTACGCCGCCCTGGCCGCCCCTCCGCCGACGACCGCCCGGGAAACGCCGCCGCCGTCGGGGTGGGAACACGTCCGCCCGGTGGAGCGGACCGCCGATGTGACCGCCATCCTCAACGGCGGATCGTCCGTCGCCACCCCGCCCCGGCCCCGGCCCCCA
>CALSBO010000039.1:0-27570 GCA_943373195.1 Brevundimonas vancanneytii
TGGCTCAACCGCAACCGGCGACTGGCCAAGGACTTCGAAAAGACCCTCGAGAGCTCAACCGCATGGCTCCTGCTCGCCTCGGTCCAACTCATGACCCGACGACTCGCAAACCCCTGAACATGTTCAGAAACATTATGAGTCAGACTCTAAGAAGATGACGCCCGACAGGAAAACAGATTGAAAACGCGACCCAGTCAGGTCCAGCAGCGCAGTCAGGAGCAAGACGCGAGTGACAATTTCTTCGACAGTGGCGCCGACAACAAGATCAGCTAGCATGATCGACAGGACGTCGGCTGGCGGGATATTGGGTTCGCCGCTCACAAGACTGTAGTAACTATATGATCCAGCCAAGCATACAGCGACCATGCCTATCAGGAATAGCCTGATCATCGACGCTGACCTTAAGCGTTCCGGCCATTTCACTAACCCCATCAGCAAGAACGTGACCGGAATCAATGTCCATGTAAGAAGAAACACGACCGACGACGTCTCGGGACCAAGGAGTCCATGATAATCCAGAACTCGGCCCGCTGTGATTTGAAACACCAGCGTAACGAATATCATCAGACCAAGACGCCATAGTTGCTTGGCATCGGTCCGTCCGCTCCAATAGGTTATAGAGCCAGAAGTGGCCAGCCTCAGCCCCAGAAAAGACAAGCAGAAAATTATTGAGACCAATAAGGCGAGAACCCCAGCATCCAGGATGGTCATACCCGCTACGGATGAAGCCTCCGGTCGTGAGATGAGCACCCAGGATGTCAATGCAGCCAGAATAAGCGCAACGGCTTGTGATATTCTGGTCAAGGCCATGATCGTCTCCAGAGTGATGGCCGAGGAGACGCAATGCCTCCCCGACCAGATTACGGATTCAGCCTATCAGCCAATTTCGAACTCGATGGTGCGGTCAGTCTCTTCCCGATCTCGCGTACGGACGGTTCTCTCATGGTAGCGCCCCGTGGCCTGAGGCAGGAGGGCGCGGCGGAGCTGCCCAATGGCCCTGGTGACGGCCTGAACGGTTCGCTCCCACCGGCTATCGCCAGCCCTGGCAGGATCGGATCGGCCAGTAGCTCGCCCGCTTTGAACGCTTTCTGAAATCAAGGCCTCGAAACCGGCATTCGAAAGGTCGTGGCTCCTGGCAGACGTGGGGAGGGTCACGCGAACGACGTTTCGTTTGGCCGTATTGGGCGTCAAGCCTTTGGTGTCAGTCTCTTCAGAGTATTCAACCCTGATGTCATCGCCGGCCCCGTCGATCACCGCCATCTCGTCATAGACGATCTCAACTTCGACGTAGTCGCCTTCTTCCATGACCTCATCGGCGTCCGGAATTAGAGTGTCGATGTTGACCTGAAAGTTGTCTTGGGTAACCGCCGAGAAGGAAACCTCTCTCGGCGCCGTCGGCGTCGTTCCACACGACATCGTGCCGTCCTCCCCCACCGTCAACGCGCCGTCCCCCACGCACTGCTGCATCGCGGCATGCGCCTCGCCGGTCTGGGCGGCCAGACCGATCGTCAGGGCCAGGCCGGCCGCGGCCGTCATCATCGCTAAGCGTCTCATCGTCACTCCTCCCGTTTCAAGGTTCATCGACCGACGATCCGTCGGCGCGCTTACCAATGCGCGATTCCTTCCGAATTACAGGGGGGGGTTGCAGAATGTTGTGGACGGTTCAGCCTATGGTCATGCGCGCCGCTGTGATTCTCCTGACGAGCCTGCTGATCGCCGTCGCTGTCGCCCCGGCGAAAGACGGCGAACCGACGCTCGGAATGTTGCTGCGCGGCATTCCGGCCGAAGATTTGACCTCGGCGGCGCCGGACGACAGCCATGCCGAAATTCAGGCCCTCCTCGAGGAAGAGGCCGCCCCCCCGACCTCGCCGAGCCAATGCCGGCAATCCTGCGTCGCCGTCGGGACGACGCTCGACGCCGTGTGCGAGCGGCATGTGCGAGCCGAGGCCCCGAGGTCGCGCGCTGTCTGCTTCACGCGTGTCGATGAACGGCGCACGCGGTGCCTGGCGTCTTGCGGTGAGTGAAGCCCTTCGACCGGGGCCCGCCGAAAGCCGCCGACGGACAAGGGCGGCATGGCTCGGCGCGCTCCTGTTGCTCGGGGCCTGCGCAACCTCAGGCGAGCCCGTCGAACGTCTCGTCGCCGACGCCGGAGTGCGAACCACCAGGGTGTTGGCGCATGACGCGGACGGCTTCGTTCGTCGCCTCGAGGAAGGTGACGCCACGGCCGCTTTTGTCGCGACCTGGCGGGCCTGCAACGGCTCCGCGCCGTGCGCGATCGCCGAGGCTCCCACCATAGAACAGGCCCAGCGGAGAGAACTGGCGGACGCCGTGGTGCTGCGAGCCGAGGCCATCGCCGGCCTGAACAGAGCCTATGCGGCTTTCCGCGCTGACGTGGCGGGACAGTCCGAGGCGCCAGCCGACCGCGCAATCCGCGAAGCCATCACAGGGACTGTGTCCTACGGTAACTCACTCGCCAGTCTCCAGTTCGGAAGCGGGACCGCACTGTTCGCACGGCCTCTGGAGCGCGCGGCGGGCGCGGTGGCATCTGTCACCGTCGCAGGGCAGCGTCGATCACGAATGCTCAATGCGAGCGCGGCGCTGGCTGTGGCAACGACGAACCTGCGCGAAGCCATGATGCTGGAAACACGAAAATACGATGCGCTGACGGAGGTGCTTGTCCGCGAGCGGATCGAGGCTCACCGGGCTTTGCTACAGGCCGGTCTCGTCTCCGGCGCCGGGGCGTTGCGCCCGGTCACGGACCGGCTCGGCGTCCCGCTATCGCGCGACGCTGATGTGATCGTCGCCCGTTCGGCTTCGGCCCGCATCGCCGTGGAAGCGATGATCGAAGCCTCCGAGCGGACAGAGATCCGAAGGACGCAGCTGCGGTACCGGGCCGCCGTCACCGCCCTGATGGAACTTGAGCGGGTGCATAGCCAAATGAATGCCGGAGCAAACCCCGACCTCAGCCGGCTGGATCAAGCCTTGTGGAACCTTGAGCGGCTGGCCGATCCGCCTTCTGGTCCAGCCCTGCGCACAGTCGCGACCGCCACGGGGAACTGACGACCCGGCCCGGTCATTCCGCTCCCGCCACGAGAGGGAGCTTGCAATGACCACGATCGACGACGCGCTCGACGACGCCCAGGACGCGGCGGCGAGCTTTCTCAACGCCGAGGGACGCGGCGCGGCCCATGTGGCGCTGGGCGTCGCCGTGACGGTCGGCTTCGCCCTGGCCGCGACCATCTTCGCCCGCCGGACCATCCGGCCGCGCCCGATGAACTTGGCCGATGACGACGCCCCGATCACCGAACGGCCGCGCGGGCCGCTCAGCCTGATCCTGCCGGCGGTGTTCTCGGTCACCACCCTGTCGGCGGTTCGGGTCTGGAACGCGCCGCGTCAGCGCGAGCGCAACGTCGCCATGGGCCTGTGGGCCGCGGCCCAGGCGCTGAACGCCGTCTGGATCGCCCTCAGGCCCGCCAGCCGCGGCCTGCAGATCGCCGCCGCCATGTCCTCGGCGGGCCTGGCCGCCGCCTTCGCCCATGAGGCGCGCAAGCTGGACGCCCGGGCCGGCAAGCTTGCGGCCCCGACCGGCGGCTCGGTGCATCTGGCCAATATGATCCAGGGCAAGTCGCGGGACCAGGCGCCGACGGTTCACTGAGGCCGAAGTGAAGAGTGAGTGGTGAGTAGTGAGTGGAAGGCCGCGATGGCCAATGCGAGCCGCGCCCCTTTTTTTCTACTCGCTGCTCACCACTCACTTTTCACCTCCGATCACCCCAGCTTGCCGGATGACGCTGCATCCTCTAGGGAGAGCGCCCGATTTCGCGCGCCGTCAGGGCTGCGCTCCAGCCCTTTTCGAGACCCCATGAAAATCAACGGCAACACCATCAAGCCCGGCATGGTCCTTGAGCACAACAAGGGCCTGTGGGTCGTGACCAAGGCCAGCCACGTCAAGCCGGGCAAGGGCGGCGCCTTCGCCAACATCGAGGCCAAGAACCTCGAGACCGGCAACAAGCTGAGCGAACGCTTCCGGTCGGAAGACAAGGTCGAGCGCGTCACCCTGGAGCAAAAGGATTTCTCGTACCTGTACGAGCAGGGCGACGCCCTGGTGTTCATGGACGACGCCACCTATGAGCAGACCGAGCTGCAGAAGGACTGGGTCGGCGAGGACCGCGTCGCCTATCTGCAGGACGGCATGAAGGTCGTCATCGAAATGCACGAGGACCGGCCCATCGGCCTGACCCTGCCCGACCAGGTCACGCTGGAAGTCGTCGAGACCGAGCCCACCGTGAAGGGCCAGACCGCCTCGTCCTCCTACAAGCCCGCCATAGCTGACAACGGCGTCCGCATCATGATCCCGCCGTACATGGGCGTGGGCGAGCGGATCGTCGTCGACACCTCCACCGGCGAATACGTCCGCCGCGCTGAATAGGTCGTAGTGAGTAGGGCTTGGGGCTTAGTCGCCGCACTTCCAAGCCCTAAGCCCTGAGCCCTACCTACTGAACTTCTCCGACTGTCCGGGCTTCGCCTTCCAGGACTTTGCGGACCAGGAGATCCCCATGGCCCTCGCTTCCGCCCTCGTTTCCGTCATCATCGACGCGGTCCGCAAGACCGCCCGGCCCATGCTGCGCGACTTCGGCGAGGTGGCCCAGCTGCAGGTGTCGCGCAAGGGACCGGGCGATTTCGTCACCGCCGCCGACATCAAGGCCGAGGACTCCCTCTTTGAGCTGCTGATGAAGGCCCGCCCCGGCTACGGCTTCCTCGGCGAGGAGCGCGGCATGGTCGAGGGGACGGACAAGTCCCACACCTGGATCGTCGACCCGATCGACGGCACCACCAACTTCATGCACGCCATGCCCCATTTCGCCATCACGGTCGGGCTGGAGCGGAAAGCCCCGGACGGCTCGTCCGAGATCGTCGCGGGCGTGACCTACAACCCGGTCATGAACGAGCTGTTCTGGGCCGAAAAGGGCAAGGGCTGCTATCTGAACGACCAGCGCATCCGCGTCGCCGGCCGGCGCGACCTGTCGGAAAGCCTGATCGCCACCGGCCTGCCCTTCATCGGCAAGACGGGCCACGCCCAGTCGATCAAGGACATCCACGCCATCGGCCAGCGCGTCGCCGGCATCCGTCGCCTCGGCTCGTCGGCGCTGGACTTCGCCTGGGTCGCGGCCGGGCGGTACGACGCCTACTACGAGCGCAACCTGAGCCCGTGGGACGTGGCGGCGGGCATATTGTTCGTCACCGAGGCAGGCGGCGTGGTCACGACCATCGACGGCGAGGGCGATCCCAAGTCGGGCGCGCAGATTCTGGCCTCGAACTCCGAACTGCATCCGCAGCTGCTGAAGGTGCTGCGGGGGTAGGACCCGCTTCACGAGAGCACACCCTCCAACCGTTCATCCCCGCGAAGGCGGGGACCCAGTGCTTTGGAGGATGCGGCGGTCCCTGTGAGCCTGGGATCTGTTGTCCACGAACGCCGGCGTCAAGCTGGAAAGGACTGGGTCCCCGCTTTCGCGGGGATGAGCGGAATATTGGAACCTGAGACCTAACCGATCAGCGACCTCGCCGCCGCCCGCGCCTCGTCGGTCACCACCGCCCCCGACAGCATCCGCGCGATCTCCTCCCGCCGCGCGTCGTCGTCCAGCGCATCGACCGTGGTCGTGGTCAGGCCGCCGGCGTCGGCCTTGCGCACCTTCCAGTGGGCGTGGGCCCGGGCGGCGACCTGGGGGCTGTGGGTCACGACCAGCACCTGGGCGCCGCGCGACAGCCGCTCCAGCCGCGCGCCGACCGCCGAGGCCACGGCGCCGCCGACGCCCTGGTCGACCTCGTCGAAGATCATCACCGGCTGGCGTTGATCCTCGCGCCCCGCCATCGCCGCCTTCATGGCCAGGGCGAAACGGGCCAGTTCGCCGCCCGAGGCGATGGCGTCCAGCGGCCCGAAGGACGTCCCGGCGTTGGTTGCGATCTCGAACCGGACGGTCTCGACGCCCAGCGGTCCGCGCCGACCGTCGGCCACCGGCTCGAAGCCGACGCGAAAGCGGGCGCGGTCCAGTTTCAATGGCCCCAGTTCGCCCATGACCGCCGCGGCCAGCCGGTCGGCGGCCGCCTCGCGGGCCGAGGTCAGCAGGATGGCGGCCACATCATAGGCCTCGCGCGCGGCCGAGGCGGCGCGTTCGGCGGCGGTGATGGCCTCTGCCCCGTCCTCGATCAGCCGCAGCTGGTCGCGGAAGCGGACGCGCAGCACCGGCAGGCTCTCGACCGATGTGTTCAGCTTGCGGGCGGCGGCGCGCAGGGCGAACAGCCGCTCCTCGGCCTTGTCGAGACGGCCCGGCTCGAAATCGAAGGCGTTGGCGGCGGCGTCGACGCAGGCGATGGCCTCCTCGGCCTCGACCATGGTGCGGTCGATGGCCTCGGCGGCGGCGGTCAGTTTCCGCAGCAGCGGATGCTCGGGGTCGGTGCCCGCCTGCCCCGCCCGCTGGCGCGCATGCTCGACGGCGCGCAGGGCCGCCGACAGATTCCGGGACAGCTTGTCCCCGCCCAGCGACGCTTTCGCGTCCGCGAGGTCGGCGACCGCCTTCTCCGCCGCGCCGAGGATGGCGCGTTCGCCGGCCAGTTCGGTCTCCTCGTCGGCGCGGGGGTCCAGATCGTCGAGGTCGGCGAGGTTCTGCGTCAGCTCCTCGGCTCGCGACGCCGCATCGGCGGCGGCGGCCTTGAGCTCGGCGACGGCCCGCTCGGCCGTCTTCAGCCGATCAGCGGCGGCGGCGACTCCGTCCAGCTGGGGTTGCAGCCCGCCGTACGCATCCAGCAGGGCGCGGTGGGTCTTCCAGTCCAGCAGGCCGACGGTCTCGTGCTGGCCGTGCACCTCGACCAGGGCCTGACCGATCTCGCGCAGCGCCGTCACCCCCGCGGGCTGGTCGTTGACGAAGGCGCGGCTGCGGCCGTCGGCGGCCAGGGTCCGGCGCAGGATCAGCTCCTCGCCCGGGGCCACGTCGAACCCCCGCTCGCCGATCAGGGCGATCAGGGCCGGGTCGTCGGGGGCGGTGAAGACGGCCGTGGCCGTGGCCTGTTTGGCTCCGCTGCGCACCAAACCGGCGTCGGCGCGCGCGCCCAGCGCCAGGCCGAGGGCGTCCAGGATGATCGACTTGCCCGCCCCGGTCTCGCCGGTCAGCACCGTCAGTCCGCCCTCGACCTCGAGATCGAGCGCGTCCACCAGCACGATGTCGCGGATGGAGAGGGCGGTCAGCATCGAGCCACTACCCATCCGTCACCCTCGGGCTTGTCCCGAGGGCCCATTTGTCCGGGGCAGGAGAGATGGGCGTTGGACAAAGCGAATCGTTTCACCGGCGACGCCGGAGAATGCTGACCAATGGGTCCTCGGGACAAGCCCGAGGATGACGGGCGTTGAAGATCAGCCCGGAATGATCCGGCGCAGCCAGCTCTCGCGCTGACCGGTCGGGGCCACGTCGGGCTGGCGGCCGTCTTCGGTCAGCAGGGCGTAGGCTTCGGCGTACCAGGGGCTGCCCGGATAGTTGAAGCCCAGCACCGCGCCGTTGCGGGTCGCTTCTTCCTTCAGGCCCAGGATCAGATTGACCTCGACAAGGCGGAACAGGGCCTCGGGCGTGTGCGAGGTGCGCTGATAGGCTTCGTTGTCGATCACCGTCTTGTAGCGGTTGATCGCCGCCAGCGGCTGGCCCGCGCGCTGGTAGTAGCGGCCGATGGCCATTTCCTTGCCGGCCAGCTGATCGTTGACCATGTCGATCTTGACCGTGGCGTCGATGGCGTAGGACGTGCCGGGATAGCGGCGCTGCACATCGCGCAGCCCGTCGAGCGCGGCCTGGGCATAGCCCTGGTCCCGGCCCACGTCGGTGATCTGTTCGAAATTGCACAGGGCCTTCATGTAGAAGGCGTAGGGCGCGCTGGGATTGCCGGGAAACAGCTGGATGAACCGGTCCGAGGCGGCGATGGCCTCGGCGTAGTTGTTGTTCTGATAGTAGGCGTAGATCTGCATCAGGATCGAACGGCGCGACCACTCCGAATACGGATGCTGGCGCTCGACCTCCTGGAAATAGTCGATCGCATCGGCCCAGCGCTGGCTCTGCAGCCGCTCGTAGCCGGTGTTGTACAGGGCCTCGACCGGCCGCTCTTCATAGGCCAGCCGCGGGCGTTCCGGGCGCGCGCCGCACGCACTGATCGTCAGGGCCGAAACAGCCACGGTGGCCAGGATCAGGCCGGCGCGGAATTTGGAAGCAGGCAAGGACGACCTCAACTTGAAATGCCGGCGGGCGCGAACCCGTCGGCGCCCCCGAAAAACGAGACGCGATCTCTACACCAGCGAACCGGCCCACGCCAATGCGCGAAGAACAGCGCCGAAAAGGCGCCGCGCGCCTTGTGGCCGGGCCATCCGCTGGTATGAAGCGCGCCAACGCTGCGGCCCCATTTTCAGCCGGGCGATGACGGCGAAAGGATGACCGGACATGAAGCTGCTCTCTGGCAACTCCAACCGGACCCTGTCCCAGGCCATCGCGGCCCACCTCGACATGCCCCTGACCAAGGCCCAGGTGAAGCGGTTCGCCGACAATGAGGTCTTCGCGGTCATCGAGGAGAACGTCCGCGGCGAGGACGTCTTCGTCCTCCAGTCGACCAGCTATCCGGCCAACGACAATCTGATGGAGTTGCTGATCATGACCGACGCCCTGGTGCGGGCGTCGGCGCGGCGGATCACGGCCGTCATGCCCTATTTCGGCTATGCCCGGCAGGACCGGAAGACCGGCGGGCGCACCCCCATCTCGGCCAAGCTGGTGGCCAATATGATCACCCGGGCCGGGGCGCATCGGGTGCTGACCATGGATCTGCACGCCGGCCAGATCCAGGGCTTCTTCGACATTCCGACCGACAACCTGGTCGCCACTCCCGTGCTGGCCCAGGACATCAAGGACCACTACGGGCGCGGCGACGACCTGATGATCGTCTCGCCCGACGTCGGCGGCGTGGTGCGCGCACGCTCGCTGGCCTCGCGCCTGAACGCCGATCTCGCCATCGTCGACAAGCGCCGCGCCCGGGCCGGCGAGAGCGAGGTCATGAACATCATCGGCGACGTCAGCGGACGGCGCTGCATCCTGTTCGACGACATCGTCGATTCGGGCGGCACCCTGGTCAATGCGGCCCAGGCGCTGATGGACAAGGGCGCGACCGAGGTTTCGGCCTACATCAGCCACGGCGTCCTGTCGGGTCCGGCGGTCCAGCGCATCGCCGACGGACCGCTCAAGGAACTGGTGATCACCAACTCCATCGAGCAACCCCACGAAGTTTTGAACTGCGGAAAAATCCGAACGGTTTCCGTGGCCCCGCTGATCGGAGAGGCTATCCGGCGGATCGCCAACGAGGAATCGGTCTCCAAGCTGTTCGATTAACGGTCGGAAAACGGTTCTTCCCGCGATATAACGCTTCCAAACTCTCGGCGCCTCGACGCGCCGTGCGTCCTTGTGGGGTATTCGCATGTTTGAGGCTCTTCCGCGCCGCGGCCTTTCGCTGGCGGCCATCGCCGCCGTCGCCGCGGTCATCGCCAGTTGCGCCACGCCCGAGCCGGAACCCGTTCCCGCGCCTCCCCCGCCGGCCGCCCCGCCGCCGCCGCCCGCGGTGAGCATGAACGAGGGCGTCGCCCAGGCCGCCTCCATCTATGTCGCCTTCATGCGCGATGTCGGCACCATCCAGGCCGGCTTCACCAGCGCCGAGGCCATTCAGGCCGCCATCCGCAAGGGCGCGGCCTATGAACCGGCCCAGCTGTCGCGCGGCATGATCGCCTATGGCTCGATCCTGGCCCTGCAGGCCCCCGAGTTCGTTCGCGGCGTCCGCACCTATGCCGCCGACCCGGCCGTGCGGCAGGAAATGATCGCCCGCATCATCGCCGACCCGGCCTATGCCGTCACCCTGCCCGGCGCCGACGCCGCCGCCGGCTTGATCATCGACACCATCGGCCGCGATTCGGCGGCCATGCTGGTGATCGCCGAGGCCGTCGAGGGCGACGCCTACACCATCCAGGAACGCTCCGACCCCCGTCGGCGCTGGGCCACCGTCCATATCGCCGATCGCGTGACCCGGCTGGAGGGCGCCAAGGCCCTGTCGGCCGCCCAGATGCTGCCGTCGGCCGAGGAATCGGCCCGGCTGTTCGCCGCCGCCAATACGGGCGCCGGCCTGTCGGTGAGCCCGGCGCGTTCGGGACCGCCCTATACGCCCGCGGTCGCCCGTTCGCTCGCCCTGGCCGCCCTGGCCGCCCTCGGCGCCGGCGGCGAGGAGGCCCGCGCCAATACCGAGGCCCTGACGGTCGATCAGAACAGCGAATTCTGCCTCAACATGTCCAAGCTGATGCTGTTCCAGTGCCTGGCCGCCTCGCGCCCCAGCTATGAGGACATGTTCTGCGTCGGTCGCCACGTGGCGCGCGACCTGGCCACCTGCACGGCCCAGAACATCACCCCCGCCCCGATCGAAATCCCCGCCACGGCGGTGGCCGGCGGCGCGCCCGATTCCACTCCGGTGCAGTCCCCCGTGGCCGAGGCGGCGGCGGCGGCCTCGGTCTCGGCGACCTCGGCCCTGAACAGCGGGCGCTGAGGCCGGTTTCGATTCAGGCGTGGCATTGGCGTTCGGGCGGTTGCGTCCGCGCCGGTTGGCGTGTAATGACCCGCGCTCTTGAATTCAGGGTCCGGAGACCCCGCCGCGAGGGCTGACTGGTCAGCGCGGCGTTTGTGTTGTTGAGGCGAGGCGATGGCCGAGATCATTCTGAACGTGGACGTCCGTAACGGCGTCGGCACCGGCGGCGCTCGCGCCGCGCGCCGCGCGGGCATGGTCCCAGGCGTGCTGTACGGCGGCGACAAGGCCCCCGTGGCCATCTCGGTGAACGAGAAGGACTTCCGCAAGTCCCTCTACACCGGCAAGCTGCTGGGTCACCTGGTGACCCTGAAATACGGCACGGAATCGCAGCCGGTCATCGCGCGCGCCGTGCAGTTCGACCCGGTCAGCGACCGCCCGCTGCATTTCGACCTGATGCGGGTCGATGAAAAGCAGACCATCAAGATCGAAATCCCGGTCCACTTCATCAACCAGGACCAGTGCGAAGCCTTCCGTCAGGGCGGTTCGCTGGAAATCGTCCGTCACGCGGTCGAGGTGAAGGTGCGCGCGGATCACATCCCGGAAGACCTGATCGTCGATCTGGCCGGCCACAAGCTGGGCGACACCATCCGCTGGTCCGACCTGAAGGGCACGGGCGACGTCGAGCCGACCATCACCGACCGAGACTTCGTGATCGCCTCGATCAAGACGTCCTCGGCCGCCATCTCCGCCGCCGCCGACGAGGCCCACGACGCCGAAGTGGCCGCCGAGGCCGCCGAGGTCGAAGCCACCGAACAGGGCGAGGCCGCCGCTGAAGGCGAAGCGGCCGCGGAAGCTGCCGACGAGGGCTGATCGCTCCGATCACTGCGAAAACCAATCACCCCGCCCGGTTTGCCGCGGCGGGGTTTTTGCTGGTCGGATTGCTCATCCGTAGCCGCTGACCTATCATACAACCCATGGACGGACAGGCGACACGCCCAGACTCGACCCATTCGGACGCCTCGCCGGTGGCCGGCTACAAGGCCGTGCGTCACCTTGTGATCGATATCGACGCGCCAGGTATGCGCGAGGAGATCGCTGACGCGGTGGATCGGATCAATCGGTCCGAGGAAGGCGAACACATGCTCGCCGAACTGGATATCGGCGTCGCAGAGAACTGGAAGCTGCTTCCTGAATGATGCGGGGAGAAATCCTGATCGCGGTCGTCTCAGGCGACTACGGCAAGCCACGCCCGGTCGTCGTCGTGCAATCGACCCACATCATGGATACCGAGAGTTGGCTCGTCTGTCCCTTGACCAGCCGAATCGATACGGTCGGCCCTTTCCGCCCCAAGGTCGATCCCTCCCCTGACAACGGCCTTACCGCGCCTTCGGCCATCATGACAGAAAAGCTGACCGCCGTGCCCCGCTTTCGCATTCGGTCCCGAATTGGAGCTTTGACCCCAGAGCAACTTGCCGCGCTCGACGTCAGCCTCATGTTCGTTCTCGGCTTGGGCGACTGACTCATGATCATCATCGCCGGCCTGGGCAATCCGGGTCCCAGATACCAGGGCAACCGCCACAACATCGGCTTCATGGCCGCCGACGAGATCGCGCGGCGCTGGTCGTTCGGGCCCGAGCGGGCCAAATTCCAGTCGGTGATCCGCGAGGGCGAGGTCGCGACGCCGGACGGCGCCGTGCGCGTGCTGCTGATGAAGCCCCAGACCTTCATGAACGAGAGCGGCCGGGCCGTGGCCGAGGCGGCGCGCTTCTACAAGGTCCAGCCCGGCGCCGTCATCGTCTTCCACGACGAGATCGACCTGGCCCCCGGCCGATTCCGCATGAAGACCGGCGGCGGGGCGGCGGGCCAGAACGGCGTGCGCAGCCTGATCAGCCGGCTCGGCGCCGACTTCCGCCGCGCCCGCATGGGCGTCGGTCACCCCGGCGACCCGCAACTGGTGCACGGTCATGTGCTGAGCGACTTCCACAAGGCCGACCGGACCTGGCTGGAGCCGATGCTGAACGCCGTCGCCGACGCCCTGCCCTTCGCCCTCGCCGGCGGCGACGACCGCTACCAGGCCGAGGTCATGCGCCTGGCCCCCGCCCCCAAATTCAGCCCTCGGCAGGCGGCGGAGAAGGCGGCGCGCGGCGAATAGCAACGCCGCCTTGCCCGCGGTCCGGGCGGACGGTAGACCGCGCCGACCCCTTCAGGATGACCCCATGACCCGCCCCCCGATCGTCGCCGTCCTGCTGGCGCTCGCCGCCTGCGACCAGGACCCGTCTTCGGGCTCGGGCGAGCCCGCCTCGGTGCAGGTCTCGGACGCCATCTGCCGTCCGACGCCGACGGGGCGCCAGACCACCGGCTGCTACCTGACCCTGACGGCGACCGGCGATGACCGGCTGGCCTCGGTCGCCAGCCCCGCCGCCAACCTCGTCCAGATCCATGAAAGCCGCATCGAGAGCAATATGATGATGATGCGCGAGTTGCGGGAGGGCCTGCCGCTGCCCGCCGGTCAGGCCGTCGCCCTTCGGCCCGGCGGCAATCACCTGATGCTGCTGGGGGTCGCCAGGCCGCTCGTCGCGGGCGACACCGTCGCCCTGACCCTGACCTTCGCCTCGTCAGCCCCGCTGGAGGTCACCGCCACGGTCGGCCAGCCCGCGACCTCGGAATACGACCAGGCCGCCGCGCCGGCCCCCTGACGCCCGCGCCTTGACACGAAGTTCGTGTGACACGATCTTCGTGTCGTGAAGAACGTCACCATCAGTATGGAAGAGACCGATCTGGCCTGGGTGCGCGCCCAGGCGGGACAGGCGGGTCTGAGCGTTTCGCGCTGGATCGCGGAGCGCGTGATGGATCGGCGACAGCGTGACGCCGAACGAGCGGCCGCGTCCGAGCGCATCGAGGCGATCTACGCCCAAATCCGCCAAGCTCAGTCCCAAGCCCCCGTCCTGTCCGATGGGCAGACAATCCGAGAGATGCTGGAAGAGGTGCGCGATGAGCGTTTTCGTCGATTCGACGACGATCCTGTACACACTCGACACGCGCGACGCGGCGAAGAACGCGACCTGCACGGCGTGGCTGAACCAGCTACTCGTTTCACGGCAGCTAAGGATGAACCTACAGGTTCTGAATGAGACCTATGCTGTCGTGTGGCGAAAGCCGCATTTCGCGGAAGCGCGGCCCTTCATTCGCGACTTCATCACCGAACATTTGGGGTGGTGCGAAGGCGCCGTCGACATCGGTGTCGTTCGCTCGGCCTGGGCGCTTCAGGATCGCCACGGCATTCAGTTCTGGGACGCAATCCTGCTTGTGTCTGCCCGATTGGCTGATTGCCGGTGGTTCCTGTCCGAAGACCTGAACGACGGCCAGGTCTATGGCGGCGTCACCGCGATCAACCCTTTTCGCCATACGCCGGAAGACGTGCTAGGTCGCGCGCTCCCCCGATAGCGCGCCGGTCGCGCCCCCAGACAACGAAGATTCCATGGCCCTGAAAGTCGCGATCGTCGGCCTGCCCAACGTCGGCAAGTCCACCCTGTTCAACGCCCTGACCAAGACGGCGGCGGCCCAGGCCGCCAACTATCCCTTCTGCACCATCGAGCCGAATACCGGCGACGTGGCCGTGCCCGAGCCGCGCCTGGACGTTCTGGCGGCCATCGCGGGCTCGAAGGAGATCATCCCGTCGCGGATCACCTTCGTCGACATCGCCGGCCTGGTGCGCGGCGCGTCCAAGGGCGAGGGCCTGGGCAATCAGTTCCTGGCCAACATCCGCGACTGCGACGCCGTGGCCTTCGTCGCCCGCTGTTTCGTCGATGACGACATCACCCACGTCGAGAACCGCATCGACCCGATCTCGGACCTGGAGATCATCGAGACCGAACTGATGCTGGCCGACCTGGAGAGCCTCGAAAAGCGCGTCGGCAACGTCGAGAAGAAGGCCAAGGGCGGCGACAAGGAGGCCCAGACCACCCTGCGCCTGATCAACATGGCCCTGACGCCCCTGCGCGCCGGCAAGCCCGCGCGGGTGGTCAAGGTCGACAAGGAGGACGAAAAGGCCTGGCACATGCTCCAGCTGCTGACCTCCCTGCCCGCCCTCTATGTCTCGAATGTCGACGAAAACTCGGCCGACAAGGGCAATGAGCTGTCCGACCTGGTCGCCGCGCGCGCCGCCGTGGACAACGCCAAGGCCGTGGTCATCTCGGCCAAGATCGATTCCGAACTGGCGGTGCTGGACGCCGACGAACAGGCCGAATTCCTCGAAAGCCTCGGCCTGGCCGAACCGGGTCTGAACCGCCTGATCCGGGAGGCCTACGCCCTGCTGGGCCTGCAGTCCTATTTCACCGTCGGGCCCAAGGAGGCGCGGGCCTGGACCATCCATATCGGCGACACCGCGCCCCAGGCGGCGGGCGTCATCCACACCGATTTCGAGAAGGGCTTCATCCGCGCCGAGACCATCGCCTATGACGACTTCGTCGCCCTCAAGGGCGAGGCGAAGGCGCGCGAAGCCGGCAAGCTGCGCGCCGAGGGCAAGGCCTATGTCGTCAAGGACGGCGACGTGATGAACTTCCTGTTCAACTAGGGCGCGGGCGCGGGCGCGGGGACCGGCGCCGGGGCCGGACACCGGACCAGGCTGACCACGGCGTTGTTCCGGTTCAGCCAGGTCAGGCGCAGGCTGTCGCCGTGCACCGCCATCCGCACCCGCTCGCTCGATGTCCGGCCTTCCGCGGCGCAGGCCAGGGACAGTTGATAGCCGTCCGACACCTGGGCGATCGAGACGATGCCGCAACTGTTCTCATAGCCCTCGAACCGGGTGGTGCTGATCTCGATCGGCCGCTCGGCCCCCTCGACATTGCCGCACCAGCCGCGTTCGGCGGCCCAGCGGCCCACGAAGGTTTGCGGACCCGAGCCGGGCAGGACCGATCCCATGCCCGGTGGCGGCGTGGCCGGCGGCGCTTCGGCCTCGGGCGTGTCGATCGGCTGGGCGGGATCGGTCGGCGGATTGGTCTGGGCCTGCCCGCACGCGGCGAGCATCAGAACAGCCAGGACGACGAAGCAAATCCGGTTCATCTCAACGAAACGCCGTTCGGTCGAAGCCGCTCCATTCTCCCCTCGATCACGAATTCGCGGTCAAGCTTGCATCCGCCGCAAGATTTTGCGACCGGTTCGCCTGTGTCGAGAACAAGGGGGCGTCCCGCATGACTCAGAACACCAATCCGTGGGCGAAACAGATCGACCCGCTGGCCCAGGACATCGCCGCGGTGCTCAAACGCATGGGCGGCTCGGCCCACCAGCGCGACGTGGTCCAGTGCGTCGCGGCCATGAAGCGACAGCGCGGCGAGACCGTCGCCCAGGACCTGGCCAGCAAGATCGTCGAGGCGTTCGAACGCTACCGCGACCTGTTCTTCCAGCCGTTCGGCGAAGGCTCGATGCGCTGGGCCCTGCAACCCGGCGTCGCCTGATCCAGCCCTGAAGCCGGCCAACGAAAAGGCGCGCACCCCGCAAGGGATGCGCGCCTTCGTCGTTCAGGCGAGCCGGTCCTAGAAGCGGCGGACGTAGCTCACGCCATAGGTGTCCAGCTCCCCACCGTTGTCGTCGGTGAAATCGCGGCGGGTCCAGTCGGCGCGGACGCCGTTCCGTGCGTCGAAGAAGTAGTTGGCGCCGGCGCCGTAGTTGACGCTTTCGCCGTCTTCGGTGACCGAGAAGCCCGCGACGTCGGCCTTGATCGAGGTCGTACCGTAACCGACGCGGCCGAACAGTTCGAAATTCGGGCTGATCGGCAGGGTGCCGACGACATAGGCGGCGGCGTCGTACTCATGGGACAAGTCGCCGTTCACGCCGCCGAAGGAGACTTCGTCGTCCTTGACGCCGAACGAGGCTTCACCCTCGACGCCGAAATACTGAGACATTTTGGCGGTCACGCGGCCGGTGATGGCGCCCAGGTTGGCGTCGTCGCCGTCCAGGACGGTGTAGCCCACCGAACCCGAGACTTGCGGCGACGAGATGCTCTGAGCCATGGCCGGCGCGGCGATCAGAGTAAGAGCGGCGGTCGAGAGAAGAAGGGTACGCATGGTTTCTTGTATCCTCTAGATGCGATGACTTTCGTCACCAGCCCCATCCAGCGAGACACAAATGGGCTGCGGATAAGGGTGTTCCAGAGGCGTTTGTTTACATAACAACGACTGTGTGGCGCGAAGCACAGACAGCGGTTTGTCAACCTTGGCTGTTTCGTGGCCGGTCGCTCAGCGATCCTTCTCGCGCGCCTCTCCGCCCCGGGCGACCAGCGCCGCCTGGGCCGCCGCCAGACGGGCGATCGGCACGCGATAGGGCGAGCAGCTGACGTAGTCGAGGCCGACCTGCTCACAGAAGGCGATCGACGACGGGTCGCCCCCATGCTCGCCGCAGATGCCCATCTTGATCCCCGGCCGGGCGGCCCCGCCCCGTTCGGCGGCGATGCGGATCAGGTCGCCGACGCCGTCCTGATCGAGGCGGACGAAGGGGTCGGACTCGAAGATGCCCTTGTCCATATAGGCCTGCAGGAAGCGGCCGGAGTCGTCGCGGCTGATGCCGAAGGTGGTCTGGGTCAGGTCGTTGGTGCCGAAGCTGAAGAACTCGGCATGTTCGGCCAGGTCCCCGGCCCGCAGGGCGGCGCGGGGCAGTTCGATCATCGTGCCGACCAGGTATTCAACCCGGTCCCCGGCCTCGGCGAACACGGCCTCGGCGGTTCGGTCGGTCAGCTCGCGCAGATATTTCATCTCCAGCCCCAGCGCCACCAGCGGGTGCATGATCTCGGGGATGGGGGCCTGAACCGCCGTTTTCTTGACCTCCAGCGCCGCCTCGAGGATGGCGCGGACCTGCATCTCGTAGATCTCGGGATAGGCGACGCCGAGACGGCAACCGCGGTGGCCGAGCATGGGATTGGTCTCGTGCAGTTCCCTGGCTCGCCGCTTCAGCTTGGCGGCGTCGAGGCCCTGGGTCGCCGCCAGCGCGTCGATCTCCGCCTCGCTATGCGGAATGAACTCGTGCAGCGGTGGATCGAGCAGGCGCACCGTCACCGGCAGGCCGGCCATGATGGTGAACAGTTCGACGAAATCCGCCTTCTGGAACGGCGCGATCTTCGCCAGCGCCGCGCGGCGGCCGGCTTCGTCATCGGCCAGGATCATCTCGCGCACGGCGGCGATGCGGGCGTCATCGAAGAACATGTGCTCGGTCCGGCACAGGCCGATGCCCTCGGCCCCGAAGCCGCGCGCGGTGCGGGCGTCCAGCGGCGTCTCGGCATTGGCCCGCACCCTGAGGCGGCGCACCTTGTCGGCCCAGCCCATCAGGGTCTGGAAGTCGCCGGTCAGCTCGGGCTCGATCATGGCCACGGCGCCGTCCAGCACCTCGCCCTTCGAGCCGTCGATGGTGATGACCTCGCCGGCCCTGAAGGTGCGGCCGCGGGCCGTAAAGGTTTGAGCCTTGTCGTCGATCGACAGCTCATGGATGCCGCAGACGCAGGGCCGTCCCATGCCGCGCGCGACCACGGCGGCGTGGCTGGTCATTCCGCCCCGGGCGGTGACGATGCCGCGCGCCGCGTGCATGCCGTGAATGTCCTCGGGGCTGGTCTCCTCGCGCACCAGAATGACGGCGTCGCCCAGCTGGCTCATCCGCTCGGCCTCGTCGGCGTCAAAGACGATCCTGCCGGTGGCGGCGCCCGGCGAGGCGGGCAGGCCGGCGGCGACGACATTGCGGGCCGCGTTCGGGTCCAGCGTGGGGTGCAGCAACTGGTCCAGCGCCGAAGGCTCGACGCGCGACACCGCCTCCTCCTGCGAGATCACGCCCTCGGCCGCCAGATCGACCGCGATCTTCAGCGCCGACTTGGCGGTGCGCTTGCCGTTGCGGGTCTGCAGCATCCACAGCCGGCCCTGTTCGACCGTGAACTCGATGTCCTGCATGTCGCGATAGTGACTCTCCAGCCGCCCCACGACCTCGACGAACTCGCCGAACACCACCGGCATGGCCTCTTCCATCGAGGGGGCGGTCTCGCCCATCTCTTCCCTGCCCGCTTTCGTCAGCGACTGGGGCGTGCGGATGCCGGCGACGACGTCCTCGCCCTGGGCGTTGATCAGGAACTCGCCGTAGAGCTTCGCCTCGCCCGTCGAGGGGTTGCGGGTGAAGGCGACGCCGGTGGCCGAGGTCTCGCCCATGTTTCCAAAGACCATCGACTGGACGTTGACCGCCGTGCCCCAGCTTTCGGGGATGTCGTGCATGCGGCGATAGAATTTGGCCCGGTCGTTCATCCAGCTGGCGAAGACGGCCGAGACCGCGCCCCACAGCTGGTCGTGGGGATCCTGGGGGAAGGGCCGGCCGAGACGGTCCTCGACCACGGCCTTGTAGTCGCGAACGACCTTCTCCCAGTCGGACGCGGTCAGGTCGGTGTCGATGGTGACGTCCAGACGGTCCTTGTGGTCGTCCAGCACCTCCTCGAAGTCGTCATGCGACAGGCCGAGGACGACGCTGGAATACATGGTGATGAAGCGGCGGTAGCTGTCGAAGGCGAAGCGGCGGTCGCCGGACAGGGCGGCGAGGCCTTCAACCGTCGCGTCGTTGAGGCCGAGGTTGAGGACCGTGTCCATCATGCCGGGCATGGAGGCCCGGGCGCCGGAGCGGACGGAGACCAGCAACGGGTTCCTGGCGTCGCCGAACGTCTTGCCGACGACCTGTTCGACCTTGGCCAGCCCGGCCGCGACCTGCCCGGCCAGCTCGGCCGGATAGCTCTGGCCGTTGGAATAGTAGTGGACGCAGGCTTCGGTCGTGATGGTGAAACCCGGAGGCACCGGCAGGCCCAGCGACGACATCTCGGCCAGGTTGGCCCCCTTGCCGCCCAGCAGGTTCTTCATCGAGGCGTCGCCGTCCGCGGAGCCGCCGCCGAAGCCGTAAACCCACTGTTGCATCGGATAGTCCCTGAGCCTGTCGCGCCGTCCGGCCTGACTAAACCGCCGCGCCCGCGAAGGCGAGGCCGGGGCCGTAACAAAGGGTGAGGCCGCGTAACGTTCTCCCTCCCCCGAAGTGGGGAGGGTGGTCGCGTCAGCGACCGGGTGGGGAATTGCAGCGGCAGGCCCGGTCGGTGGATGCTTCGCACTTCCCCACCCGGGCTCGTCTTCGCCTCGCCGTCCTTCCCCACTTCGGGGGAGGGAGAAGATTTGTACGTCTCAACCCGCCCTTAACCGCGATGATTCACCAATCGGCCTTCAAGCTGTGCGGGGCCGCGTTTCCATGTCCGAGTTCAAGACCGACGTCGTCATGAGGGGCGACTGCATCGAGGTGTTGCGGTCCCTGCCCGACGCCTGCGTCGACATGGTGTTCGCCGACCCGCCCTATAATCTGCAGCTCGGGGGCGATCTGCTGCGGCCGGACAACTCGCTGGTCGACGCTGTCGATGACGACTGGGACAAGTTCGACAGTTTCGCCGCCTATGACGCCTTCACGCGCGAGTGGATGACCGAATGCCGCCGGGTGCTGAAGCCCGAGGGCTCGATCTGGGTGATCGGCAGCTATCACAACGTCTTTCGCCTCGGGGCGGCGATCCAGGACCTCGGCTTCTGGGTGCTGAACGACATCATCTGGCGCAAGTCCAACCCGATGCCGAACTTCAAGGGCACGCGGTTCACCAACGCCCATGAGACCCTGATCTGGGCGGCGCGCAGCCGCGACCAGAAGCGCTACACCTTCAACTACGACGCCCTGAAGGCCTTCAACGAGGACGTCCAGATGCGGTCCGACTGGACCCTGGCCCTGTGCACCGGCGAGGAGCGGATCAAGGACGCCGACGGCAAGAAGGCGCATCCGACCCAGAAGCCCGAGGGCCTGCTGCACCGGGTGCTGATGGCCGCGACCCGGCCCGGCGACGTGGTGCTGGACCCCTTCTTCGGCACCGGCACCACCGGGGCGGCCGCCAAACGGCTGGGCCGCCATTGGATCGGCATCGAGCGCGACGAGACCTATGCGAAGGTCGCGGAGAAACGCATCAAGGCCGTCATCCCCGCCGCGCCCGAGGACCTGGTGGTCATGGGCTCCAAGCGGGCCGAGGTGAAGGTGCCGTTCGGCGCCTTGGTCGAGGCGGGCCTGCTGTCGCCCGGCGACAAACTCTACTGCCCGCGCGGCGACCGCGAGGCGCGGGTCCGGGCGGACGGCTCGCTGGTCGCCGGCGAACTGACCGGCTCGATCCACAAGCTCGGCGCCCTGTTCGAGAACGCCCCGGCCTGCAACGGCTGGACCTACTGGCGCTTCAAGACGGATCAGGGGCTCAGGTCCATCGACGCCCTGCGCGCCGAGGTGCGGGCGGGGATGCAGTAGTTCGGCCAGTAGACCAATTCTCGCAAGAGGCGTAGAAACTCCTCCGCCCGGCGTCGCGAACACCCCGCCGGCGCGTGTGCACAGTGCGATTTTCCGAGTCCCTCTAGCCTCAGGGAGCGGGTCGCCGTGGGACGACCCGGAACGCCATGCCGGACGTGCCCGAACTGTCACCGGAACAGCTAGAAGCGCTGCTCAAGCAAATGGAACAGATGCTCGAGCGCATCTGGGACAAGATGCCGCCCGACCGGAAGGCCGCGGCGGAGGCCCTGTACCGGGCCCTGCGCGACGCCATCCAGGCCGCTCGCGCCGGCGGTCCCGCCGCCGCCCGCGCGAACCTGGTCGCCATTGCCGAGCGGCTTCAGGCCTTCGTCGCCCACTTGCTGCGGTATTTCGACAACTGGTTCATCCGCGACCAGCTAAAATGGCTGGTCCACCGCATCTACGTCCACCTCCGGGCACTCGGCCCCGGCGGCGCGGGCGCCGTGGCCGCGGGAGCCGAGGCGGCGGCGGCCGGCGGAACCTTCACCATCGGCGGGGTGACCGTCGCCGGCATCACAGCCGCGACCCTGGCCGCCCTGCTGATCGAACTCCTGATCATCGTCTATGGCCTCTCATGCTGGTGGGACTATTGGAAGGAGATCTCCGAAACCCCGGCCGAGCCTGTCGGCGGCGTCTCCTGCGGCGGGACCATGCCGATCGCGGTGAGTCTGACGGCCTGGGACATCAGCTGGGGCACGGCCCGCGGCTGGGAGAACCTGATGGCCAAGATGCGCAAAGCCGCGGCGGCCCTTCCCTGCCCAGGGGCCTGCAAGACCGGAACCTGCACCGGCAATCCGGCGGTGATGACTTTCGATCAGACCCGGCTGGGCATCGTCACTTACAGCTCGGCCACCTTTGACGTCTATTGCGAGTGCCTCTGACGGTGTGACGGATGACCACGGCTAAGCCGTGAAGACTTCACGGCAGAATACCCTCGTTCCGGGAACTTCGCGTGGGACAGACGGTTGAGAATCCGACGCCCCCGCCCGGGCGCCCGGAGCCTCGCCGCATGAAGATCGCGCAAGTCACGCCGCTATACGAAGCCGTGCCGCCGAAGCTCTACGGCGGGACCGAGCGGGTGGTCGCCCATCTGACCGACGCCCTGGTCGAACTGGGCCATGACGTCACCCTGTTCGCCAGCGCCGAGGCCGAGACGCGGGCGCGGCTGGTCCCGGTCCGGGACCAGGCCATCCGGCTGGACCCCGCACCGCTCAAATCCGACCTCGCCGCCCACATGACCATGCTGTCGGAAGTCCTGAAGCGCGCCGACGAGTTCGACGTGATCCATTTCCACACCGACATGGTCCATTTCCCCTTCTTCGCGCGCTGCGCCGACAAGACGGTGACCACCCTGCACGGGCGGCTGGACATGAAGGACATCGGCGGCGTCTACGAGCGCTGGCCCGGGTTCGGCCTGGTCTCGATCTCGGACGACCAGCGCCGCCCCCTGCCGTTCGCCAACTGGAAGGCCACGGTTCATCACGGCATGCCGGGGGAGCTCTACCGGTTCACGCCGAAATCCGACGGCTATCTGGCCTTCCTGGGCCGCATCTCGCCGGAGAAACGACCGGACCGCGCCATCGAGATCGCCGTCAAGCTGAACAAGCCGCTGAAGATGGCGGCCAAGGTCGACGCCGCCGACAAGGTCTATTGGGAGACCGTCATCCGGCCCCTGGTCGAGGCCAATCCGCTGGTCGAGTTCGTCGGCGAGATCGGCGACCATCAGAAATCCGCCTTCCTGGGCGGGGCCGAGGCCCTGCTGTTCCCCATCGACTGGCCCGAGCCCTTCGGTCTGGTGATGATCGAGGCCATGGCCTGCGGCACGCCCGTGGTGGCCTTCCGCTGCGGTTCGACGCCCGAGATCATCGAGGACGGCGAGACCGGTTTTCTCGTCGACACCCTGGAACAGGCCGTCGCCGCAGCCGGCCGGGCGCACCTGCTGGACCGGGAAGCGATCCGGGCCCATTTCGACCTGCGCTTCTCGGCCACGGCCATGGCGAGACGCTATCTGGACGTCTATGGCGACATCCTGGCCCGGCGGCCGTTCGCCGAAGATCCGCTCGGGGACGTGGTCACGCCGCTTCGCCCCGTCGAGGATCGCAGCTTCGTCGCCGCCAACGGCTGACCGGCGCCGTATGAACGGGATGCGGCCCTGATGCGTTCGTAGTCGCGAGCGAGGCTGATCCGTCCTCCCCCGCACCGGAGCCTTAATGGACGACGCCTATTCGGTCCAGACCACCGCCGCCGAGACCCAGGACGCCGATGGACTCGAACGCCTGATGGCGCTCAAGGACGCCGACACCTTTCTTGTGGCCGACGGCTGGGGCGATTTGAAGGGCGGCGCCGACGGCCTGTTCGACCATGACACCCGTCTGCTGTCCCGGTTCGTCATGACGGTGGGCCTGGCCCGGCCGTCACGGCTGAGTTCGGGGGTCAGCCAGGACAATGTCTATTTCACCTGCCACTCGACCAACCGGCCCCTGCCGCCGATGGGCGGGCGGTCAGCCCCGGCGGGGGTGCTGCACATCGAGCGGCGGCGCTTCGTCTGGGACCGGCGCATGTTCGAGCGGGTGCGGATGGTCAATCACGGCGTCGAGGACGTGCTGCTGCCGCTGGCCTTCGATTTCGCCGCCGACTTCGCCGACATCTTCGAGGTCCGGGGCACGTTGCGGGCAAGGCGCGGAGAGACCGAACTTCCGACCCATGACGGACGGCGCGTGACCTTCGGCTATGCGGGACTGGACGGGGTGACGAGAAGCAGTTGTCTGGCCTTTTCCGAGCCCCCGGCCCGGCTCGGCGGAAGCCGCGCCGAGTTCATGTTCAGCCTGCCCAAGGGCCGGCGCTGCGACCTCTATGTCGAATGCGGACCCGACCGCTGCGACACGCCGGACGAGGCCCGTTACCGGCTGAACGCCGTGCAGGCTCGCCTGGCCATGCGCGCGCGCCGCCGCCGCGGCGCCTCGCTCCGGGGGCCGCGCAGCCCGCGCTTCAACGAGTGGCTGGATCAGAGCCGCGCGGACGTCGCCCTGCTGACCACCGACCTGCCGACCGGCCCCTATCCCTATGCCGGGACCCCGTGGTTCTCGACCCCGTTCGGGCGGGACGGGATCATCACCGCCTGGCAGATGCTGTGGCTGGACCCGTCGCTGGCCAAGGGGGTGCTGACCTATCTGGCCGCGCGTCAGGCGACCGAATTCTCGACCTTCCAGGACTCCGCGCCGGGCAAGATCATGCATGAGACCCGCGGCGGCGAGATGAGCGCGCTCGGGGAGGTGCCGTTCGGCCTCTATTACGGCGGGGTCGACACCACCTGTCTGTTCGTGGCGCTGGCCGGGGCCTATGCCCGCAGGACGGGCGATTTCGCCCTGATCCGCACCCTGTGGCCCAATCTGATCGCCGCGACCGGCTGGATGAAGGATCACGGCGACATCCAGGGCGACGGCCTGATCAGCTATCAGCGCGGGGCCGAGACGGGCCTGTCCAATCAGGGCTGGAAGGACTCCGAAGACTCCATCTTCCACGCCGACGGGCGGTTTCCGAAGGGGCCGGTCGCCCTGCTGGAGGTGCAGGGCTACGCCTTCGCCGCCTGGCGGGCGATGGCCGATCTGTCGGCTGCGCTCGGCGACGACGGCCAGGTGGAATGGGCCGCGCGGGCCGAGGCGGTGCGGGCCCTGGTCGAGGATCGGTTCTGGATGGAGGATCAAGGCTTCTACGCCATCGCCCTGGACGGCGACGGGGCGCAGTGCCGGTCGATCGGGTCCAATGCGGGCCATCTGCTGTTCACCGGCCTGCCCTCGCCGGAACGGGCGAAACGGGTGACAAAACGCCTGCTGGGCGCCGAGTTCCGCTCGGGCTGGGGCATACGGACGCTGGCCACCGGCCAGGCCCGGTTCAATCCGATGAGCTATCACAACGGCTCGGTCTGGCCGCACGACACGGCCATGGCGGCGGCCGGCATGGCCCGCTACGGCGAGCGCCGGGCCGTGGCCCTGCTGCTGGGCGAAATCTACGCCTCGGCCGCCCATTTCCACCTGCGGCTGCCCGAACTGTTCTGCGGTTTCGGGCGCAATCCGGGCGAGCCGCCCATCGCCTACCCGGTCGCCTGCCTGCCCCAGGCCTGGGCCGCCGGCTCGGTGTTCCTGATGCTGCAGTCGGCCCTGGGCGTCAGCATCGACGCGGTGGCCGGAACGGTGGAGATCGACGACCCGGTCCTGCCCGCCGGCATCGACCGGCTGAACGTCACGGGCCTGAGGGTGGGAGAAGGCGTCGTGGACCTGGCCTTCCAGCAGATGGGACTCCACACCGTCGTCATCCCCCAGCGCCGCGAGGGCCCCGTGTCCGTGCGGACGGTGCGCTAAAGCGGGGGCGCCCTCGTCGGCGTTGCGCATCTTGTCATCCCGGACACCGCGAAGCGGTGATCCGGGACCGAATGCACCCACAAGCCGTGCCTCCCGGAAATCGCGACGCGATTGTCCGGGAGAAGGGTGACCGCGCGCTGGGTCTTGACCCGTCTCCCGGATAGCTGCTCACGCAGCTTCCGGGAGGATGAAGCTTGCTTGCTCAAGCGTCCCGGATCGCCACTTCGCGGCGTCCGGGATGACAAGGGCTGGCGATTTCAGCTCAGTCCCCGGTCCAACGCCTTTTTGAAGACGGTGGGGAGCGCGGCACGGGCCTCTTCGGCGGGCAGCCAAAGAAAGTCGCCCGCCCCCTCGGCGACCCGCACCGACAGCGTCAGCGAGAAATGGGTGAACACATGTTCGATCGCCCCGGCCTCGCGCCAGTCGGCGGCGACCGGCGGCGTGGCCGGGGTCGGCGCCGCGCTCCAGTCCGACGTCGGCAGGCCCAGCATCCCGCCCAGCAGCCCCTTGGCCGGGCGTCGCACCAGCGCCGCCCGCCCTCGCGCGTCGCGCAGCACCCAGGCCGTGCCCGTCCGATGCGGCCGATCAGCCTTCCTCGTCTTCAGCGGCCAGCGTTCCGGATGGCCCGAGGCGAAACCGGCGCACCACGGCGTCAGCGGACAGGCCCCGCACACCGGCTGGCCCGGGCGGCAGACGGTCGCCCCCAGGTCCATCAGCGCCTGCGGCCAGTCTCCGGGCCGGTCGTCGGCCACCAGCGACGCCGCCCGCCGCTTCAGCTCCGGCCGCCCGGCCGGCAGAGGGGTCTCGACCGCGAACAGCCGAGCCACCACCCGCTCGACATTGCCGTCCACCACATTGGCCGGGCGGCCGAAGGCGATGGCGGCCACGGCGGCGGCGGTATAGGCGCCCACCCCCGGCAGGGCCAGCAGGCCCGCCTCGGTGTCGGGAAACACACCCCCATGCTCGTTCGCCACGGCACGGGCGCAGGCCAGCAGATTGCGGGCGCGGGCGTAGTAGCCCAGCCCCGCCCAGGCGGCCATGACCTCGCCGTCCTCGGCCGCCGCCAGATCCCTCACTGTCGGCCAGCGGCTCGTGAATGCCTGAAAATAGGGCGTCGCATGCGGCGTGGTGGTCTGCTGCAGCATCACCTCTGACAGCCAGACCCGGTAGGGATCGGGCGGCGGCGATCCCGGCGCGGCGCGCCAGGCCAGCGTCCGCCCATGGGCGTCGTACCAGTCCAGCAAGGCGGCGCGGATCGCGGGCACGGGATTGGGGACAGGACGCATCGTCCGCGCTATAGACCGGAAATGCGCCGCACGCTGCCCACGGACGCCGAGGCCCGCGAAATCCTGTCGCGCCGACGCACGCGTCCGGCCCCCCGCCCGACGCCCAAGGCCGGGCGGGCGCTGCAGGGGCTGATCAAGGAACTGGACGGCAAGTTCGGCCGCGGCGCGACGGCGCTGGAGCCGCGCTGGCGCGAGATCGTCGGCGACCGGCTCGCGCGGGTGACCCGGCCGCAGAAACTGACCAAGGGCCGCGGCGGCGCGGGCGGGACGCTGGAACTGCGCGTCGCCGGCCCGGCGGCCCTTCTGGTCCAGCATCAGGCCGAAGACATTCTGGCTCGGGTCAATCTGTTCCTCGGCCCCGGCAGCGTCGAACGCCTGCGGATCGCCCAGGGGCCGGTCAAGCCGCCCGCCGACATCGCCGCGCCGCCCCGCCGCCGCCCCGCCGCCCAGCCCCTGGCCGCCCATGACGAGGCGGAGCTCAAGGCCGCCCTGGAGACCGCGCCCGAGGCCCTGAAGGGACCCCTTGAGCGGCTCGGACGCGCCGTTCTCGGCGATCCGGACAAGGGCCGCGACCGTTCGCGGCGTTGACAAAACTTCGCCGTTTCTGTTCTCGAAAGTGCTGAAGTGCGCGTATCAGCGGGGAATCGCGCGATGCTTCCGAAAATCACCCCCGCAGTTGAGGACGACGCCATGAGCGCCCAGACCAAATACGCCGCCATGAGCCGCCGCGCGGCGATGACCGCCGCGGCCCTGGCCGCCATGGCGACGCTGGCCGGTTGCGGCGGCGGCGGCTCGTCCGCCGCTGTCGATGGGGACATGACCCTGGGAGCGGCCGAGGGCGCCAAGGTCACCGTGATCGAATACGCCTCTGTCACCTGCCACGTCTGCTCGGCCTGGCAGGAGGAGAACTGGGCCGCCTTCAAGGCCGCCTATATCGACACCAACAAGGTCCGCTTCGTCTTCCGCGAACTGCCGACCGGCCC
>CALSBO010000040.1:0-26923 GCA_943373195.1 Brevundimonas vancanneytii
CTTCACCCAAAGCACTGGGTCCCGGCTTTCGCCGGGATGAGCGGAGTGGGGGTCATTGGGGGAGCAATCGGTCCACGAACTCAGGCACGATCTCCGTCGCCGGCCCGTACCGCCCCTCGTCGAACCGGTCGGTGATCCGCGAGGGCTCGAGGTTCAGCTCGACCGTGCGGGCCCCGGCGAACCGGGCCGCCTCGACGAAGCCGGCGGCGGGCCAGACCGCGCCGGAGGTGCCGATGGCGACGAACAGGTCGCAGCCCGCCAGCGCCGCCTCGATACGGTCCATGTGCAGCGGCCGCTCGCCGAACCAGACGATGTGCGGGCGCAGACGGCCCTTCGGATGGTGCGGCGAAGGCTCGTCGGGCGCCAGATCGCCGGGCCAGTCGCAGACCCGGCCGGTGCGGGTGCACTGCGCCTTGAGCAGTTCACCGTGCATGTGGATCAGGTCGAAGCCCGGGGCGGGCGGGGTCGCGGCGTGGGCGCGGTCGTGAAGGTCGTCGACATTCTGGGTGACCAGCAGGACGTCGCCCCTCCAGCGTGCGGCGAGGTCGGCGAGGGCCTGGTGGGCGGCGTTGGGATGGACGGTCGGCAGCAGGGCGCGGCGGCGGTTGTAGAAGTCCTGCACCAGGGCCGGGTCGCGGACGAAGGCCTCGGGCGTGGCGACGTCCTCGATCCGGTGACCCATCCACAGGCCGTCGTCGGCGCGGAAGGTGGGGACGCCGGACTCGGCGGAGATGCCGGAGCCGGTGAGGATGACGAGGTTGCGGGGGGCGCTCATCGGCGTGGGGAGCGCCGCCGCTGCTTGCGCTTGCGTTGCGACGCCGCGGTGACGCTTTCGCTGTGGTGGTGATCAGGATCGAGCGTGAACTTGACCCGCTGATCAAAGTCCCTGTCGCCCTTGATCGAAACCGCCCGAACAATCCGGGCGGCGCGCCAGAGGACGAAGGCATTCCACGCAACAACGATGACGCTGGCCAACAGCCAAGCGACCAAGGCCAACGTCCCTTCAATGGCGCGGGACGAGAGCCCCACGAATATCGCCGCAACCAAGCTGAGCCCGAGGACCGGAGACCGGTATCGATGCGCGATGTCGTGATCGACCCAACGTCGGACACCGAGATAGATGTTTGCCTTCGCCGCCTTCGCCATAGCAGAACGGATAGCGATCAAGATCAGGCTGGCAATGGGCAAGACGGTTTCGGCCCGTCCTTCCGGCCGCTAGAACCTTGGCGGACTCGCGAAAGGATACGCCCATGAAAACCCGCGCCGCCGTCGCCTTCGAGGCCAAACGTCCGCTGGAGATCGTCGAGGTCGATCTGGAAGGGCCTCGCGCGGGCGAGGTTCTGGTCGAGATCAAGGCGACGGGCATCTGCCACACCGACGCCTATACGCTCGACGGACTGGACTCCGAGGGCATCTTCCCGTCGATCCTGGGCCATGAGGGCGCCGGAGTGGTGGTCGAGGTGGGGCCGGGGGTGACCTCGGTCGCCGTCGGCGACCATGTGATCCCGCTGTACACGCCCGAGTGCCGGCAATGTAAAAGCTGCCTCAGCCGCAAGACCAATCTGTGCACCGCCATCCGCGCGACCCAGGGCAAGGGCGTCATGCCCGACGGCACCTCGCGGTTCAGCTACAAGGGGCAGGCGATCGCCCACTATATGGGCTGTTCGACCTTCTCGAATTTCACCGTCCTGCCCGAGATCGCGGTGGCGAAGATCCGCAAGGACGCGCCGTTCGCGAGCGCCTGCTACGTCGGCTGCGGCGTGACCACGGGGGTGGGTGCGGTGGTCAATACGGCCAGAGTCGAGCCGGGCGCCAACTGCGTGGTCTTCGGTCTGGGCGGGATCGGGCTGAACGTCATCCAGGGGCTGAAGATGGTCGGGGCCGACATGATCGTCGGCGTCGACATCAATCCGTCAAAAGAGGAGTGGGGCCGCCGGTTCGGCATGACCCATTTCGTCAATCCGAAGGATGTGGCCGACGTCGTCGCCCATCTGGTCGAGCTGACCGGCGGCGGGGCCGACTACACCTTCGACTGCACCGGCGACACCACGGTCATGCGTCAGGCGCTGGAGGCCTGCCATCGCGGCTGGGGCGAAAGCATCGTCATCGGCGTGGCCGAGGCGGGCAAGGAGATCGCCACCCGCCCGTTCCAGCTGGTCACCGGCCGGGTCTGGCGCGGCTCGGCCTTCGGCGGCGCGCGGGGGCGGACGGATACGCCGAAGGTCGTCGACTGGTACATGGACGGCAAGATCGAGATCGACCCGATGATCACCCACACCCTGCCGCTGGAGCGGATCAACGAGGCGTTCGACCTGATGCATGCGGGGCAGAGCATCCGCAGCGTGGTGTTGTTCTGATGATATTGTCGCTTGTCATCCCGGAAGCCGCGTAGCGGCTATCCGGGACGCTCCGCTGAACGCCTCTGTTAGGGTCCGGTCGCCGCTTGGGCGAACCGGACCGAGCGTCGGCGGGGAACACCTCGCGCGCGTCTGCCCTGCTCCCGGTTCAGCCTTTTGGCTGACCGGGAGGGGGATGGGGAGGGCGGTCCCGTCCCGGATAGCCGCTTCGCGGCTTCCGGGATGACAAGGCGGCTTGCGCTGCGCCGTCAGTTCGCTAAAGAAACTGACTGAACGAGAAGGAGGGAAGCCATGTTCACCCACATCACCGTCGGCGCGAACGACGTCGAGGCGTCGCGGAAATTCTATGACGCCGCGCTGGGCGCGCTCGGACACGAGCCGGGCAGCGGGCCGGACGACAAGGGCCGCTACTGGTGGCGGACGCGGATGGGCGCCTTCGCGGTGGGCAAGCCGATCGACGGCGACCCGGCCTGCCACGCCAACGGCGGCACCATCGGTTTCGCGGCCAGGGACGCGGCGGCGGTCGAGGCCTTCCACAAGGCCGGGGTCGAGGCCGGCGGCACGGCGATCGAGGACCCGCCCGGCATCCGCGACGGCGCCTTCGGCAAGCTGCACCTCGCCTATCTGCGCGACCCCTCCGGCAACAAGATCTGCGCGTTGCATCGGGTGGGGTAGAGTTATTGCTGAGATGCTAGCATCATGCTAGCATAGAGCATGGCTCAGGTTCTTGTCCGCGATCTCGATGATCGGGTGGTCGCTCGTCTCAAGGCGATGGCGAAGGCCCAAAACATCTCCCTCGAACAAAAGTTCCGGGACATGGCCGCGCGCGAGGTTCAACTCGCCGAGGAGCGGTTTGAACGTGTCGCAGCCCGCATCCGGGAACAGACTCGGGGCGCCAATTTGGACATCACCGCGATGATCCGCGAGGATCGCGACAGGTGACGCGCACTGTGATCGACGCGAGCATCGTCGTCAGATGGTACATCGCGGATGATCCCCTGCATGCCGATGCAATGGGCGTGAGGCGAAGCGTCGATGCAATCGCGCCCACTCTGATTCAGGCGGAGACGGCGAATGCGCTATGGCGCTACGTGCGACAGGGGCTGCTGCGCATCGAAGATGCGTGCGAGAGCGTGGCTGTCCTGCCGGACATTCTCACGCTTACCGAGGACCGGCATCTGATCGGCGCCGCACAGCGCGCCAGCGCACTGAAAGACCACCCCATCTACGACTGCCTGTATTTGGCGCTGGCCCAACGCGAGGCGGCCGAACTGGTGACCGCCGACCGGCGCCTCGCGCACCTGGCGCAGGAGATTGGGGTGCCGACCACGCTGGTGCAACTGACTTGACCCTCAAAACCACCAAGACCCACGCCGTCCACGGCGGGACCCTCCGCTACCTGACGCACGATAGCACGACCACCGGCACGCCCATGACCCTGTCGGTCTTCGTCCCGCCGGGCGAAGGGCCGCTCCCGGTGTTGATCTGGCTGTCGGGGCTGACCTGCACCGAGGACAATTTCACCACCAAGGCCGGGGCCTATGCGGCGGCGGCCGAGCATGGGGTGATCATCGTCGCGCCGGACACCTCGCCGCGCGGAGAGGGCGTGGCCGACGATCCGGCCTATGATCTGGGGCAGGGCGCGGGCTTCTATGTCGATGCGACGCAGACGCCGTGGGCGCCGCATTTCCGCATGGAGACCTATGTCATCGGCGAACTGATCGGCCTGATCGACGCGGAGTTCCCCACCACCGGCGTTCGGTCGATCAGCGGCCATTCGATGGGCGGACACGGGGCCCTGACCCTGGCCCTGCGGCATCCGCATCTGTTCCGGTCGGTCTCCGCCTTCGCGCCGATCAGTTCGCCGACGCGCTGTCCTTGGGGCGAGAAGGCCTTCACCGCCTATCTGGGAGACGACCGGACGGCCTGGGACGCCCATGACGCGGCCCGGCTGATCGAGAGCGGGGTCGGGGAGGGGTGTTACGACGACATCCTGATCGACCAGGGCGACGCCGATCCCTTTCTGACCGAACAGCTGAAGCCCGAACTGCTGGTCGCGGCGGCGAAGGCGGCGGGGCAGACCCTCACCCTGCGGATGCAGCCCGGCTATGACCACGCCTATTTCTTCATGGCCAGTTTCATCGCCGATCATGTGACGTTTCACGCTGAACGGCTTAAGACCTGAGCCATGAGCGCCCCCCAGTCCGATCCCGCCGCCGCCCATGCCGACATGTTCGCCGCCCTGTGCGTCGAGGTCGGCTTCTGCCTGCATCCCAAGGGCGAAAAGCGCGTGCTGGAGGCCCTGCCCAACGGTCTGGACGCGGCGGTCCGGGCCGTGTTCGACGCCGAGGGCGTGGATTTCGCCTCGGCTGCGGGCGACCTGCGCCGCGCCGTGCGCGACTGTCTGAAGGCCAATATTCCTCCCCCGCAGGGGGAGGGGGACCGCCCGAAGGGGGGTGGAGGGGGTTGAACGAGAACGCCGGTGGGTGGGGTTGGCCTCCTCCACCGCTACGCGGTCCCCCTCCCCCTACGGGGGAGGAATGGAACGATTTCTTCCCGCCCGGCTTGGGTTGGGCCAACGGGCGCCTAGATAGGGGCCAGCCCGATATGATCGAAGGAGCCGCCCGATGGCGTTCACGCTTCCGCCCCTGCCCTACGCCCATGACGCGCTGGAGCCGGCCATCGACCGGGCGACGATGAGCGTCCACCACGGCAAGCATCATCAGACCTATGTCGACAATCTGAACAAGGCGGTCGACGGCGACCCGGCCCTGCGCGGCAAGTCGATGGAGGAGATGTTCGCCGTCATGTCGACCCTGTCCCAGGCGGCGCGCAACAACGGCGGCGGGCACTGGAACCACAGCTTCTTCTGGAAGGGTCTGTCGCCCTCCGGCAAGGCGGGGCGGCCGTCACCCGAACTGGCCGCCGCCATCGACCGCGACCTGGGCGGGATGGATGCGTTCAAGACCGCCTTCAACGCCGCGGGGGCGGGGCAGTTCGGCTCGGGCTGGGCCTGGCTGATCGTCCAGGACGGCCATCTCAAGATCACCGCCACGCCCAACCAGGACAATCCGCTGATGGACCTGGCCCCGGAGCGCGGCGCGCCCATCCTGACCGCCGATGTCTGGGAACACGCCTATTATCTGAAATACCAGAACCGCCGGGCCGATTTCCTCAAGGCCTTCTGGTCGGTGGTGAACTGGCACAAGGTCAATGAGCTGTTCGCGGCGGCGTGATCAGCGCGTCGCTACCCTCGGCAGGGTCTCCACGTCGGTCTCTCGCAACAGTCGGTCCAGCGTCAGCAAGGGCGTGCCGGACGCCTTGGCGTGGGCGTAGTGGAAACAGTCGAAATTGCTCAGGGCGCGGCGGCTGACGCCGTGCTTTTCCGCGACGGCCACGGCGTGGCGGAGGACTTCGTGCGGATCCCCGGCGTCGCGCAGATCGACCTTCATCACGTCCAGCCACTCGGTCACATCCGCATGCGCCGCCGAATAACCCAGGTTGAGACGATCCGGGTGCGACAGGATGACGATCGCCTCCCAAGCCGCCAACGGGGACGTGAAGGCATCGTCCGCGCCGTGGAGCGCGGCCTCATAGGCGGGCCTGGAGTCTTCGTTCATGAAGATCGACACGATTGCGCAAGCATCGACGAACATCAGTCGTCTTCGCCGATCAGGTCGTGATCAAGGTCATGGTAGGCGCTTTGGGGAACAGGCTTCCCGCCGGGCGCGATGAAGATGCCGCGCCGCGCCAGTATGCGCGCGGCCACCTCGCCCGGGCTTTCCCTTCGGCTCCGGGCCTTCTCGCGATCTTCAAGCGCGCTGAGAATCACATTGGTGATCGTGGTTCGTTCGTCAGCCGCCATGGTTCGCGCCAGCTGCTCTGCTCTGGAATGGCGTATGCTGAGGGTCACTGATCGTCTCCGGTTTGTCATACAATAACACAAGACTGTATGACTCCCAAATGGATGGCCTTCGTCATTGACTCCCGACCGCCCCGCCGTCATAAGCGCGCCCTTCACGCCGTCGGGCTTGCCCGTCTGCGCGAACCACTACGGACGATGCGTGGACCGCCGTTGAGATCGTCTCTCCAGTTGGGGAGAGACCGGGCCGCATCACGAAGAGAGATACGGATGTCCAAGCGCCATAGCGCCAAGTACAAACTCGACCGGGTCATGGGTGAAAACCTGTGGGGTCGCGCCAAGTCCCCCGTCAACAAACGTTCCTACGGCCCCGGCCAGCACGGCCAGCGCCGCAAGCAGAAGGTTTCTGACTTCGGCCTGCAGCTGAAGGCCAAGCAGAAGCTGAAGGGCTACTACGGAAACATCACCGAGAAGCAGTTCGCCGCGACCTACGAGGAAGCCTCGCGCCGCAAGGGCAACAGCTCGGAAAACCTGATCGGCCTGCTGGAGTCCCGTCTGGACGCCCTGGTTTACCGCGCCAAATTCACCCCGACCGTCTGGTCCGCGCGTCAGTTCGTCAGCCACGGCCACGTGACCGTCAACGGCAAGAAGGTCGACATCGCGTCGTACCGTCTGAAGGTCGGCGACGTCGTCGAGGTCAAGGAAAAGTCCCGCAACATGGCGCTGGTGCTCGAAGCCCAGCAGTCGTCGGAGCGCGACATCCCCGACTATATCGAGATCGGCGACCGCGGCTTCTCGGTCCGCTTCGTCCGCGTGCCGGAACTGGCCGATGTGCCGTTCCCGGTGAAGATGGAGCCGAACCTGGTCGTGGAATACTACTCCTCGTAAGGGTGGTTCGATCCGAAGAAATGCAGAAGGCCCCGGAGAAATCCGGGGCCTTTTTGCTGCTCGGAGCCCTTGTCATCCCGGACGTCGCGAAGCGGCGATCCGGGACGGGTGGCGACCACCGGTGTGCACGCCCGGAAATCGCAAGGCGATTGTCCGGGAGACAGGTCGCCGTCGCGTTGAATCCTGACCCTTCCCCCGGATAGCCGCTGCGCAGCTTCCGGGGGGATCAGACAGTTGTTGCAGGGCGTCCCGGATCACCGCTTCGCGGCGTCCGGGATGACAAGGCGTCCAGAGCCTTGCAGAGGGTCGACTGACCCGGCCTTCCCTTGCGGGGCGAACAGGCGCATTTTCGGGGATCAGGGTTCGGCGCGGGAGGCCGGAGGGATGAGACGGATCGCCATGCTGACCGCGGCCCTGGCCCTGACCGCGGCCCTGCCGGGCTGCAGCGCCCTGCATCAGATGACGGACCGGTTCCGGACCCCGCAGGAGGTGCTGCCCGGCCAGATCGAACCCGTCCACGCCGCCGCCATCGCCCGGGACGAGGCGGTGTTCTGGGTTACCTCCAACGGCTGCACGGCCAAGGCCGACATCACGCCGGTGGTGCGGGCGTCGAGCGACGGCCCGACCATCACCCTGCGCCGCATCAAGGAAGACCGCTGCACCGACCCCCGGCCCGAGGGGACCGAACTTCGCTGGTCGTTCGAGGAACTGGGGCTGGCCCCCGGATCGCGCCTGACCGTCGAAAACCCGTATCAGATGCCGCCGGCCTGATCGGTCAAGTCCAATCGATATTCGACAGGAGGCTTGAATCTCTTGTCATCCCGGACGCCGCGAAGCGGTGATCCGGGACGCTTGGATCGAAGAGCTGAACCTCCCGGAAGCGGCGTCAGCCGCTATCCGGGAGACAGGTCAGGTCAAGGTGCGACGGCTGCCCGTCTCCCGGACAATCGCGCTGCGATTTCCGGGAGCCACGGCCAATGGGGCCACTCGTCCCGGATCACCGCTTTGCGGTGTCCGGGATGACAAGCGCGAAATCTCCGCCGCCATCAAGACCGATTTCCCACCATGGCGTCCGCCTCGACGGCGCTGATCTGGCTATGGACGACGGACACCGTGGTGCCGGGATGGCCGCCGACGACCTGGACATGGGCGTTCAACTGTTTCGCGAGAGCTTCGACGATGCTGGTGCCCAGACCCGGCGTGGCGCTGGCCGCGTCCTTGGGCATGCCCACGCCGTCATCGGCGACGGCCAGGGTCCAGTTCGGGCCGTGTGCCTTGTAGCTGACATCGATGCGGCCGTGACGGCCGCCGGGGAAGGCGTGTTTCAGCGCATTGATCACCAGTTCGGTGACGATCAAACCCAGGCTGACCGACACGTCGGCGTTCACGGCGCTGTCGTCGCAGTCGACGTGCAGCGACAACTGGTCGTGATCCCGGATCATCGAGGCGCCGACGCTGAGGCACAGCTGATCGAAATAGGGTTTCAGCGCGACCTCGCCGAGGCGGGAGGCGGCCAGCTGTCGTTGCAGGGCGGCGACCGACATCACCCGGTTGTGGGCGTCCTGTAGATAGGTGCGGGTCTCGTCGGACTGGGTCTTGCGGGCGCTCTGCAGGATGACGCTGGCGATGATCTGCAGGCTGTTGGCGACGCGGTGCTGGACCTCCTGCAGCAGGATGGCCTTTTCGCGCAGCAGGTCGTTCTTCAGCTTCTCGCTGGCCTTGGCGGCGGTGACGTCCGACATCCCCAGCAGCAGCCGCACCTCGGCGCCGTCGCCATAGGCGAGCAGATGGGCGTTGAGCAGCAGGCTGCGCCCCCCCCCAGGCGATCGCTCTTCAGATCCATCTCGTAGGCGTCGACATCGGCCGCGCCGGACAGGGTGGCGGTCAGCAGGGAGCGCAGCCGAGGCAGGTTCCACTCGCCGTCGCCGAGGTCGAGGAAGGACGCGCCAACGGCGCCCGCGGGGTCGATCTGGAAGGCCTTGAAGAAGGAGGCGCTGGCCGCGATGACGTTCAGGTCGCCGTCGAGCAGCACCAGGGGCGCGGTCGACGATCCGACCACGGCCAGGGCCAGGCTGAGGGGGCCGTCGGGATGTAGTGGCGTGGGGGCAGCCAAGGCTGGCCCTCCAAAAAACCGGAGACCTCCGAAGCGAAGGCCATACCCGTCTACTCTGTCGGCGATAAAGGACACCCCTGTCCCTGCGGGGGGTGTCGATCAGCATCCCATAGCACCAAGCGCCCGCCGAACACAGCACGGAATCGGCGAGCCGAGAATCGGCGCAACCCACGAGCGATCGCCGGAACCAAACCCGAATATCACGGTTGCGCAGACGATGTTCACGGTCGCGCAGTGCCTGGCCAAGGCGGTGGAGCTGGAACAACGGGCCGCCGAGGACCTTCCTGCGGACGTCCGCGACGACTATCGCGACATGGCGCTGCAATGGCGACGCCTGGCGTCCCGGGCCCTGATTCAGGACAGCCGGTCGGTGGCGATCGCCCGGATGCCCCAGGCGTAGGGTCCGTTACTCAATACCGCTCATCCCCGCGAACGCGGGGACCCAGTCCTTTGGGCGCTCAGGCTTGGCCATGGGCCTCCAAAGGCGATCCGACGCAGTCTGCCTCACGAAAGTACTGGGTCCCCGCTTTCGCGGGGATGAGCGGAAAGAAGGTAAGTCCTTGACTGTGTTGAACCGCAATTGAGTCCAGACCCCAGGCGCCGGGACGCGGTGTAGCCCGCCTCATGCGTTGAGCCGTCAGCGCCGCTCGAACGTCGGCAGCATGTCCGCCGGGATGCGGTGGGGCCGCATGGTCCTGGCATCCACCAGCACCCATTCGGACACGCCCTGGGCGCACAGCCTGCCTTCGCCGTCCTCGATCCGGACATAGCGGTTGAAACGCGGCCCCTGCGGGTCGCCGACCCAGGTGCGGGCCTTCACGTCCGGGGCTTCGGGCGGCAGGGGACGGAAATAGTCGATCTCGTGGCGCGTCGCGACCCATGACCAGCGGGCGCGCGTCGCCTCGTCGAAGCGCGCGTTCCAGTGGGCCGTGCCCGCGTCCTGCAGCCAGCCGACATAGACGACGTTGTTGACATGGCCGTTGTCGTCGATGTGCTCGGGGACCACCGGCAAGGGGACCACGAAGACTTCCCGGTCGGCGCGGGGCTCGAGGACCGCGCGCGCCATCAGGCCTCGGCTTGTTCGCCGAGCGGCACGCCCTTTTCGGCCATCAGGGCCTGCAGTTCCCCGGCGTTGAACATCTCGCGCACGATGTCCGATCCGCCCACGAACTCGCCCTTCACATAGAGCTGGGGGATGGTCGGCCAGTCGCTGAAGGTCTTGATTCCGTCGCGCAGGCCCTCGTCCTGAAGCACGTCCACGCCGACGAAGTCCGCGCCGATATGGTCGAGGATCTGCACCGCCAGCGAGGAGAAGCCGCAGCGCGGGGCGTCGGGCGAGCCCTTCATGAACAGGACGACCGCATGGTCCTTCAGCGTGTCGGCGATGAAGGCGTGGATGGGGTCGGCTTCGGCGTTCTGGGGGGCGACAGGATCGGTCAAGGGAACTGGCCTTTCGGTGAAGCCGCTCACGTATGGACCCGGCGCCGCGCGGTCAAGGCGACGAAGGAACGCAGCGCCCGGGCGTCACGTTAACGAGCGGGTCCCGCCGGCCCGCGGAGACGCCCCATGAAGACCCCGGAACCGCGCAAGGGCATGCCGTCGCCGCGGCTGACGCGCGCCGACTTCACCGAACGCTACCTCAGCCGGTTCCAGGACCCCGCCTTCGCACCTATGAAGGCCGAGCTGGACAAGATCGCCGCGATCGCCTGGGACGCCTATCGCGAGGGCCGCAAGTCGCCGGTGACGAAAAAGGCGGGCAAGGGCTATGCGGATCCCGATTACGACCTGGCCGTCGACTGGATCAACGCCCGCGCCATGGTCGATCAGGCCCAGGCGCGGTTCGCCGACCCCAAGGGACCGCTGCGCGCCCTGTTGATCAACGGCTCGTCGCGGTCGGAGCACACCTGTCCCGGCGAGATGTCCAAGAGCTACCGGCTGGTCCAGATGGCCGAGCGGGTTCTGGTCAAGGCCGGCATCGAAACGACGATCCTGGACCTGGCGCGCCTGGCCTCGGAGTTCGGGCGCGAGATCCATCCGTGCAAGGCCTGTTTCTCGACCTCGGCGGCGCTCTGTCACTGGCCGTGCAGCTGCTATCCGAACTACTCGCTGGGTCAGGTCCACGACTGGATGAACGACATCTATCCCATGTGGGCCGAGGCGCACGGGGTGTTCATCGTCACACCGGTGAACTGGTACCAGGTGTCCAGCCCCATGAAGCTGATGATGGACCGGCTGGTCTGCGCCGACGGCGGCAATCCCGACCCGACCCTGACCCACGGCAAGGATGCGAAGAAGGCGAAGGCGGAGGAGTTGAAGGGCTGGGACTATCCCCGGCACCTGCAGGGCCGCATCTTCTCGGTGGTGGTGCACGGCGATGTCGAGGGGGCCGAGAACGTGCGCCGCTCGGTTTCGGACTGGCTGAAATTCATGAAATTCACCCCGGCCGGGCCGGACGCCGAGATCGACCGCTACATCGGCTATTGGGAGCCCTACGCCACCAGCCACGACGCCCTGGACAAGGACACCGACATCCAGGCCGAGGTGCGGATCGCGGCGGAACAGCTGGGCCGGGCGATGAAGGCGCGCCGCGCCGGCACGCTGGTCCCGACCTATGAGGGGCTGGAAAGCCCTCGGCAGAAATAGGTCAGGCGCAAGATCGTGCGCCTCACGACTTGACTTCGTCGGCACGCAGGGCGCATATTCGTGCGCAGAGTTGAACGCGCTGGTCAATGCCCGAAACAAGCCGCGCCGTCATCGTTCGTCGTCTCCAGCAGGAGGGCTGGGTCAACAACGGCGGCAAGAAGCACGACGTGTTCACCCATCCGGATTTCGAACGACCGGCGGTCGTGCCGAGACATCGGGTGCTTTCCAACGGCGTCGCTCGCGACATCGCAAGGGCGGCCGGCTGGTAGCGGTCGTCGCCCGGTCCCTCGGAGGTTTCACATGGCCCACTATACGGTTCTGATCGACGGCTCGGCGGGAGGGTATGGGGTTGTCTTTCCTGACCTGCCCGGATGCACGGCCATGGGCGCGACCATCGACGAGGCGCTTTCGAACGCCGTGGAATCCCTGCGAGACTGGACCGAGGTGGTCACGGCGCGCGGAGGCATGATTCCAGAGCCCCGTTCCCCCGATGCGATCCGGGTCGATCCCGCTTTCGCGGAGGATTTCGCCGAAGGCGCCACGCTGGCGTCCGTGGTCCTGGTGCGCCGGTTGGGCCGAACCGAGAAAGCCAACCTGTCTCTGGATTCCGGGGTGCTCGCAGCGATCGATGCGACGGCCAGGCGGCTGGGGATCAGTCGGTCGGCGTTGGTCGAGCGGATGGCCGAGGAGAAACTGCCCGGGTTCGCCTGAGTCCGAGGAGCGACGGCGTCAGGCCGCCTTGGCGCCCGCGACCCGCGCCATTTCGATCTGGGCCGACAGGCCGGGCGGCATGTCGCGGTCGGGCACCATGGACAGGGTGTTGAGCCGCTCGATGTCGCTGGCCTCGATCATCACGCTGGACACCGACGGGTCGGTCAGGGCGTAGGCCAGACAGATGGCCTCGGCCGACCAGTTGTTGGTGCGATGCAGGAAGGCGAAGGTGCCCGCATGGGCCAGCGGCCCTTCCTTGGCCTTGGGAGCGCCGAACCCGAAGAACCTCTTCTTCTCGACGTGCGCCGCGGCGGCCTTCTTCGCCGTGTTCAGGCTGTCGGGGAAATAGCCATAGACGAAGATGGCCATGTCGCCTTCGCGCGCGGCCCGCAGGCGCGAGCGGATCTGCCAGGTGGCGTTGACGTGGAAGGGCGTGGCCAGGACGTCGAAGGCGCCGGTGGAGACATAGGTGTCCATCACCGGGCCGTCGCCCGAGATGCCCAGCAGCCGCACCCGCTCGGTGGCGCGCAGGGCCTTCAGGGCGTTGAGCGTCGTCTGCGGCAGTTCGTGGTCGCCGGGCTCGTCGAGGATGGCCAGGTCGAACCAGCCCAGGCCTGAGGCATGCAGGGCCTTGTCGATGGACGAGGTGATGCCCTCGGCCGAGAAGTCGCGGTGCGAGCCGCGGCGACCGTCGCCGGCGCCCAGAGTCAGGGACACCTGCACCAGCTTGCGGTCGACGTGCTTGAGCGCCTGGCCCAGCACCTCGGCCAGCACCGGGTCGGCGGTCTCCAGCCGATAGGAGTTGATGCCGGCTTCCAGGGCCGAATAGATCAGTTCGCGCCCGGCCTCGGGACCGCCGGCGATGTCGCGGGCGCCGAGGCTGAGGGTCAGGGCCGAAACGGCCTGTCCGGCGAGGCCGAAGGGACGGTAGCGCATGGGGTCAGTCTCCCGCCGGGGACGAGGGGGCCGGGGCCGAGGTTTCCAGCGCCAGCGCATGCAGTTCGCCGCCCATCTTGCCCTTCAGCGCGGCATAGACGAGCTGGTGCTGGCGCACGCGCGGCAGGCCGGCGAAGGCCCCCGCCACGATGCGCGCGCGATAGTGGTCGCCGTCGCCGGCCAGATCGTCGATGACGATCTCGGCGTCGGGAAAGGCTTCGGTCAGATGGCCGCGAAGCGTTTCGACGGACATGGGCATGGAAGGCGCGGTCTCCGGAGTCTCCGGGGATGATGGCGCGTAAACCTTAATGGCTGGCTACGTTTCCGGGCCCAGGGTCGGTACTCAATACCGCTCATCCCCGCGAAAGCGGGGATGAGCGGAAGGAAGGTAAGTCATTGACGGCCTTGAACCGCAATCGAATCCGGACCCTAGAGAGCCGTCCGTTCGAGAAGCACGACCGCCCCGTCCTTGTAGGTCGTCTCGACATAGGGGACGTAGCCGGCCCGCTTCGCCAGGGCGTGCGACGGGGCGTTGTCGGGCGAGATCATGCAGACGGTGCGCGGGGCGTTCAGGGCCTCGTCGCACCAGGCCAGTCCGGCCGACAGGGCCTCGAAGGCGAGGCCCTGGCCCTGGAAGCGCGGCGACAGGCCCCAGCCGAGCTCGGGCGCGTCGAAGGCGGGGGTCATCTCGCGCTTGTAGTGCAGTACGCCAAAGGTGCCGACCAGATCGCCGCCGTCCCGCAGCCGCGCCGCCCAGTTGCCGTAGCCCATAGCCTCCCAGTGGCCGATGTCGCGCAGGGCGCGGAACCAGACCTCCTCCGGGCCCAGCGGACGGCCGAAGATGGGACGGGTGAAGTCGATGTCGCCGAACAGGGCGCACAGGTCGGGATAGTCGGCGGCCTGGACCGGGGTCAGGGTCAGGCGATCGGTGATCAGGACGGTCATGGGGCTTCGAAAAAGGCGCCGGCGCGCTCGATCCGGGTCTGGCCGACGGCGTCGGTGACGGCATAGGTGAAGCCGGGCTGGAGCGCGAACCCGCCCGCGCGGCCCGCCTTGTCCAGCGCCAGTAGTGCGACCTGGTGCCCGGCCACCTTCGTCCCGCGCAGACGCGCCAGCCGTTCGATCACGGCGCGGCAGGCGGCGGTGGGGTCGGCGCCGTGGCGCATGGCCTCGACCACCGAATGGGCGCCGGCGACCCGGACCACGTCCTCGCCGACGCCGGTGGCGGTGGCGCCGCCGACCTCGTCGTCGACATACAGGCCCGCGCCGATGATCGGACTGTCGCCGACCCGGCCGCGCATCTTGAAGGCCAGGCCCGAGGTGGTGCAGGCCCCCGCCATCCGCTGGTCGGCCCCGATGGCCAGAAGGCCGATGGTGTCGTGGTTGCCCGGCCCGCCGGGCATGGAGCGCCAGTCAGCGTTCTCGCTGTTGGGACGCGGGGCGTAGTTCGCGGTCCGCAGCCAGTCGCGCCAGGCCGCCTCGGCCGCGGGCGTCAGCAGGTTCCGGGTCTCGAACCCCTGCGCCACCGCGAACGTCCGGGCGCCCTCGCCGACCAGCATGGTGTGGGGCGTCGCCTCCATCACCCGCCGCGCCACCGAGACGGCGTGGACCACGTCCTCCAGCGCGCAGACCGCGCCGATGTCCCCGCCCCAGGTCATGACGCAGGCGTCCAGGGTCACCCGCCCGTCGCGGTCCGGCAGACCGCCCAGCCCGACGGAGGAATTGCTCTCGTCCGCCTCGGCCACCCGCCCGCCCGCCTCGACCATGTCCAGCGCCGAGCCGCCGCTCGCCCGCGCCGCCATCCCGGCGGCGTTGGCCGCCGCGCCGAAGTCCCAGGTCGAGACCATGACGGCGGGGGCGGGGCCTTGCGCGGCGGCGGCGCCGGCGAGGGCGGCGGCGGGTACGCCCAGGATCGTGCGTCGTGTGGATTTCATGGCGCCACCCTCAACGTTTCCGCTCATCCCCGCGAACGCGGGGACCCAGTTCTGTCCAGCGTGACGCCGGCGCTTCGGGACAACCGATAGCGCACCGCTGGAGCCGCCGCATCATCCAAAGCACTGGGTCCCGGCTTTCGCCGGGATGAGCGGAAATTGTGAAGTTACATCAGCCCCAGTTGCTTGAAACTGGCCACGCCCTCGCGGCCGACGATCAGGTGGTCGTGGACGTCGAGGCCCAGCGCCCGCGCCGCCTCGACGATCTGGCGGGTCATCTCGATGTCGGGCCGCGACGGGGTCGGGTCGCCCGAGGGATGGTTGTGGACGATGATCATCGACTTGGCCGAAAGCTCCAGCGCCCGGCGCACCACCTCGCGCGGATAGACCGGGGCGTGGTCGACGGTGCCGCGATTCTGGATTTCGTCGAGGATCAACTGGTTGCGGTTGTCCAAGCAGTGACCGTTTCGCAAAAACGAGGTATATGCAGTCATGGACGCGATCATATATCGCCGCTTTTCTTCCGACGAGCAGGAGAAGGGTTCGAGCGATACCTTGGCACGGCAACAGGAACGATGCGAAGCGCTGGCCGTCGCTCGTGGTTGGAAAGTTGTCGAGACAATCACAGATCGGGGGCTGTCGGCTTTTAGAGGTGAGCACCTGCGACCCGACGCAGGGCTTGGCCAGTTTCTGGAAAGGCTGAGGCGGGGTGACTTCCCAACGGGGATGGTGCTGATTGCCGACAACCTCTCGCGACTATCCCGCCGCCCCGTCGATGAGGCCATGGCGTGGATTTACGAGGTCACCAGGGCAGGTGTGCAGATCGCCCTAGCCGACACCCAGGAAGTCTTCCAAGCCAACCCGAGCATGGGTGACTTCCTCGCCACTTCCATCAAGGCAGCATTCAGCCACGAGGACTCACGCCGTAAGTCGGACATGACGCGAGCCTCGAAGGCCCGCCTCTGGAAAATGGCCGAGAGGAAAGAGGGCCGATGGACCAGCCTCGCCGGTCTGTTGCCCTCATGGCTGGCCCGGACCCCGGCTGCCGACGGCTTTGTCGTTGATGAAGACCGCGCCGCCACCGTCAGGACCATCTACCAATTGTCCGCCGACGGCATTGGCGTGAACACCATCACGAACATGCTCAACGAGCAGGGTATCCCGCCGCTGACGAAACCCAAGGTCTACAAGACCAACGAACCGAAGTGGGGTCGATCGTCGGTTCGCCAGTTGCTGACCAGTCCAATCGTCGAGGGCGATTTCCGTCCCAAGGCTGGAGGAATGTTTGAGGGACGGGTGTTGCACGACTTCTATCCGCGAATTGTGGATGCCGATTTGGTTGCCAGAGCGAGGCTCGAACTCACGGCCCGTAGGAAGGTTCGAGGGAAGGCGGCGAGTTCTGGTCACGCCAACTTGTTCGCCGGGTTCACTAGATGTGGTGTTTGTCACCGCCGGGCCTCGCTTTCGACATCGGTCCAGAAAGGGAAGGCTTACCCCTACGTTCGTTGCGAGGCGGCTCAGGAGGGCCGTTGCGATAACAAGAACGGCTATGCCTATCGGGCCTTCGAAGAGACAGCCCTCGATCTATTGCTCGATCTTGCTCTCGATGATCGGTTCTTTGAGGCTACGTCGGCCCTTCGGGAGGTCCGCATTCGGAAGGCGGAAATAGAGAAGGCCATCACCAACAAACGGGCCGTCCGGGAGCGGTTGATGGAAGCGTTCGGCCAAGCCGATGACGACCCCCAAGCCCTCGGGATAATCGCGAAGCGCAAGCGAGAAATCGACGACCTCGTGACCGAGTTGGCCGAAGTCGAGATCGGGATTCAGCGGGCGGCGGGGCGCGTTGGGAATGTCGAGCATCTTCGCCGCGTCGGAGACATCAGGAAGGCGGCGAAATCTAGCAATGAGAACGATCGAATTCAGGCCCGATCGAAGTTGCGCCTCGCCCTGTCAGCCATCGTCATGGTGGTGGAAATCGAACGCGATTCAGAAGGCGAAAAGGTGTTCACCGTCATCCTGAAGGGCGGGATAATGGCCGTTCGAATAAACACAAAGGGCGTTGTTAAACAGGCCGTTTCGGATGCGCTCGGCAAGCCGCTGTGGACCTACCTCCCGCCTAGCCAGCAACAGGCGCTTGCGCCCATCATACGACGGATTGAGAGCCTAGCGGGTCGGTCCAACAGAGGCTGACCTCGGGCGGTGTTTAGTCGAGCATCCACGAGGCCCGCTCCAGGTCATACGGCCTCGCGGCGGACGCTGCGGACGGGTTTCTCCCCGACCTCGCGACGATCTCCGGGCTTGGGCTGGGATGCGTCGTGCCGATGGGTGGATGCGAGGTCTCAGGGACCTGCAAGGAGTGCAGACTGTTGGCCTAAAGAACAAAATAGTTGAGCAGGAAGAATCCAGCACTCGCTACCACAACAGCGATTATCGATATTCCGTAGTATAAATTCGATAAATCCGCTGCCTTCTGGTGAAAGCCATCCGGATCATCAATGACTGATGGAATGTAGTCTGGTTTAACGCCGAATCCGCCAATCACTGAACCCGCAACGAGCAACATCAGCCAGAGCAAACCGAACATAGTCAGTCCGAAAGATATCGTCATCGCGGAAATGGCTATTCGCTGCGTCCATGTAAGAGAGCGAACCCGCCGTAGCATCAACTGGGATCGTATTGCAGCACCCGCTGACACAAGGGAGATGAGGGTAAGGTCGAGCCACCACTGGGGCGCGTCAAACACGAGGGGATACTGTAGCCGAACTGATAGGTTCTCAATCACATACACGAGGGGTGCGAGCAGCCATTCTGTGACCGTGTGAGCGATGTATCGGTAGGCGAGAAGTCCGCGAGCGAAGGCCGGGACCAGCGAAATATCAAACAGGTGCTGGACGATGCTTATGATGGAAGCCGCTGCGGTGAGCGTGCCGAAGACATTAGTTGACCAAAACGCCGCGTCCTTCCGGATCGCGGCAAAACTGCCCGTCGATTTCATATGTGCCCCCGCCCATAGCCCCCTGAAAGGTGCAGGTTGCAGCAATAGCGTGAAAAAACGCCGGTTCGCTAATCCAAGTTCTCGTTGCTCGTCCCATTGAGCCGTGTCGCTGCCGGACTAAGCAGCGAGCCGCTGTCGCGCGATCTCGACGTATTTAGCCTCACGCTCGATCAGAAGCGAACGGCGACCATGCCGCTGGGCGACCGCTCCAACCGTTCCCGAACCGGCAAACGGATCGAGCACCAGATCGCCGGGCTTGCTCCACCCCTTCACGATCCGCTCGATCATTTCCTCCGGAAACTGACAGGGATGGGCGACGCGGCGCCGATCATTTCCATTCACCCCAGCGAATGTCCAAATGTCCGCCGGATTCGACCCACGCGGGTTGTTCCGAGGGTCGGGTGTCTTGGGCTGGATGCGGACGGCCTCGATATCGAAATGAGGTTTGGCGCCCGGCTTGAAGAGCCAAAGCCAGCGTTCGGATTTGGTTGAAAGCCGATGACGAGCGGCATTCTGATGCTGGGGTTTGAGCCAGATGATTTCGTTCATGATCTTAAGACCCGCCGCCTCGATGAGCGGAGCGAGACGATAGGTCAGCGGGATGCGTTGGCGGGTGTCATGCCCACGCTCGTCGCGGACCCGCTCGAACCCGACGTTGATCCAGAGATTGCCGCCCGGCTTCAACACGTCGCGGGCTTCAGCAAGGAAGTCACCCATGAGTTCGACCCAGGCGTGGACCGAGGAATCGGCGGGCCGCTCATACTCCAGACCGTGCTCGGGATAGGGGGGCGAGGTCACGATGAGATCGATGCTGGTCTTGGGAATGCGAGAGAACGCGTCCCGGCAATCCCCCGTCCAAATGACAGAGCACTTGTCCGTCATGCCCCCACCTTCAGCCACCGACCAGTCATTGGCGGCACGACTGAGAAGAGCAGTCCGCGGAAAGGCGGCGGATTCAGGTTTCGAACGAGGCACCGAACTGACTTCGGCCACGGCACAGCCTTTGGCCTGCGAGGCAGCCTTATTGGCCTTACGCGCAATCCAGCGAGCCTTCACGACGGCGGACCGTTGAGTCGCGCTCATGCCGTCCCAGGACGACCGACGCTTCGGCGGTGTCGGCGACGGGGGTGCGGGCGGGTCCGGCTCAGCCTCGGGTTCGGAGGTGGGCTTTCCAAAGTTGAGGTGGTCGTTCGCCGCGAGCGGTGCCAGAGCCTCGGCGAGAGCCAGCGCCTTGGCCGTCTCAACGGCCTCATGGACTCGCTTGATCGCGGCCTCGATGCGGGGGGTCATCGCGTCGATGACGTGCTGGGTGATGTCGGGGGGATAGCATTCGAAACGGTCAGCGATACCGCAGGCCCCCAAGGGGGTCGTAACCTTGTGCATTTTGAGCCTCTACGTTTGTCGATGACAACCGCGCGTTGGCGCGGCCCGGCCTCAAAGCGAGGCTGGTAATCGTCGACGGACGTGAGGAGTGGCTGACTTCATGCTCCATCAGCCTCTCACAGAATCACAATATGTCTTTTGGTCGGTGACTTGAGGCAAATAAAAAATGTTCCGGATCGTCGAACGGCCAGATGAAGCAGATGTTCACGCGTTGGATTTCATCGGCGGCCTGCTGGCCAAACTTGACGCAGGAACCGCTACACGGATCACCATCAAACAGGGCCGCGCCCTAATCAGGATAGCGAGATCAGATGCCCTCGGGGAACAGCTTACGCTGACCGAACTCCAGTCCGAAGTTGGTCAGGCTCCTTTCCGTTCGGTCGAGCGATTAGCCAAGCTCGGCCTTGTGGACATGGAGGATAGCCCGGACGACCGCCGAAACACGCTTTTGAGCCTCACCGAAATTGGGCGAGGATTGGCTGCCTCGCTCATCGTGGAGGCCGGGCCAGATCGCACGGCGCTGAGCAGAAGGCACAGAACCTGAGCGCAGGTCGGTGCCGTTACCGAAGGCTCAAGCTGGCCGACACCGCGCAATGATCGCTCAGACCCTCGCCCTCGAAGGTCTTCTCATCAAAGCCCCTGAGGTCCTCGGTCGCTCGCCGGTCCAGGACGATAAAATCTATGAAGTCACGGTATCGAGGATTGCAGCGAGCCGATTGATCGCCGGAAGCCAGGGCGAGGTCGGCGTTCGCAGGTGAGCCATCGTCCCAGTCGGCCCAACCTGTATCAGCGGGCATTGAGAGACGACGGTTGAAGTCGCCCATGACGGCAAACCTCACACCCTCGGTGGCCCGTTGGTCGATCCACTGCTCCATCACGGGAACCTGCTGGAAGAGAACTGGACAGGCTTCGTTCCGGTCGCCCGAGCTACATCCGGACTTCAAATGGACGGACAGGACCCTGATGGGGTCTCCGCCTCTCGGTCGAACGATCAGATCGACCCCGGAGCGAAGATCAGGATTTCCGACCTGGACCGCTGTGAAATCAGGCTGGCGTTCGAATTGGACGCCCTTCCGGATCGCGAAGCCTGTCCGCTGGGCATTGATCGTCAGCCCTGCTTGGCCTCGGCATTCACCGCCTCGATCTGTCCCGATCCGATCCTCAATCACCACGGTGTAGATCGCGGGATCGAACACCCGTTCGGCAGCGGCTTGGGATTCGACTTCTTGTATGGCGATCACGTCAGCACCCAGGTCCTCCACGTAGGCTCTCATGGCCGCGTAGTCGGCATCAGTGCGTGGACGGCACCCTGAGCCGTTGGATTCCGCGAGGTGCTCCATGTTCCAACTGGCCAACTTGAGCGTGGGGCCAGGAGTGGGGCTGGTGCCGGGGCTGGGGGTCCCTGTGCATGCAGTAGTGAAGAGGGCGAGGGCGGCGAAGAGGGCTGTGGGCTTCATTCGGGCACCTGAGCACACCGGGTTAGCGATGCCTACCATTAGGCCCTTGTCACCCACTCGACGGTGACGACCGCACCGCTGAATCTCGAACACAACAAGGAAGATGGTGCCAACCGGCGCGGTTGAGTTCCAGCATGGCTTTAGACCCTTGGTTGCGGCCCAATGCCCGCCGACCTAAAGGTCTCTGAAAACCCATGGAAAGAGCATCATGATTGGCTTTCGCGTTGCCGCTGCCGCAGTCGCTGTCCTCGGATGGGCTGCGAGCCACGATGCTCTATCGCAGACCCCATCAACCTCGAACTATCGAAGCCTCGCCGTTTGCGAAGAAGTCGAGATGGGGGGGCGTTGGTTCAACACCTTCGGGGAGGGCCGCTGTCCGCCTGGAAGTCGTCGGCATGCGGGTGGCGGCGACATTAATGCCCAAAATATGAGACGTTTGGAGAGACAGGTGCAGGCTCTCGATGCCGCTCAACAAGCCTTGTTGGCGGCCGGGTCGGGTGCCGCGCGGGCCATTGGCGAACGATATCAAGCCGAGTCTGACCAGCGAGCCGCAACGTATGCATACCACCTAATCGTTACCAGTGAACCGATTGATCCGGTGCCGCTCTACGCCCCCCAAGAGTTCCTTTTTCCTCCCGAGGGCACTGTATTCCGATCAACATCGGGCAGTCCCATCATCACCACTAGTGATGGGTTCTATTCAAACTGCTTCATATCGTTAGATAGCGGATCAGCATCCTATATGGGCGCACATCATCGACTTAATGCCGATCAATTGGCCTGCAAACTAAAGTCACAGGACCGCGCATTTTCTCCGCTTTATTTAAATTATTCGCACCCCGCGTCAAACTACATCACGAGCCTCGGCCAAACTGTTACCCGAAGAGACGACGGATGGCAGGTTTGCTATAGGATACAGGGAGCCAATATGGGATGTATAAACACGATCCCTTTTGACCGCCTTTTCGAAACCACTGGTATTGTAGAGCTAGTCCAAACTTCCCGCACTTTGGCGACTTTCGAGGGGGTAAGGGACGGCCAACTCCAGGTGCGGGTGGAGCAGTCCGCCTCGATTCCAGAAGGCCGAACGATCAGCTTCGATCTGTCGTCGTCTCGCATAATCGAGATTCAGGGTGTCGCGTTCGAGGTGCTGGAATTCACCGACGACGAAATCATTATGCAGCGGCGGCAGTAGGCTGACTGGGCGACTATCACACCAGGGCACCGGTCATCCTCGAACCTGAGGAATGGGGGGACTGGTTGGACGTGTCGCGGGACCCAGCGGAGATCATTGCGGCGGTGCGGCCGGATCGGTTCGCCGTCAGTTAGGAAGCTGCCTCAAGGTCTTTATCCCCACCTCGTCGGCCCGCATCTGCTTGCCATTCGTTCCGCATTCGTTCTTATCGCCCTGGGTCGGTCTTGATCGAATGAGAATAGAATGCCGGACCCTTGGGCACCGACCTGGAGCCAGACCCTAGCCGCCATCCTGGCCGAGCCTGAGGCGAGGATTTGGCGGCATTGCTCGAAGTGCGGGATGCACCGGGAGGTCACCAAGGATCAGATCGCAGCCCTGATCCGCGATCCCCAGTTCGGGCCGCTCTACAGCCTGTGGAATCGGCGGCCGTCGCCCTGCCTGACACCCGACTGCCCGAGCGACAACTTCTTCATGTCGGCGAATGGGGGGATGGTTTCGCCGATGATCTCGACGGACCGGATGATCCCGAAGCTGCACCGGAGATGGCGAAGGTCGAGGGATTGTCTGCGGGAATGTTGCGGGGCGGATTGAGGCTCGCCGGACGACATCGCAGCCTCGGAGGATAAATGTAGATGAGGGTGCAGGAACGATACTCAAATCGTCCCGGCGAGAGGTGGGACCGTGTTCTGGACGGGAGCGAAAAAGGTCTACGAGGAGTGCCGCAAGCTCGGTCTGTGTCGATCGCAACGCGCCTTCTCCCGCGACCTGCTGGGACGAGGCCCCCACTACCTTCGGCTGGTCACAAACCGTCGAGGGTTCGTAAGCGAGAAGACGACCCGAACCCTTCGAGGACGACTGACAGCGCGGCGGGCAGGCGTTGACCCGGTGACTGCGGGCGCCCTCGACTCGATCCTCGATGACGTGGCTCGTGCATCGGAGATGGCGCGCTGGCTCAAACGGAAATGAACCGCTGCTCAAAAACGCTTCGAGACCTCATCCCGTAGCTCAGTTCGAATCTGCGCTGGTGCCTTGCGGAAATAGGTCAGTGCAACCTTTCGCTCAGCAGGCGGCAGACCTTTCAAATGGACAACAGCCGCGTCGATTGAGAACGGCACGTGTTTTCTCTGCTCGAAATTCGAGGTCAAACCGGTCCAAATCAATGCATCGAAGGCGTTGTGTCCTCCCCAGGCCCGGATGGATTCCAGCGCGCGAGGAGACGAGCCATTTGAAGCGTCGCGTTCGCGCCCGTCGCGAAAATTGATATAGCCAATCACCCCGTCTTTTGTCGTGCCTTCGCGATCCATCAGATTGCGGATCGCGTCATTCAGGTCCGTCAAAGCGCTCCGGGCCACCAAGGCTGGGCATCCTCGGCCGTTTGTCTCATCGATGACCAACGTCAGGCGATCATCGCGCGAGACCCGACTGAATTCCAACATCAAGACAGGCCCGTCCTTGCGCCAAGTCGGGGCCAACAAACCTCCCGACCGGATATGCAAGTTTTGGGGGGCCCAAATGAGCGATCCCCAGCCGATGACCCCAATCTTGTTCATTTCGGTCCACCCCCCGGTGATCGGCTACAGTGGTTGGGAATTGCGCGGGTAGCAATGTTGCCGCCGGGCGACCGGGCTCGTTCCGTTAATCGTCCATCCCCGCGAAATCCCAATCGATGTCCTGTCGAAATCCGCCGACCGCCGAAGCGACGACCGCATCGCCGCTGATGGGCCGAATGCAGAGAACACCAAGACCGCTAAGTCTGCTCGTCAGGGACATGCTGGAAGAGCACGTCCACGCCACGGGTCTCTCGACGACCATCAAGCTGCGGTCGATCACCGACCCGGACTTCGCCGGGGATTTCCAGACAGAGGGCAAGGATGAGGCCGATCTCCAAGAAGCCTTCATCCGCATCCTCAAAACCGAGTTCCGCGAAAACCGGCTTGATCGTCTGGTCTTCAATGGTGCTCAGTTCTTTGGGAAGCCCATAGGCGATCAGCGCATCTCCAGTCTCGGAGCGCCCCGTCGTGTCGTCATCAAGGGGGTAAATCCCATTCTTGAAGAAATCGGCGCCAATGCCGTCGCTGAACTCGATGATCGAGATGTCGCCGATGTCGGTTCCCTCGGCATCCCCAACCAAGTTGGTTGCCCGGCTGACGGCGTTCAAACCCGCGATTTCGCGCCCATGCTTCTCATCGGTCACGCATAGTCTTCGCCATTCAAACGTCTGGCGGACATGGGTGGCGGTGATGGCGTAGGGCTTGCCGTTCAGAGCTACCAGAAAGACGGTTCCGCCGCTTGTGGCGTAGTCGAAGCCTTCATAGTCAGTTTCGAAGAAAGCCATGCGGGTCGCGGCTTTGAGGCGGTTTAGGCGGTCGGACATTCTACCCCATTTGGTCTATTTGCAATTCGCATACTACCGGTCCAGATACAGCACCCGGAACTGCTCGCGCGCCTCATGCTGCAGCGACAGGCGGACATAGGCGACGAGGGCGGTCCAGGACGAGATGACGGTGCGCCGGTTGGCCTCCTCCTTGATGACCCGGCGGGCGACCTCGTGCAGGGCGGCCAGGTCCAGCGCGGTCTCGGCGCCGACGCCCTTGGGCCGGCCCCGCGCGTCCTCGGCCTTGACGGTGATCAGGTCCTCGACCGGGGCGGCCAGCACCGCCGCCAGCGAACCGAACCGGGCCAGCAGGGCCTTGGCGATCGGCTTGACGTCGCCCTGCGGCTGGCTGCGGAAGAGGAACAGTTCGAGCAGTTCATAGTCGGGCAGATGGGGCAGGCCCGCGCCCCGCGCGCGCTCGCGTAGGCGCTCGCGGTGGCCCGCGTGATGGGGTTTGGGCGTGGTTGCGTCCATGCTCAGGCGGCGGCGCGACGGTTGGACATGTTCAGGTGGAAATAGTCGTAGGGGAAGATCACCTTGCCGGAGGCGCCCCGGTCGATCACTCCGTTGCTTAGCAGGGTTGTGACGTCGCCATGCACCGCCTTGACGTCGCGGCCGACGCGCCGCGCCACTTCGCGGATGCTCAAGCCGCCCGCGCCGGCCATGACGCCGAGAATGTCCCACCGCTTGCTGCTGATGACTTCGAACAGGCGTTCGGCGGTCGGGAAGCTGTGTTCAGCATAGCCCTTGCTCTCGCCGGTCTCCCAAACCTGCACGATGTCGTCCCGGAACTGGTTGTCGCTTTTCACGCTAAAGACGACCGTTCTGAACTCGCCACTCTCGTACGTCTCGCCAGAAGTCTCGATCAAGGGTGCGGATGTCGATGAAGTCATGGTCAAACTCCTCTTGGCCGAAGTGACGATGGTCGCCCTTGCCGCGCTCGTTGTCGTAACGGACGGCGCAGACCTCGTCACAGACGAAGGCGAAGCTGTATTTGAACCGGTGCGCCGAGCCAGGGACCGGGGCGGGCAGGAGCCAGAGCCGCACATGGGCGGTCAGGCCCTCGCCGAGGTCCTGGCGGCTCCGGTTCAGCAGCCGCGCCTTCATGTTGGAGTATGCTCCAACATAGCTAGTGTTGTCAATTGGTCCAACAGCGCCTCCGCAGATGCGGAAAGCAACCTACCCTAGAACTTCGGCCGGAACATCCCCGCCGGGCTGGCGCTGAACAGCTCCACCCCGGTCTCGGTCACCCCGCAGGTGTGCTCGCACTGGGCCGACAGGGACTTGTCGCGGGTCACGGCGGTCCAGCCGTCGGACAGAACCTTCACGTGCGGCTTGCCCAGGTTCACCATCGGCTCGACGGTGAAGAACATGCCCGGTTTCAGGGTCGCGCCCTCGCCGCGGCGGCCGTAGTGCAGGACGTTGGGGCTGTCGTGGAACAGCCGGCCGATGCCGTGGCCGCAGAAGTCGCGCACCACCGACATGCGGGCCGCCTCGACCACCTGCTGGATGGCGTAGCCGATGTCGCCGAAGGTGTTTCCCGGCTTGATCTGGGCCAGACCCGCCTCGAGCGAGTCATAGGTGACGTCGATCAGTTTGCGGGCGCGGGCGTTGATCTGGCCGACCGCGAACATCCGGCTGGAATCGCCGTGCCAGCCGTCGACGATGACGGTGTGGTCCAGGTTGACGATGTCGCCGTCCTTCAGCGCCCGGTCGCCCGGAATCCCGTGGCAGACGACGTGGTTGATCGAGGTGCAGATCGTCTTTTCATAGCCCTTGTAGCCGAGGCAGGCGGGCAGGGCGCCGTGATCCAGGGTGAACTCCCGCACCCGGTCGTCCAGCTCGCCCGTGGTCACGCCGGGGACCACGAAGGGGGTGATCATGTCCAGCGCCTGACCCACCAGACGGCCGGCCGCACGCATGCCCTCCCACGCCTCCTCGTCCTGATGGACGCGGATCTCATGGGTGCGGACGAAGGCGTCGCTATCCAGTTCGGGGGTCTCGTACATCGGGGGCTTTCGGGAGGCGGGCACGTCCGGATCAGATGGCGATCATAGCACAGATGCTCAAGGCCGCAC